>DAORUN010000025.1:20925-30789 GCA_035433205.1 Thermoflexales bacterium | reverse complement strand
ACCCCGCAATCTCTGGGCATATACGGAACGGTCAAGATGAACGGCGCGGCCATTTCTGGCGTAGCCGTTGAGTTGCGGCGCGACAACTGGGACAGCGACACCTACACGACCATCGCCTCAACCACAACCGATGCCAATGGTCAATTCAAATTCCTGAGCGCGCCAACACTCTCGCAGCACCAATCGTATTACGTCCGATACTTCAACAACTCAACCAATTCACGGCTATTTTTGTGGAACACCAAGAAATTGCCCTACTACGCCGCCGGGAGTTCTGTCAATATCGGCAGCTTTGATATTGCCAATATCACCACCACTTCACCGGGGAATGGCGCAACGGTGTCTTTGCCACAAACATTCACTTGGAACAAGCGCTCAGCTTCCACATCAGACAACTACTTCATCCGGTTCTACAACTCAAGTGGAAGCCTGTTTTTTGTCTCCGAGCCATACTTGGGGTATGCGAACAGCTACCAGCTCTCTTCTGGCGTATTGTCTCAATACGGCTTTCAGGCCGGGGTGTCATACCGCTGGGATGTCAGCGTGTTTGGCACAGATTTCGGCTTCGGTTTTCCGTATTACTACACCGCAATCACGTTTAACAACCCCTAGCGCTCACCCCCTTTCAGGCTGATGGCGCCCTATCGCCACAGGCTGTTAGTCACCCGGTAGAGACGCAAAATTTTGCGTCTCTACCTCTCTCCGTTCTCGGTTGTTAACGCAAGTTTAGATCCGGTGGCGGCAACATACGCGCATCCAGTTTTTATTCCTGGTGTCGTCTGTTTCGCATCCCGCTTTCCGCATTTCTAATGTCCTTCCAATTCGCTTGCGAATAATGCACAATGCAGGCTTTATTTGCAGGCTTTATCTTAAGGAGGACACACAATGCAATCAGATTCAAAAAGCAGTTGGGCATTTGGCTCGCGCGAGATGGTGCTGGCGGCCATTTTTGGCGCCATGACATTGGTTCTGGGGGGAATCGGTTTTGGTTTTATCCCCATCGCCAATCTCAGCGGGGCAAGCACTTTCTTGCACCTCCCGGTCATTCTGGGGGCCATCATTGGCGGGCCAATTGTTGGCATGATTTGCGGTTTTATTTTTGGCGGGCTTGCGCTGGGGGCGTTTCCGGCCTTTGGCCCATTGGTCCACATCCCATCCAGAATTTTGATTGGATTGTTGACATGGGTGGTTTATTCGGCTTTGCGCAAAGGCGGCACGAAAGTGTGGCTGGCCGCCGCCATCGCCGCGGGGGTGGGAGCATTAACCAACACGATCTTTACCGTTGGCACGGCGGTTGTGCTGGTTCCCAATCTTTTCCCCGCAAGCGCCATCCCCACCGTCTTTCCGCAAGCGATCACCGAACTGATTGTGGCGGTTGTGCTTATACCGGCGATTGTCACCGCGGTAGACGCCGCCATGCGCGGCAGACAATGAACTGAATGCGACACGCGCAGCGAACCGCGCGCACGGGTTCAGTTGTTCGTTTTTTGAGCGCCAACGATGAAAGTTTTGTACACCAACACCCATCAGCCCATTGAGCTGGATGACAAGCCCATTGGGCACGGGGGCGAGGCGGCCATTTACCGCGTCAGCCATCCCACGGGCATGGTGGCAAAGACCTACATCCGGCCCACGCCAGAGAAGGAAGCCAAGCTGGCATGGATGATCGCGCACGCCCCCGCCGACCCGACGATGAACGCCAACCACGTTTCCATCGCCTGGCCGCACTATGTTTTGCAAGACGCCCAGCGCAAATTCACCGGCTACGCCATGCCGGGCGTTTCTGGCGCGGATGAGTTGATCAACATTTACAACGCCGTTTTGCGCCGCAAACGCTACGAGAATTTTGGCTGGGAGTATTTGCACGCGGTGGCGTTTAACGTGGCCAGCACGATGGCGAACCTGCACAGTTTTGGGCATATCGTGGGCGATGTGAACCCGCGCAATATTCTGGTGAAGCCAGACACGCGGGTGACGTTCATTGACACCGACTCGTTTCAGGTGATGGCCGAGATAAACGGCGCGAAGAAGGTTTTTCGCTGCCCGGTGGGCATGCCAGAGTTCCAGGCGCCAGAGATGTTGGAGACCGATTGGCACACCAGCGTGCGGCGCGAGGAAAACGACAACTTCTCGCTGGCAATTTTTATTTTCATGCTGCTCATGGGCGGCAACCATCCGTATCGCGGGCAATGGCTGGCCGCCGGAGAGAAGGAATACGCCGACCGCATCCGCGAGGGGCTGTTCCCGTATGGCCGCCGCGTCTCAAAAGTCATCGCCCCGCCGCCCGGTCTTTCGCTGAAGGCGCTTCATCCGCGCTTGCAAATGCTGTGCTGGCATTGTTTTGAGGAAAGCCACAAAAACCTCTCGCTGCGCCCCAGCGCGCAAGATTGGGCCGATGCCCTGCTGGAGGCGTTGCGCTCGCCGCAAACGCAACCGGCAACCAAACTCAAGCTCCCGGCAAAGTTGGCGGCTGGCGAGCAAATTGCGCTCCCGCCGGTCACGCGCCGCCCGCCAGAGCCGCCGCGCCCGCGGCCTCGCACTCGCGCCCGCCGCGACGAGCCGCAGTTGTCTCCGGCGGAGCAATTGCGCCAGGCGGCGGCACAAGCCCAGGCTGCCCGGACATCCATCACCCAAAACGCCAATGCCGCGGCAAAAGCCAACCGCCCGGTGGTGAACGCGGCGGTGAAGCTGGCGCAGTGGTATATCAAACGCGCGGCGGATGAGGCCGCAAAAAACTCCGGCAACTCGCACTTTGTGTACGCGCCAACGGTTTCGTTTAACCCGCGCGCCATCATGTGGGTATTACTGCTGGCTATGGCCTTGCAGGTCACGGGCGTGGTGAATTGGGGCGCTTTGGTGGATGGAATTGTGGCGCTGGCGCGGCGCCTTGCCGGTGGGTGAGTCGCGGCATTCATCCCGCAAAACAGCCTACTCCAACTGCCCGCGCAAATTAGGCCGCGCCACGCGCACCAGCTTCTTAAGCTCGGCCAGCGCGTTGCGCCGCTCGGCAAATCTCACAAACTCGCGGGCTTTGACCTCTTTGGTGTCGCCGGGCAGGTTGTCCCAGTCCGCATCCATCTCAAAGGCCAACCCTTCCAGCTCGCTGGCAGAAAAATAATCATTCAGCAATTTCGCCAAACGCTTGCCCGCCGCAGAAATATTCGCCGTTGCATCGGATGGCGGTGAGGTGTAATAATTACTCACAACCTGATCCCGGCCAACCACATTGCCGCTGCCAGTGAAATTTCCGCCAATATAAGCGCCGCCGCCGGTGTTGATAATTTTCTCGATTTTGTCGCCCAATACTTTGTCGCCACCAATGTAATCGCCAGAAATGTGTGTGCCGGTGTTTATTGAGCCCGTGTTGACCCCGCCGATATACACGCCGCCTTGTCCAACCGCAATAGCCCCATCCCCCTGCGCGATGGCCCCGCCGCCGGTGAGAACCGCATTTTGGGTGAGTGTTCCAAGATAGCGCTCCGCCTCTGGCTTAACCGCCTCCCATCCGCCAGCGGGCAAGCCCTTGCCGCCGCGCACCAGCGCAACTGGGAAGTCGGTGGCTTCCAGGTTGAAAAATGGATTTTGATTGGCCCCGCGCTCGCTGGCGGCGCTATCTTTTACTTTTTTCGCCACATATTTCATCAAGCTGGAGATCGTCACCTCGGTATCGCCCGCCTGCTGGCCCGCACCTTGCAAGGCCTCGATGAAGTGATAGGTGAAAATGCTCATCGAACCATTGCGCAGCCAGTATGAGCTTTCATCGCCTTGTGATGAGCTGAACACAGCCCGGCCCTGCCCCTGCGCCAAGGCGACGGTGATATTTGTGACTGCCGTCTGGCCTTGCTTTAATCCCTTCGCCACGTCATCTTTTATTTGGGGCAAGTCTTTTGCCTCGGCCATGCCCTGCGCGTGGCAACAATCCAGCACCACCAGCAGCCGCTTGGCCGTAATGGCGCGAAGCTGATTGGTGAACGCCGTTCCGTGCAAAGCGGTGTCTTTTATTGAATTTGTGTCGGTTGCGTCTGTGTCTTGCGTGACCAGAAAATATTCTTCGTCTGGCGAGACAAACCCGTGCCCCGAAAAATACACAAAGATGGTGGACTCCGAATCACTTTCGGCCTTTGACTTGAGCCACTTGAGACCTTTGACGATGTTGCTGTTAGTGGCTTCCTCATCGCTCAAAACGCGCACGTGGTCTTTGTCATCCATGTAGCCGCACAGGTCGGGGGTGAGCAACGTTTTGCGCAACGCCGCCACGTCTTTGGCCGTCACCGGCAAAGACAGCCCCGGATCCGATTTATGATCGCCCACGCCGATGAGCAGGGCATACCCGTGTTCAAATGTGTTCATCATCACGCCTCACCTATTTATTCAATCCAGCCGAACAAACGCGCCTTTTGTCAGTTCGGATGGCGCTTCTATTTCTTTTTTGCGTTGCGATTTAAGAATGCCGCCTTTTGCGCCCACGCTGCCCGGCGCAACCGCTGCCAATTGGATGTAATCTCCGCCATCATAGACCAATCGTCTGGCCTGGAACCCAAAGGTCAGCATTTGCTGGCCTTCAAACGAAAGCTTTGACGCGCTGTTCGCGTCTTTAGACACCTGTATCTTTGCGCCAACAATTTGCTGGATGACCGGCGCGTTCAGCCCGGCGCTCCCCGTGCTGGCAGAGGTGGTGTCAACGGAAAATTTCTTCGCTTTGATGATGCCCGTCACCACATACAGCGCATCCAAATCCAGCAGCAATGCCATTTGTTTGGAGTTGGGGTTGATCTGCGCCTTGCCCAGATATTGATCCAGCTTGGTGACATCCACATCATCCGCAAACACCTCAGGAAATTCAAACGCGATGGACGATGTGTTCTTGAATTGCGCGTCCAGCCCCACCTGCCCGCCGCCCAGCGCGCTGATAAACGTGCCAAGCAGCGTCAGGCCAATGCCGGTGTTGATGGTGGCCGTGCGCTGCCCAGAGATGCTGGCCGCAGGCGTGTTGAGCTTCACTCTGGGCGGCGCGGCCCCAATCAGCAGGTCTTTGATGTGGCCCATGCGGTTGAGGTCTTTGCCATCCTCTTTGGCCAGCAAAAGCAGCGGCGCAAAATCTGCGCGGGGCAGGCGCACCACGTTGTAGCCATTGGATTTAAGCAGATTGATATATGGGTCAACGCAAAACATATTTCACCTTTTGCGGCTGCGCGTGATGGCGCACAGCCGCGCCAATTTTGTGATTTTTAGACCAGCGCAAAGAACTTACAAAGCAAACGGCCCGTTCATCTCAAACATCACGTTGATGGCGCCCACGCGGAAATAGTTGGGGCTTTGCCAGGGCGGCATTTGCGCGCCAATAGCCCGGACAAACAAGCGCAGGGTGCCCTTGAATTTCCCATCATTCCACGCCTTGAGCAACGCAGCCGTGAACACGCCGTTGCGAGCGCCATCACCAGAAAGCTGATTGTCTTGGCAGCCGGAAATTAAAACCACGCAGGCATTCACCTTGGCTTTATCGCCAGGCAGATTGGCGGTCTGAATGCCATCGTATAACTCTTTGTGTTTCTCGTAAACGGCTTTTTGCTTCTTCACGGGCATGATTCTAAAACGCGGCTCGTTTGCGGCGGTTCTTGGGCGGTTGGCCTGGATGGCTTTGCCAATCGCCAGGTTTTTTGCAACCGTGCCGCTGTGGCAACTGTCAGACAACATCAAAACAGACACGCCTTTTTTGAACTTGCTCCAAAGCGCGTATAACTCGTCATCCACAATCTGGCGGTCATACAACACCCAGGTCTCATCAAGGTCATCTGGCTCATCGCCGTTTTTGTCTGGCAGTTGGCCGCCATGCCCAGAATAGGTAAGAAGAAGTTGATCGCCAGATTTAAGGTCTCGCGCGGCGGCGCTGATGGCTTCAATAACCCTCGCGGAAGTGGCATCTTTGGTGAGCAAGAGTGTGGTTTTGTAACCCTGCTTGTCTGCCAGCGCCTGCATGTCCTTCGCGTCAAACTCGCAGGCCGCCAGCTTGCCATCCCAGCCTGCGTATTGTGCCGGGTCAACGCTGTTCAAGCCAATGTGAATAGAAATGCCATTTGCCATAACCAACCCTCCTGTGTGAATATAAACAGTTCCAGCCTAAACCCCGCCAGAGAAACTGCGCGTGTGGGCGGCATTTTACGCCGGGCGCGGCGTGGTGTCAAACCATCTATTCCGAGTAATTCACTCTGACGCGATGTGCGCCGGTTGCCGCCACCGGATAAATCCGGCGGCTAGTCGCTTAGAAAACCCGCTCGCGGGTTATGTCGGCGCTTTTAACCCGCGCCAGCGGGTTTTCTAAGGCTTAGGCGGCGGATTTTATCCGCTGCCGGTGGAATGCAGATATACATGGACGAAGTTATGCAGAGTAAGTCTGAAGAAAATGCGCTTTGAGCAGCACTTTGGGCGATTTACTCGGAATAGATGGGTGTCAAACTAATTTTGCGCCCGCGCCCTTGTGATGAAATTCACCGCGGGTCGCTTTTAGAAAAGTCGTAGAATCTGGGCTGCCATGACGCAAAAAGTACCTTCCGATCTTGAGATCGCCCAGGCTGCCACCGTGCAGCCCATCACCGAAATCGCAAACAATTGTGGAATTCTGGACACCGAGCTTGAGCTATACGGCAAAACCAAGGCAAAAGTTCATTTGTCCCTGCGCGACCGCCTAAAGGATCGCCCAAACGGAAAATATATTGACGTGACGGCCATCACGCCCACGCCGCTTGGCGAGGGCAAGACCACCACCACCGTTGGTCTCTCGCAGGCGCTGCATTACATGGGACGCAAGGTGTTCACCTGCATCCGTCAGCCCAGCATGGGGCCAACCTTTGGCATCAAAGGCGGCGCGGCGGGCGGCGGCTACTCGCAGGTCATCCCAATGGAGGATTTCAACCTCCATCTCACCGGCGACATTCACGCAATTGGCGTGGCGCATAACTTGATGTGCGCCGCGGTGGATTCACATTTGTTCAGCGGCAACGCGCTGGGGATTGACCCAAATTACATCAACGTGCGCCGCGTGGTGGATGTGAACGACCGCGCATTGCGGGTGATTGACATTGGGCAGGGCGGCAAAGATGATGGCGTGCCCCGCCGCACCGGCTTTGACATCACCGTCGCTTCGGAAGTGATGGCGATCCTCGCACTGGCGACTTCCATCGAAGACCTGCGCCAGCGGCTGGGCCGCATGGTGGTAGCCCTGAACAAAGATGGCGGCATGGTGACATGCGAAGACCTGAAAGTGGCCGGAGCGATGACTGTGCTGCTCAAGGATGCCATCATGCCAAACTTGATGCAAACGCTGGAGCATTCTCCGGTGATGGTGCATTGCGGCCCATTTGCCAACATCGCGCACGGCAACAGCTCCATCGTGGCCGACCAAATTGCGCTTAAATTGGCCGATTACGTTGTGACCGAGAGCGGCTTTGGCGCGGACCTGGGCATGGAAAAGTTCATGAACATCAAGTGCCGGTATAGCGGCCTGACACCCGATTGCGTGGTGCTGGTGGCGACCGTGCGCGCGCTCAAGATGCACGGCGGCGTGGGCAAGATCGTGGCGGGCAAGCCGCTTCCGCCGGAGCTGGTGAGCGAGAACCTGCCCGCGTTGGAGGCTGGTTGCGCCAACATGGTCAAGCAGATCGAGAACGCCCGCAAGTTTGGCGTGCCGGTCGTGGTGGCGGTCAACTCGTTCAGCACCGACACCCCCGCCGAGATTGAGTTGATTGAGAAACTTGCGATTCAGGCTGGCGCAGAAGGCGCGCATCGCTCGGACATTTGGGCCGAGGGCGGCAAGGGCGGCGTGGAGCTGGCCGAGGCCGTGATGGCCGCCGCCAACAAGCCATCCGCGTTCAAGTTCCTGTATCCGCTGGATGTTCCGATTAAGCAAAAGATTGAGACCGTGGCCAAGGAAATTTATGGCGCGGACGGCGTGGATTACACACCAGAGGCCGAGGACAAGATTACCAAGTTCACCAACCTGGGCTTTGACAAGTTGCCGGTGTGCATGGCCAAGACCCATCTCTCGCTCTCGCACGATGCGACCCTGCGCGGGCGCCCGACCGGGTTCCGCCTGCCCATCCGCGATGTGCGCGCCTCGGTGGGCGCGGGCTTTGTCTACCCGCTGTGCGGCGACATGCGCACCATGCCCGGCCTGAGCAAGGTTGCTGCGTATCAAAGCGTTGATTTGGTGGATGGCAAAGTGGTGGGGTTGTTCTAAATCAGTTAGAGTTGAGAGTGATCGTGATAAAAAAAGCCGTCCGAGAGGGCGGCTTTTTTATTGCCAGCCCGCTGGTGAAAAATTTCTCAACCCAATTTCAACCATTTCTCGCTAGCATGAATCTCGGTAACTCGGCACAACCGAGAAAGGAGAAATGGAATGAATTTGAAATCTTTGATGGCATTGGCGGCAATTGTGCTTGCTCTGAGCGCGTGCGGAAGCGCAACCCCAGCCGCCTCGCCAACGGCCACCCAAGCGATGGCTAAGGCAACGGCCACCGCCTTGCCTGCGGCCACATCGGCCCAAACCAATGCCCCGCCCGGTGGCGCACCGCCAGCGGGAAACCCGCCCCCCGGCGCGGGCACGGGCGCGCAAAGCGCAACGCAGGGGCTTTCTACCGCCACTGGTAAATATGCGCTGGATGGCAAAACCGCCACGGAGAATGGCTTGAATGTGACGACCGCCATCACCGACCAGTCGGGGATTTATGTGACAAACGGCGGCTCGCTCACGGTTGCCAATGCGGCGGTGAACACCAGCGGCAACACGTCATCTGATGAGAACAGCAGTTTTTACGGCTTAAACGCGGGCGTGTTGGCGGCGGGCGGCAGCAAAATTGTGATGAATGACAGCGTCATCACCACGACCGGAACGGGCGCAAATGGCGCGTTTGCCACCGGCGCGGGTTCGTCGGTTGCGCTAAAAAATGTGACGATTAGCGCCACAGGAGATGGCGGGCACGGCATCATGGCGACGCAAGGCGGCGCGGTGACGCTGGAGAACGTGGTGATGAACACAACCGGGGCGCACTCCGCGCCCATCGCCACCGACCGCGGGAGCGGCACGGTTGTTTCCACCGGTGGCTCGGTGACAAGCTCTGGCGCAGATTCGCCCTGCTACTACTCAACCGGCGACATCACGGTGAACGGCAACACCTGCAAAACCACCAGCTCGGAGATTGCGGTCATCGAGGGCGCAAATGCCATCACCCTGAAGGATGTGACCGCCCAAACCAGCGCAACCACCGAGAAATGGGGCGTGATGATTTACCAGAGTTTCTCTGGCGATGCGCTGGGCTCGCACGGCATTTTCACCGCAACCGGCGGCGCGCTGACAAACACGGCGGCCAAAGGGGCGATGTTTTACGTGACCAACTCGCACGGCACAATCACGCTAAACGGCGTAAAAGTGTCTGCGGCTTCTGGTGTGCTTTTGCAAGCCGCGGCCAATGACCGCTGGGGCACAAGCGGCTCCAATGGCGGAACGGCGGAACTCGTTGGAATTGGGCAAACATTGAATGGCAACCTGGTCGCGGACAAAATCAGCGCCATCAGCCTGAGCCTGCAAAAAAACTCTGCCTTTACCGGCGCGATTAACGCCGAGAACACGGCCAAAACCGCCAGCCTCACGCTGGATGCGACAAGCTCGTGGAATGTCAGCGCAGATTCGTATCTCACTTGTCTGGCAAATGCGGATGGCATTTCTGGCACAACCGTGAGCAACATCACCGGCAACGGCCACACGGTGTATTACAACGCCAGCGCTTGCGCCGCGCTGGGCGGCAAAACCTACACCCTAAACGGCGGCGGCACGCTCAAACCCTTGAGTTAGGAGTGATAGTTGAGAGTGAT
>DAORUN010000025.1:0-20825 GCA_035433205.1 Thermoflexales bacterium | reverse complement strand
TAAACGGCGGCGGCACGCTCAAACCCTTGAGTTAGGAGTGATAGTTGAGAGTGATGGTTAGAGAAAGTCGCGTATTCCCTATAACTCTCACTACCAACTATCACTTATTTTGCGGGGTCTGGCGCAGGCGCAGGGTGCGGATGGTAGTTGAGCAGTTTGAACATGAACTGCACCACCGGCCCAATGCCCAACGCGAAGGCGACGGTGCCAAAGCCCACCGCGCCGCCCATCAGCCAGCCAGCCGCCAGCACCACAATTTCTATGATGGTGCGGATCAGCCGGACGCTTTTGCCGGTTTTGCGCACCAACCCCATCATCAAGCCATCACGCGGGCCAGCGCCAAGCCGCGTGCTCAGATAAAACCCACTGCCAAGGCCAATGGTCAAAATGCCCGCGATGCTGAGCGCAAGCTGCGGGATGAGCTGCGTGGCGGGCGCGAGCACATTTAGCACCACGTTGGTCACAAGGCCAATCAAAATCAAATTGGCGATGGAACCCACGCCGGGCTTTTCTCCCAGCGGAATCCACAACATGAAGATGAACACGCCGCTGATGATGTCTATTGTGCCCAGTTGCTGGTTGGTCTGCGTGGCGATACCATCGCTCAGCACCGCCCATGGCCCCAGACCCATGTTAGAGCGTTTCATCAACGCGATGCCAATGCCAAAGCAAACCAGCCCGGCAAGCAAAAAGACCCAGCGCCGATACGAAATTCCAAAAATTTCACCCTTCACTCTTCACCTTTCACCCTTTATTAGTTCCACTTTTTGCAAGTCTTTGATGTTGCCCGCGCCTGCGCACAGCATGGCCGCCCGCAACTGGCCGTTGACCACCTCGACCTCATCCAACACCGCCTGAGTTGACAGGGTGGCTGCGCGGAGCAAAGGCCGCGCCAGGCCAAACAGGGTGGCGCCCAACGCGATGCACTTGGCCCCATCCACCCCGGTTTGCAGCCCGCCGCTGGCGAACACGGGCAAACCCGGCGCGGCGCGGCGCACGTAGCCAATGGAGTCTGCGGTGGGAATGCCCCAATCTGCAAAAGCGGCGGCTATTTTGCGCTGGATGGGATTTTCGGCGCGATACATCTCGACCTGCGACCACGAGGTGCCGCCCGCCCCGGCCACATCAATGGCCGCCACGCCCGCGCTGGCCAGGTCTTTTGCCGCGCGGGGCGAAATGCCCCAGCCCACTTCTTTGGCAATGATGGGCACGGGGATGGCCCTGACCAATTGCTCAATTTTGGGCAGCAACCCGGCCAGGTTAAAGTCGCCTTCGGGCTGCAACGCCTCTTGCAAAGGGTTCAAGTGCAAAATGAGCGCATCGGCCTGAACCATGTCTACCGCGCGTTGAAAGTGGGCGGTCTCAAACCCGTAATTGAGCTGCACCGCGCCCACATTGGCAAACAGCAAAATATCCGGCGCGATGTCGCGCACCTCAAACGTGCGCTCCAACTCCGGGTGGGCAATTGCGGCGCGCATCGAACCGAGACCCATCGCCAGGCCAGCCTGCTGGGCGGCCTGCGCCAAATTGCGGTTGATCATTCGCGCCTGCTCCGTGCCGCCGGTCATGGACGAGATCAGCAACGGCGAGCGTAATTTTTTGCCAAACAAGCCGATGGAAATGTCCACCGCGTTCAGATCCAGCTCTGGCAGGGCCTCGTGCATAAAACGCCACTTTTCCAGCCCGCTGGTCAGGCCAGACTGGACGTTTTCATCCAGGTTAATGCGAATATGATCAGCCTTGCGAGAGGGCAGTTGGGCTGGCTCGTTCTGCGCTTCGTGTAAATTTGTCTCAGACACCTCGTAACTCCTGTGTTTATGCGGTGTTATTTTGGATGTTACAATCACGGGGCAAAATTGCCTCGTGACGGGCAAGCTTAACAGAAGAGAAAATTGCGGTTGCAAAACCAAACACAGAGGAGACATTCAATGGCAGATCAATCCACTTATGAGCGCGTGAAGGCGCTGGTCGTCAAACTTTTGGGCGCAGACCCAGACAAGGTGACCATGGACGCGAAGTTTCGCGAGGACCTTGAGGCCGATTCACTTGACCTCGTTGAGCTTATCATGGCCTTCGAAGAAGAGTTCGGCGGCGAGATCAGCGACGAAGATGCGCAGAAGATCACCACCGTTGGCGAGGCAGTGACCTATCTGGATGCCAAGGGCGCGAAGTAGAAATTATTTCGGCTTAATCTAAAAGCGCTGGCCGCAAGGCTGGCGCTTTTTTGTTTTTCCAACCCCTTCCCGTTCGTCCTGAGCGCGAGCGGAGCGAGCAGTCGAAGGATGAGCGAGAAGGGTTGAGTACTTTGCGTAAGTCCAGGAAAACCAATCCTTCACGCAATCAGCAGCGCGTATTCCATCGAATCCACCAGCGCCTGCCAGCTTGCCTCCACAATATTGGGCGATGAGCCAACGGTCGTCCACGATTTGCGGCCATCGGTGCTGTCAATCGTCACGCGGGTGGTTGCGGCGGTGGCGTGGTCGCCATCAATAATGCGCACCTTAAAATCGCTCAGCCGCATCTTTTTGAGCTTGGGGTAATGCGGCAAAAGCGCCTTGCGGATGGCCTGGTCAAGGGCGTTGACCGGCCCGTCGCCCTCGGCAACGGTGTGCGCAATTTCATCATCCACCCGCAGCTTCACGCTGGCCTCGGCAAACACGCCGCGCCCATCGCGGTTTTCCACCACCACCATGTAATCAATCAGCTCAAACAATTTGGGGTGGTTGGGCTGCGAGCGGCGGAGCAGCAACTCCAGCGAGGCGTCCGCGTTCTCGAAGAAGAATCCCTGATTTTCCATCTCCTTCACCTTTTGCAAGGCCTGCTTCACCTCGGCGCTCTCCGGGTTCAACCCAAACTCCTTCGCCTTGTATGCGATATTGCCGCGCCCGCTCAGTTCGCTCACCAGCACGCGTTTTTGGTTACCCACGCGGGCTGGGTCAATATGCTGGTAACTTTCTTCCAGTTTGAGGATGGCCGCCACGTGGATGCCGCCCTTGTGCGCAAACGCGGCCTGCCCAACATACGGATGCCGGATATTTGGCGCGAGATTGGCGATTTCAAACACATACCGCGAAAGTTCGGTCAACCCGCGCAAATTGTCATCGCTCACACACTCATCCCCCAGTTTTATTTTTAGGTTGGCCAACGTGGCCACCATGTCGCAGTTGCCCACCCGCTCGCCAATTCCGTTGATGGTGGCCTGCACCTGCCGGCACCCCGCGCGGACGGCGGCCAGCGCGTTTGCCACGCCCACCCCGCTGTCATTGTGGGTGTGAATACCAAAACGGACGGAAGACGGAAGACGGCCTTCTGCGGTCTCCCGTCCACCGTCTTCCGTCAAGGCTCGCATCGTCTCTCTCACAATCTCGTCCACTTCCCAGGGCATGGTGCCGCCGTTGGTGTCGCACAGCACCAGCCAATCGGCGCCGGCGTCTTTTGCGGCGCGAAGCGTGGCAAGGGCGTAATCTTTGTTCAGCTTGTAGCCATCAAAGAAATGTTCGGCGTCGTGCATCACCTCGCGCCCCAGCGCTTTGAAATGCGCCACGCTGTCCGAGATCATCGCCAGGTTTTCCTCCAGCGTGGTCTCCAGCACGTGTGTCACATGCAGGGCGCTGGTTTTGGCCACCATCGTCACCACCGGCGTGGCGGCATCCTCCAGCATTTTGATCTGCGGGTCGGTCTCGCATTTTCCACCCGCGCGGCGGGTGCTGCCAAATGCCGCCAGTTTGGCGTTCTTCAGGTTGAGGGATTTCGCCCGTTCAAAAAACTCGGCATCTTTGGGGTTGCTGCCCGGCCAGCCGCCCTCAATGTAATGCATGCCAAACGCGTCCAGCTTTTGCGCAATTTTCAGTTTGTCATCCACCGAAAGATTCACCCCCTCGCCCTGAGTGCCATCTCGCAAAGTGCAATCATAAAGATAAGTCAGCATTGGTTCTCCTGATGTTATAAAAACAAAAAAAAGCAGCCTCCCGCATTCGGAAGGCTGCTTTGATTTAACTCAGCTTTGTGTGGCTCACACTTTTATCCGACATGCGGCATTTTTTGCGGCGCAATAATGTGCGCCGAAATAATCGCCATGCGAATAATGATGCGAGCGTCGTTCACGTTTGCCCTCTATTTTGCCATAGCCTTTTCGTAGGCCTCAATTTTCTCGCGCATACCCTGCACGTAACCAATTTCATCCACCCCGTTTAGCAAACATGTTTTGCTAAAGGCGTCAATTGGGAAAGTGACCTTGCGGCCATCCGGCAGGTTCAGGGTTTGCGTCGCCAAATCCACGCTCACCTCCGTGTTTGGGTCTTCCTCGCACAAGCTAAAGAGTTGCTCGTGAGTGTCCTTGTCCACAATCACGGGCAGCAGGCCGTTCTTGAGCGAGTTGTTGCGGAAGATATCCGCAAACGAGGTGCTGATCACCGCGCGGATGCCCCAGCCGGTGAGCGCCCACGGCGCGTGCTCGCGCGAGCTGCCGCACCCAAAGTTATCGCCGGCCAGCAGCACTTGCCGCCCGGCCATCTCCGGTTTGTTAATCACAAACTCCGGCTTGGGCGAGCCATCATCGTTATACCGCCAGTCGGAGAAGAGCATTTTGCCCAGCCCCAGCTTGTCGGTCACTTTCAAAAACCGCGCCGGAATAATCTGGTCGGTGTCCACGTTCTCCGCCGAAAGCGGCACAATTTTGCTGTTCAAAGATGTAAATTTGCTCATGAGTTTTGTTCTTTCACCGCAGAGGCGCAAAGACGGTGAGATTAAAAAACCTCCGTTTCTCTGCGTCTCCGCGGTAAAAATTACTTCATCATCGTCCGCGCATCGGTCACCACGCCGGTGATGGCGCTTGCGGCGGCGGTGAGTGGGCTTGCCAAAAAGGTGCGCCCGCCCTTGCCCTGCCGCCCCTCAAAGTTGCGGTTGCTGGTGCTCACGGCATACTGGCCGGGCGAAAGCTGATCGCCGTTCATGGCGATGCACATGCTGCACCCCGCCTCGCGCCATTCCGCGCCCGCGTTCTTGAAAATCTGGTCAAGGCCCTCGCGCTCGGCCTGCTTTTTAATGGGCTCGCTGCCTGGCACCACCATGACGCGCACGCCATCCTTCACGCGCTTGCCTTTCAGCATGGCAGCCGCCTGGCGCAGGTCGCCAATCCGGCTGTTGGTGCAGCTGCCAATAAAGACCACATCCACCGGGTGGCCCAGCAACGGCTGATTGGGCTGCAAGCCCATGTAGGCCAGCGCCTTCTCCAACGCGCGGCGTTGCGAAAGATCGCCCACGCCTTGCGGGTCGGGCACGCGGTCGGTGATGTGCATTCCCATCCCCGGGTTTGTGCCGTAGGTGATCATCGGCTCCAGCGTGTCCGCGTCCAGTTCGAACGTGGCGTCGTAGGTCGCGCCGTCATCGGTGGGGAGTGTGCGCCAATGCGCCACGGCTTTATCCCAGTCCGCGCCCTTGGGGCAAAACTCGCGCCCTTTAAGAAATTCAAACGTGGTGTCATCCGGCGCAATCATCCCTGCGCGGCTGCCGCCCTCAATGCTCATGTTGCAGATGGTCATCCGTTCTTCCATGTTCATCGCGCGGATGGCCTCGCCGGTGTATTCAAACACATAGCCCGTGCCGCCGCCCACGCCGTATTTGGCGATGATGCCCAGAATGATGTCTTTGGCCGTCACCCCGTTTTGCAGCCGCCCATTTACCTTGACATTGCACGTCTTGGGCTTGCGCTGGAGCAAACACTGCGTTGCCAGCACCATCTCCACCTCACTGGTGCCAATGCCAAACCCCAGCGCGCCAAACGCGCCGTGCGTGGCGGTGTGGCTGTCGCCGCACACAATCGTCTTGCCGGGCTGGGTCAACCCCAGCTCAGGCCCAATCACATGCACAATGCCCTGCTTGTCTGCGCCGGTTTTTATGCCATACAACATCACGCCGTTCTCGGCGGCGTTGTTTTCCATGATGGCGATCTGGCGGGCGGCCATCTCGTCCAAAATGGGCAGGCTGCGGTCGTGGGTGGGTATCCCGTGATCCAGCGTGCCAAACGTGCGGTCGGGCCTGCGCACGCGCAGCCCGCGCTTGCGCAGGCCATCAAACGCCTGCGGGCTGGTGACCTCGTGCACAAGGTGCAGGTCAATGTAAAGCACGGCGGGACTTTCCGGCTCTTGCGCCACAACGTGGGCATCCCAGATTTTTTCAAATAGTGTTTTTGGCATGGTTAAATTTTTGGTTGTTGGTTATTGGTTGTTGGGACGCTTCATGGCGCAATCAACTTTAACTTCGGAAAATATGTTTTGTAGCGGCCCGCATCGCGCGTGAGCAGAGTCAATCCTTCCACCAGCGCGTGTGCTCCAATATAAAAATCGGGCAATGGCGCGGTCTTAACTCCACCTTTTTTGCGATATTCCCTGAATGCGCGGCCCGCCAGAAACGCGGCGTTCCAAGGCAAGGCTAGACGAGAAAAGTTATCAGGCGAGAAATAGTCATCCAGCTCTTTCTGTGTGTCGAACGCATTAGAAAGTTCGGCATAAATAATTGGATTAACAATCAGCAACCCTTGTCTTCTGGATTGCGCAAGCTGTTTTTTAGACCATTCCAACCAAACAGGGTCTTGGTTAAGAAAGTCTATGTGAATATTGCTATCAACTAAAACCATCTTTGTGTCTTGTCGGATCTTGTCGGGTCTTGTTTGTTCCACTAAATTTGTGTCAGGCGCTTTTGTTTGTGCCTTTCGCTTTTTTATTTAGCGCAAGCGAGCTGACACCTTCTTGTTGCTTGTCCGAAATAACCCTTATTCCATCATGTTCTTGGATCAGCACCAAAGTCGTGGTCGTTGTCCAACCCATCATATTGCGCAGGGCTTTTGGCACTGTAATTTGTCCTTTGGCATTAAAGTGATGGCTTCTTTCGGCTTTAATTTTCATGAACTTAATCCTCACCGCGCGTCATAGCCATTATTTCATTTGTTGTCATGCGATGATTCCCTTTGCCTTCCCATCGGTCAACAAATTCAGCGCCAAAATCTCGCTTGTTAGTCTCAGGAAGCATTAACAAGCCGCCATCTTTGCGTACAAAGATCACCTTTGTGCGAGGAGACCAGCCCAAAGCATCTCTGTCTGCTTTAGGAACCGTAATCTGTCCTTTGATCGTCAAACGGTGTGCCTTGTGTGTTTTTGCCTGCATGATAAAAAGTAATACCAGAAAAGTAATACTTCGTCAACTGCTCCTTTCTGCATTCAGCATCCCTAAATCGCTTCCTTTTTCTCGCCAGCCTTCTGCCCGCCCACGCGCCGCAGGCCTTTGTTCACCGCCGCCAGATACGCTTTGCTCGTGGCGACCAGCGTATCCGTATCTGCGCTGCGCCCGCTAAACACCAGTTTCTTGCCGTCCGCGTCGGCCATCTCCACCCGGATGGTGACATTGGCGATGGCGTCAATTCCCTCGGTCACGGCGTGAACGTGAAACTCCAGCAGTTGCGCGTTTGTGCCGGTGATGCGGTTGACGCAGTTGCACAGCGCGTTCACAGGGCCGTTGCCCAGCGCGGCGTCTTTGTGCGTTTCGCCTTCCTCATCAATCAAGCTCATCGAGGCCACCGGCGTGTTGCCCGTGCCGGTCGTCACGTTACATTCGTCCATCTTCCACACGTCGTTCTCCAGCGCCTCAAATTGATCGGTCAGCAGCGCTTCCAGGTCGGCGTCATTCACCACTTTCTTTTTGTCGCACAACGCCTTGAAGCGGTCAAACGCCTTGTCCAGCTCGGTGCGCGTCAGCTCGTAGCCCATTGTCTTCAGCCGGTCAGACAGCGCGGCGCGCCCGCTATGCTTGCCCAAGACCAAATTGGTGCTGTTCCAGCCCACGCTTTCCGGGCGCATGATTTCGTAGGTGAGCGCGTTCTTCAGCATCCCATCCTGATGAATGCCCGCCTCGTGCGCGAAGGCGTTTGCGCCCACGATGGCTTTGTTGGGCTGCACCGGGATGCTGGTGAGCGAACTCACCATCTTGCTGGTGCGCACCAGTTGAGTGGCGTCAATTTTTGTGTATGGCCCGGTGAAGAATTGTGGCCGCGTCTTGAGCGCCATCACCACCTCTTCCAAGCTGGTGTTGCCCGCCCGCTCGCCAATTCCGTTGATGGTGACCTCGGCCTGCCGCGCCCCGGCCTTGATCCCAGCCAGCGTGTTGGCGGTGGCCATCCCCAAGTCATCATGGCAGTGCACGCTAATGATGACGCCCTGCTCTTGAATGCCCTTCACGTTTTTGATGATGCCCTCAATCAACGCGCCGTATTCCGCGGGGGTCAAATAGCCCACCGTATCCGGGATGTTGAGCGTGGTCGCCCCGGCCTGCACCGCCACGTTCAGCACCTCATACAAAAAGGCCGGGTCGCTGCGCCCTGCGTCCTCCGGGCTGAACTCAATGTTGCCGCACAGCGCCCGCGCGTATTGCACCATCTCGCCCACCTGCTCAATGCAGTCGTTGCGGCTCATTTTGAGCTTGTATTCCAGATGAATATCGCTGGTTGCCAAAAAGGTGTGAATGCGCGGCTTTTTGGCCCATTGCACCGCGCCCCACGCCGCGTCAATATCTTTTTTGTTCGCCCGCGCCAAAGATGCGATCACCGGCGCGGCCTCGCTCTGCCCCACTTCTTGCGCGATGCGGCTCACAGATTCAAAATCGCCTGGGCTGGCGATGGCAAACCCGGCCTCGATGATATCCACGCCAAGCCGCGCAAGCTGCCGTGCCACCTCTAACTTCTCCGCCAAGTTCAGCGTTGCGCCCGGCGATTGCTCGCCGTCTCTCAAGGTCGTGTCAAAAATTAAAACGTGATTTTGATCCATGATATTTTTTATTGGGTATTGGGTATTGGGTAACGCAAGCGCTCTTACCCAATACCCAATACAACGACTCACTTCTTTACACCAACTATTCGCAACCTTCGGTAATCCGCCTGCCAAACACCATCCTTAAACATAGTCGGGCGCAGGGCGTTTTCTGCGCGGGTGATGGCTTTCTCGCGCTCATCCGCGCTTAACTCTTTGAGCAGCGACCCGCCGAACATGGCGTACCAGTTGCGCGCGCCATCCTCGCCTTCCAGCGGCGTGGGGCGGTCAAACAGCCACGCCGCGCGAACTTCAATCCCATACTTTTCCAGCAAACCGGCGTATTCCGCAACCGATGGGAAATACCAGGGCAAGGTCAATTCTGCGCCGGTGGTCTCGCGCACGGCATCGCGGATCGCGCCAAACATGCGGCTCACGTTGCCTTTGCCGCCCATCTCAATCACAAACTGCCCGCCCGGGCGCAGCGCCATCGCCATGCACCGCGCGGCTTCTTCGGCCCGCAGCACCCAGTGCAGCGCCGCGTTGGAAAAAATCGCGTCAAACGGCGTCTCCACGCTAAAGTCGCTGGCATCTGCGGCGATGAATTGCACATTCGGGTAGGCCGCCCGCGCCTTATCAATCATGCTGATGGAATTGTCCAGCCCCACCACCTGCGCCCCCCGCTCGGTCAGCTTGGCGGTCAGGTAACCCGTGCCGCAGCCCACATCCAGCACGCGCATTCCGGGCGCAATCTCCAGCAAGTCCAGCACATCCTCGCCAAACTTATACACAAAGTTGTGCTTGGTGTCGTAGAGGGAGGCATTCCACGTTGTGTTCCCCCCTCCCGGTGGGAGGGGTTGGGGGTGGGCATGCGCGCACGCCTTCAAAATCTCCTCCAGCACGCCTGCCAATCGCTGATGCACATCCTCATTCGTAAATCGAATCACACGATATCCTTTCGATTCAATCTGCGCGGTTCGCCATGCGTCTTGCTGTTCTCGTCCTGCGTGTGTATCACCATCAATTTCAATCACCAGCCCGCTCTCAACACTACAAAAATCCGTGATGAAATCTCCAATGGGGTGTTGCCTGCGAAACTTAAAACCCGCCAGATTATGCGCTCGCAAATGCTTCCACAAGATTCTCTCCGCGGGTGTCATGTTGCGGCGCAATTCTCGAGCGTGAGACAAGGTTTTCTCGCTTAAGGCGCGGTTTCGCTTTGGGGTATTCATTACAAATCACCTCCGCGCTTAAACCCACCCCCAGCCCCTCCCAAAGGGAGGGGGGAAGCCGAGTTACTCCCCTCCCGCCGGGAGGGGTTGGGGGTGGGTTCATCTCTCCTCCCTTTGTGAGGTGCCGGGGATGGGCTGATTGCATCAGAAACAATTCTTTCTTCCAACTTCACCACCCGCCCATCCGCAATCGTCATGCGATGCGTGATGCACGGCAAAATGTCGGCCTCGTGGTGGGCGACGAGGATGATGCTTGTGCCAAGCGCTCCGGTCGCTCCGTCCAACTCGTTGGGCCGCGGCCAGAGCGCTGCTGGCGCAGCCACGCGCTCCAAAATCTCCACCAGTTCGGCGCGGAAATGCGCATCAAGGCCGTCAAAAACCTCATCCAAAATAAGAATGCGCGGAGAATTGGCCAGAGCGCGGGCCACCAGCACTTTGCGGGCCTGCCCGTAACTCATCTCCAAAATGCTGCGCTTTGCCAGCGGGCGCAGGCCAAACAGGTCAATCAACTCATCCACGCGGGCATTTTGCTTGCGCGATGTGGGTTGCAGCCAGCCCACGCTGGCAAAGAACCCCGACGCGATGACATCCTCGGCGCTCACATCCACAAAATACCGCGCCTGAAGGTCTGCGCTCACATAGCCGATGCGTTTTTTGATCTCCCACACATTGCGAAAATCGCGCTCGCCAAACCGCGCAATGCTCCCGCCATGCGCGGGCCACAACTCGCCCAAAATGAGCTTGAGCAGCGTGCTTTTGCCCACGCCGTTGTCGCCGGTAGTCAGCCAATGCTCCCCCTCATTCATCCGCCAGTTCACCCCGCGCAGCACCACGTCCGCGCCTTCGTTCAAAGCCACGCTGGCGTTGGAGATTTCAATGAGAGGCCTGGCGTCCGAGACGGAAGACGGAAGACGGAAGACGGCTTGGGACAGGGCGTTCCGTCTGCCGTCCTCCGTCTTCCGTCTATCTTCAATTCGCTCAACTCGCCCCTCTTTCAACTCCATCACATGGCTGATGGCCGGCACGAGTTCATCTTTGCGGTGCGTGGTCATCAGCACTTGTGTGCCGCGCTCGGCGGCCTGCTGGATGATGTCTAAAATGTGCCTGCGCGAGGCCGCATCCAACCCCACGCACACCTCATCCAGCACCAATACTTCGGGGTTGCTCACCAACGCGCGGCCAATCAATGCGCGGCGCAGTTGCCCCTGAGACATTTTCTTAAAATGGGTGTTCGCCAGCGACGCAATGCCCAGCATATCCAACGTTTCATCCACCACTTTGGATTGGGCGCGGGTGGGCTTTTGCCACACCACTTCGCTGTCATGAAAACCGGTAAACACAATATCCCGCGCGGTGAGCTGCCACTCGTGCTGGCGCAAATAGCGCGCCTGCTGTTCGGCGCTCACCAGCCTCATCCGCTTTTTTATGCCGATGGGGCTGGGCGTGGGTGTGTTTTCAAAACCATACATGCGTAATCCGCCGTTCACCGGCGCAGGCCAGATTTCTCCGCGAACCAGGCGCAAAAATGTGCTTTTGCCCGCGCCGTTTCCGCCCAAAATCGCCCAGTTCTCGCCGCGCTTCATTTGCCAGGTGATGTCTCGCAGAATCTCCGCGCCGTTTATGGCGACGTTGACTCTGTCCAAAAGAATAAGCGGCTGGTTGATTGACATAGAGACGGAGGACGGAAGACGGGAGACGACCAATCCGTCTTCAGTCTCCCGTCTTCCGTCGCGTTTTTTACGCCCCCCCCGCTCCCGGTTTCACTTCGCGTGGGTTGAGCCACGGCATCATGCGGCGCAGCTTGAGGCCGGTCTTCTCCACCGGATGATCAATATCGCGCTTGCGCATGGCGTTAAAGTTCGGGCGGCCTTTCTTGTTCTCCTCAATCCAGTTCTTGGCAAACTTGCCGTTCTGAATCTCGGTCAGGATCTTCTGCATCTCCTTCTTCGTGCCATCTTTGATGATGCGCGGGCCGCTCACGTAATCGCCCCACTCGGCGGTGTCGCTCACGCTGTATCGCATAAAGTTCAACCCGCCGCGATACATCAAGTCCACGATCAGCTTAAGCTCGTGCATGCACTCAAAGTAGGCCATCTCTGGGGCATAGCCCGCCTCAACCAGCGTCTCGAACCCGGCCTTGACCAAATGCGAAACGCCGCCGCACAACACGACCTGCTCGCCAAAAAGGTCGGTCTCAGTCTCTTCCTTAAAGCTGGTTTTGATGACGCCCGCCCGCGCGCCGCCAATGCCGCGCGCATAGGCCAGGGCGTTCTTCAGCGCCCGTGTGCCACCCTGATGCACTGCGACCAGACACGGCACACCGCCGCCATCCTGGTAGGTGGTGCGCACCAAATGCCCCGGCCCCTTCGGCGCGACCATGCACACATCCACATCTTTTGGCGGGACAATTTGCCCAAAGTGAATGTTGAAGCCGTGCGCGAACATGAGTGTCTTGCCCTTCTTCATGTGTGGCGCAATATGCTCGGCGTAAATTTGCGCGGCGGGCACATCGGGCACCAGCATCATGATGAAATCCGCGGCCTGCGCGGCTTCATCCACCGACATGACCTTGAGGCCGGCGTTGGCCGCCTTCTCGCGGCTTTTGCTCGTCTCTTGCAAACCCACCACCACATTCACCCCGCTGTCCTTCAGGTTCAGCGCGTGGGCGTGCCCCTGCGAGCCAAACCCAATGATGGCAACGGTCTTGTCCTTGAGCAAGTCAAGGTCGGCGTCTTTCTCGTAATAAACTTTTGCTGACATTATTTTCCTTTTTGTTAAATTGAATTTGACGAGAGACGGAAGACCGAGGACGGCTAAAACCGTCTCCCGTCTTCCGTCCTCCGTCTTAAATTACCCTCTCGCCATTGCAATGCGGCCTGTGCGCACCACTTCCATGATGCCGTAATCGTGCAGCACGCGCAAGATGGAGTCCACCTTGTCTTCCTCGCCCGTCACCTCAATGATGACGGATTCCTTGGCGACATCCACCACTTTGCTTTGGAACATGTCTGCCACCTGCTTTAACTCGCCGCGTTTTTGCGGATCATTCACGCGCACCTTAATCAGCGCCAGCTCGCGGGCGATGCTGGGCGCGGTGGTCAGGTCTTGCACATCAATCACATTGACCAGCTTGTACAAGTTGCGCTCCACCAGCGCGGCGTTGGTCTTGCTGGCATCCACCACAATCGTCATGCGAGACACGGTGGGGTCCTCGGTCTCGCCAACGGCTAAACTCTCAATATTAAAGTTGCGGCGGCGGAACAGCGACGACACGCGGTTCAACACGCCCGGTTTGTTCTCTACCAGCGCCACCAGCGTATGCTTGGTGGGGTTCTTACGCGCTTCTGCTCTGTCAATTAGCATTTTGATCTCCTTGATTTGACGATGGACGACGGACGATGGACGATGCCCATTCCGCATCGTTCAGTTCTTCTCGCACTTCAACGATATATTCAGCCTGCGTTTCACGAATCCATTTTTTGTCCGGCGCGATGGCGCCTCTCATGGCTTGAATCATTTTTGCCAGCGTTTCTGCCTGCTGGTACAAAACTCGCGCCTGGGCAAGTGATGTATCAACTAAAAACTTGCGCCGAATAGCCTGATGCAAACAAGCCACTGTTTCATAAAGCGAACGAACGGCCAAACCTAGAAATCGGGCTTGCTCATCGTCGGTCTGGCCTGTTGACCCTTCGGCAATGTTTAATTGGATGGACGTTGCGGCTCGGCGCATTTGAGACTTGAGGTTGAACTCTTCTTCACGCGGAAAAAGCGCGGATAGCTCATATACCAAATCGGTATATTCCATCGCCTTCTGCCAAACCTCTAATTTCTCAAACTTGAACGCCATAATCCCTATCGTCCATCGTCTATGGTCTATCGTCTAATTCGTCTTCCGTCTTCCGTCTTACTTCAATCCTTCCATCCCTCCGCCCAGCGCGGCGGGTTGAACGGGTCGGCGGGTCATTTCATCCAGCGCCTTGCCGGGCTGAATCATTGGGAACACGTTGGTCTCCTGCTCCACCACAAACTCAATCAGGGTGGGGCCATTGTGCGCCCGCGCCTGGCGGATCGCCTCTCGCGCTTCCTTGACGGTTGTGGCGCGGAAGCCGCAAATCCCATACGCCTCGGCCAGCTTGACAAAGTTTGGCGAGACCATTGACACCGAGCTATACCGCCGCCCGTGCATCAACTCTTGCCATTGCCGCACCATCCCCAAATAATGGTTGTTGATAACCGCTATCTTGATGTCCAGCCCTTCCTGAATGATGGTCATCATTTCGGGGGTCGCCATTTGGATGCCGCCATCGCCTGCAATGGCCCACACCTCATCATCCGGGCGGCCAAACTTTGCGCCGATGGCCGCCGGGAGCGAGTACCCCATCGTGCCCAGACCGCCGCTGGTGATGAGCTGGTTTGGCTTGCGATGCTGGAAGTATTGCGTCTCCCACATTTGATGCTGCCCAACATCGGTGCAAACCGTGATGTTGCCCTCGGTCTCTTCCCAAATTGCGCGGATCACCTGCGGCGCAAGCAGCATGTCATCCGGCAAATCATATTGCATCACATCGTGATCTTTGGTGTCGGCCCGCCACTCATTGATCTGCTCCATCCAGCGCTCTTGCTTCTTTGGCTCAATCAAATCGGTCAGTTGCGGCAACAAATCCTTCACGTTGCCCACAATGCCAACATCCGCCGGAACGTTCTTGCCAATCTCTGCCGCGTCAATATCAATGTGAATCACGCGGGCGTGTTTGGCATACATTTTCAGGTTGCCGGTCACGCGGTCATCAAACCGCATCCCCAGCGCAATCAGCAAATCGGCGTTGGCGATGGCGTGGTTCACATACGCCTCGCCGTGCATGCCCATCATGCGCAGGTTTTGCGGATGATCCTCATCCAGCACGCCAATGCCCAGCAGCGTGGTCGCCACCGGGATGCCGCTCTTTTCCACAAACGTCTTAAATTCCTCGTGCGCCTGCCCGTGCTTAATGCCCTGCCCCGCCAGAATCACCGGCTTCTTGGCGTGGTCAATCATCTCAGACGCCTCAACCAAAAGGCGGCGCGTGTCTTGTTTGCCAAACGGCTTGATGGCCCGGTAGCCGCGCAACTGCACGTTGGTCACCGGCGTGTAATCGGTAGATTTTTGCTGCACATCTTTGCAAATGTCCACCAGCACCGGGCCGGGCCGCCCGCTTTTGGCGATGTAAAACGCCTCGGCCAAAACCTGCGCCAGCTCGCTCACATCTTGCACCAAATAATTGTGCTTGGTGATGGGAAGCGTCACGCCCGTCACGTCTGTTTCCTGGAAGGCGTCGCTGCCCACCAGTTGAGACGCCACCTGGCCGGTGATGGCGACCACTGCGGCGGAATCCATCATTGCGTTTGCCAGCCCGGTGACCAGGTTGGTGGCGCCGGGGCCGCTGGTCGCCATGCACACGCCCACGCGGCCCGTGGCGCGGTAATACGCGTCGGCGGCCAGCGCGGCGTTCTCCTCGTGCCGCACCAAAACATGATGAATGCGGTCGGTGTAATCCACAAGCGCGTCATACGCTGGCAGCGTTGCGCCACCGGGATACCCGAACAAAACAGTTGTGCCCTGTTGGATCAAACTTTCCCACAGGATCTGCGCGCCGGTTAACTTCATTCTGCTCCTTTTGATTTTTTAGACGGGAGACGGAAGACGGATAACGGCTGTTTTTGCGCCGTCTTCCGCCTTCCGTCTTCCGTCATTGCTCACATAGTGTTTGCCTTGCTTGCGCCAACAAAAAAGAGCCTTCCCGCTTGTTCAGGAAGGCTCTTTCAGAGTTCTGGCTTTTAAATCTGCATCAGGCGCGCTGCGTTGCCATCCCAAACGAATGTTGCTCCAAGCCGCTAAGGACGAGGAGCGCACTAATAAGGACGACCACAACAACGTACGCCATGCTTAAAACTGGGCAGATTGTAACGAGGCGGGGCAGCGCTGTCAATAACGCAAACAATGACCTGTCGGACAGGTTGTTTTGGAAAAATCGTCGATTCGTCGTATACTTTAATGCAATCACGGGGTGTCTATGAAACGAATAAAACCAAGTGCCGGAGAAATATATGACAAGATGGAATGTAATACCTGATGATTTGGTAAGAGAGGTCTCAAAAGGAGAAGATGTAGCTTTTATCTTGTGGCACGGGTTTGACAAACGCTCCCCACGATTCCCTGAATATAAAGATCTCAAAATAAACTTTGATGAGATAGCGCAAATGGTGAGTGCAGAAATAAATGATGATGCTGAAATATGTCCTGCTCATATCGCCTTAGCTCATCTATCTGTTTCTACAATTTATTCAACAGCATATGATTCAAGGATCAAGAGTGCTTTTCGGCAAGAGAAAATATCTTGTAGTTACTACACAGATGATGGTGATTTGCGTTCAGGATTATCCAAGCAAAAGAAGGTATTTCATCTGTTAGGTTTGCCAACCAAACCCAAAAGTTTGGTTGTAACCAAATCTGGATATGGAGGTCTTCGCTCAAAAAAAGACTCTCTTATTACTTATTTAAAGAATGATCTAAGCGGAAAGACCTGTATATTCTTAGGCATCACACCAGAAGAATTTGATGATGACAGCTTGCTATCATCGCTTTATCCAGAAATTGCCAAGAACCTTAAAGCGGAAGTAAAACCTCCTTTTATTGTTTGTGGCAATGCCTCCTCCTATCTTAAAAGCCGCGCCCCAGACACACAGAAAATTATCCCGATAGACCTTGAGAGTGAAGATTTTCTATTAACCTTAGAAAAACTTGTAAGCACTTTAGAGTCAAGTGTAGGCAAAAATCAAACATATCATGCGCAGGTCGCATCATTGCCATTGCCTTCAGAAGGTCCTTATAAGTTTCTAAATTATTTTGAGGCTAAAGATCGTCGAATTTATTTTGGACGTGAGACAGAATCCTTGGAGTTAGTCAGTCAGATAAAGGCAAATCGAATCAATATCCTCAGCAGCCCTTCTGGTAGAGGAAAAACGTCATTATTAAAAGCGGGGATCATCCCACGATTAGAAGCTGAAGGTTGGTCTGTTTACTATTTCAGGATATCTGAAACAAAACAAGGCATTCAAGACTTTGGCAACTATGTTGGGGGGGTAGACAATAAGAAATCAATTGTCATCTTCGATCAGGCAGAGGAACTGTTTACTCGTGATCTCAGAGTTGAACAACAAAAAGCTTTTGCAGAATCACTGGCGAAGAATCCCAGTAACCGAGATTTTCACCTTTTAGTGTGTCTTCGTTATGAATACGTTGGCCAGTGGGAAGAGTTGATGTCAAATGTTCAACTTAAGGATTTGGGCCAAAAAGCAAATCGCTTTTTATTGGGCCCATTGGGCAGGGCGCAAACTAAACAAGCGATTAATGAGCCTGCAAAATTATTTAAATTTACATTTGCCCCAGATTTGACGGATTTATTATTGAATGATCTTGAGAAAACCGAGTTTGACCCTGCTCAACTGCAAATCATATGTTCTACCCTGTATAAACTTTTCAAGTCTAAAAAGAAAATTCACTTGGCAGATTTTGAGGCATTAGGTGGAACTCAGAGTATTCTTGAAAGATATTTAAATGATGCTTTATTAAATCTAAACGAAGGCGAGGAGCAGCAAAAAGCAAAAATTATTCTTAAATCTTTAATCACCCCAAGGCGAACAAAAATCCCCCTAAGCTCAAAAGATGTTTTTAAGCGTGTAGCTTATGCAAAAGAGTTAAGTCAGACAGAAACAGAGCAATTATTGAGAAAGCTTCAAAACGCTCGTATTGTGCGTGTTCTTGACAACGGTTATTTTGAATTAGCTCATGACCGATTGGCGGCAAAAGTTGGTGAATGGCTTACTGATGAGGATAGGGCAAGATTGAACGCGGTGTATATCCTTAAACAAGGAGTTGAAGATTTTGAGCGAGAGGGCAAAATTATTAGTAATGATGATCAGAAATTGATTTTTCAATCCATTTCAGTGTTAGATATAAGCTCAAAGGACTTTATTGTTTTATTAATAAGTGCCTTGCACCCCACCATCAATAATCGTGAATTTGTTAGGCATTGGCTCAATTGGCGCATTGAACAATCACTCAACATCAACGAGTTGATAAAAATTCTTTATGAATTTTTGCAGCCAACAAGTTTCACTCCCAATAAACACAAAAATAAGTACAAATTTACCTTGCCTTCAGACCCCCATTTTTTATTTGAAACAGAATCTGCCTTTTCTGTAGTCACTGCAGAAGCCTTTGTCCGAGCTTTCTGGCTTTTATATCCCTTATCTAGACAAGTATTGTTTAAAATTTTGCAAAGCCGATTTGATCTTTCAGAAATTAAACTGATTTGTATGCGATTGGGCGTTGAATTCGATAATTTGCCTCAAGGAGGGAAGGATGCAAAAATTATAGCTTTATTGTCTTTATGCCTGAAAGAAGGTGAGCTAGATAAGTTAGTTGGCATTATCAATGCCGAACGTCCCGATGTTTGTCATGGAATTTCAGTTTCCTCCGACTCTGAAATGTTTCAATGCTATACAGCATTTAAGCAGAATTTCAGTTTAGAAGAAGCAGACAATTTGGCTTCTCATTTCAATGATGTTTTTAAAGGATGGAAAAGGTCATTTAGAGAAAATCGCTCGCAAGTTGCACACTCAATAGTTCGGTTTTTTCAAAGAAAAGAAAAGCTGAATAACCTAAAGCTATTAATAGCTTATTGGAAGCCTCAAAATAGTCTTTTTGATTTAAACAGCCAAATATATGTAGCGTTAAATGCCGGTTATGATTTGGAAGAATTGAAAACTCTTTGCTTCGATTTAGGCCAAGACTCTGAAAATTTTGGACAAACCAAAGATTTAATAATAAAAGGTCTTTTAGGCGAAGTTGATAAGTTGATCTTGGTTAAGTCTGTTGTTTCTCCTGAAGAAATCGGCAAGGACAACGTTGAGGTTTTTGTTAGACGGCAGATGGTTAGCAATCTAAATGAAATGGATCTTGATCAACTATGCTCAAATTTTGGCGTGAACTTAGAAGAGGTCCGGGGGGGAGGGGTTGCAGGAAAATGTCGCGAATTGATTATTTATCTAAAACAGCGTAGCGTTTTCGCATCATTTGTATATTTTATTTACGATCAAAGACCTGATATCCTAAAAAAGGAAGATGCATGGAGTTTTGCAATTAAGAAGCTCGAATATGTGAATCAGGCCGGCAATTTATTTGCATCGGCCTTGGGAGAAACTTTTACAGAGAAAATCTCGTTTCGAGAAAGAATTGACACTTCAACTTATCGTAGAGCTATTAGGGACGTTCTGATGTTGCGTTTTTCGCAAGACGAGCTAAAAGAAATATGTTTTTATCTTAATGTTGACCACGAGAATTTAGACTCGGAGAGTCTTTCCTCCTTTGCGAGGGATTTATGCTCGTTTATGGAAAGGCAAAATCGTCTTGATGAGCTACATTCACACATTATTTCCAAGAAATCAGACTTAAAAGACACACTGGATAAGGCGAAACAAAATGATCCACAATACCGATCTCAATAACCTCAAGAATGATTTCAAAACCGGAAACGCTGTTATATTCGTCGGAGCGGGTGTTTCGATTGGTGCAAGCCTGCCTGGGTGGTATGAACTCATTAAACCTTTGGCAGAGGCTGTTGAATACCGCTTGCCCTCTCCACAAGATATTACTGCTCAAAAGTTGTTAGATGCCGCACAACGCTATGAAAACCTAAATGGTCGCGCAAGACTTATTCGGCATTTTCAAGACAAGTTGGATACCACTTCGCTAGACCCCTCACCTGCGCACAAAGTTTTGGTCGCTCTTCCCAGTAAAATTTTCTTTACAACAAACTACGACAATTTGTTGGAAGAAGCATTAAAGCGAGATCGTATTCGCAGGCAGGTCATCATTGGGGAATCGCAGCTTCCTTTATGGCGCGACGACCAAACAAAAGTCGTGAAAATATGTGGCGACTTAGAACAGCCTGAATCTTTAGTAATTACATCACGCGATTTCAATACTTTGTTGGATTCCCATTCAGAAATTCTTGCTAGAGTACGCAACGAGCTAATATCAAAAACAGCTTTATTTGTGGGTTATAGTCTTCAGGATCCATTTTTTAACCAGCTTTGGGACCGTTTAGGTGAAGCTTTCGCGCCTTTACAAAGAACAGGATACGCGGTTTTCTTTGATGCTGACCCAAATGAGATAGATGATCTCAAGCAAAGGCATATCCGTGTTATCAATCTCACTGGATATAGTGATAAAACACAAGCATTGACCGAGTTTCTTCAGTCTTTAATTGATGAGTCAAACCATATCAACCCTGAGCGTCCTGAAAGAATGGCCGAAAATGACGGCCTACCCTTACCTAGGTATCACGTCCCTCCTCCACCTCCAAAAGGCGGCTTCTCGCATAGCCTTCAAGTAAAACTACGAGATGCCCTTTCCAAAAACTTCAAATCAGATGAGCTAGAAATTCTTTGTAATGATGTAGGTATTGAATTTGATAATATTGAGGGGACCAATAGGACAAGCAAGGCGCTTAATCTGGTGGGTTATGTTGACAGACGGGGAGAATTAAACAAGCTTTTATTTGCCACTGCAAGGTCACGCCCCATGATTAAATGGGTAGACATATTAGGGGAGGAAGCAATTCCATATCTGCCCTAAATTTGAAATTACGTTTGGGATTACTTGCCAATTTGGCAATCCTTTGCTATCTCACTTCTGTTAATTAACGTGAATTCGGGATAAGGAGTTTTTGAGGAATCCGTTCATCCTGAGCGCGAC
>DAORUN010000024.1:16622-31336 GCA_035433205.1 Thermoflexales bacterium | reverse complement strand
CAAAACTGACGTTATTTAACAACTTCCAACGCCCCGGCCACCTGAAAATAGCCGCGATACGCCCGCGTTTCCTCCAGCCAATACCTCAACTGATCGCTCTGGCCGGCCAACCCTGCCCGCACGGTCTCTACCCGCTGACCAACACGGGCGGCCATGCGCTCAATCACCTGCGGGTCGTCCAGCGCATCGCCGCGTTTCTGGGCGGTGTTTTTCATCGCCGCAATCTGTTTTGCTACCGCCTCGGGCGTCTCGGATGATTCACCCAGCGCGGTAAGCAGCACCACTTCTTGCGGCTGAGCCACATCCAGCACATGCCGCAACGCCGCGGCATTGGGCGGGGATTCCCAAAACACCAGCACGGGCGCGGGTTGCGCGGTCAGGCGGGTAACCCATTGCCCGCCCTCCATTTTTTTCGCGGGGAGGGGAGCAAGTTCTGCAAACACCTGCACATTTTCTGCGCCGTGGCGGGCAAACACGCCGCGCAGTTCTGCCGCGCGGTCCAACGCCCCGCGCAAATCCACGATGGCGTATTTTGCGCCAATTACGGGCGCGGCGGGTGGGCTGGTTTCCTCGCGCGGCAAAAGCGCCTCCACCCGCGCCTGGGCATTTGTTCGCCCGCGATACGAGTTCATCTCCAGCGTGAATGCCACATCCAGAGCGCCATCTGGCACGGGCTTGCTGCCGCTGCCCCACCAAATGGCGCGGCCCACCCGCCCGGCCTCATCGCGCAGAAAAACCGCGCGGTGCGAGCCATCTTTGCCCACTGGCTCGGTGCGGCTCACGCTCAGGTTGCGGCTCATTAAAATGGGGCGGGGGTTGCCCGCGCCAAATGGGGCCAGCCGTTCCAGTTCCGCTGCCAGCGGCATCCAGTTTTCGCTCCAGTCCACCACCGCATCGGCCAAATCTCGCTGGCGGGGCAACACGCCGCCCGCCGTGGCCGCCTCCACCTGTTTGCGCACATGCTGGCCGATGGCATCCCGGAAGGCGGGGATATTTTCGGAGTGGATGCCAAACCCGGCGGCCATCGGATGCCCGCCGCTGGACAAAACCAGCCCGTGCGAATCGGCGATGGCGGCATGGATATCCACGCCTTCCACGCTTCTCGCGCTGCCGCGCCCAACCTCGCCCGCGCGGGCGGCAATCAACATGGCCGGGCGGTTAAAGCGCCGCGCCAACCCAGAGGCCGCGATGCCAATCACGCTGGGGTGCCAATCCTCGCTTTGCAAAATAATCACCGGCTGGCGGATGAGGCTGGGGTTGCGCTCAATCATTCGCGCCGCGTCATCTTCTACCTTGCGCTGGATTATTTTTCGCTCGGCGTTCAGCTCTTCAATGCGGGCGGCCAGCTCGCGGGCCTCGTTGTCATCTTCGGTGATGAGCAGCCGCACGCCCATCTCGGCCTTATCCAACCGGCCAATGGCGTTTAGCCGCGGTCCAATTTGAAAACCAATGTCATCCGTGGTGAGCGTGGATGCCTCCAGCCCGGAGACGCGCATGAGGGCGCGGATGCCCGCGCGGGCAGAGCTGCGCAGTTGCGCCAGCCCGCGCTGGAGCAGGTAGCGCGTGTCTCCGCGCATATACGCCAGATCAGACACAATGCCAAGCGCGACGAGGTCGAGGAGACCCAAGACGGGAGACGGGAGACGGGAGACGGTTGTCTCGTTCGTCATCGGTCTTCCGTCTTCCGTCTGCCCAAGCGCCTCAATCAGCTTATACGCCACGCCCACGCCGGGCAGGTTTGCCAAAGGCGTGCTGGGCGGGAGGCGTTTGGGGTTGATCACGGCCAGCGCGTCTGGCAGGTGGTCGGCCAAATCGTGGTGGTCGGTGATGATGACATCGAACCCCAGCCGCCGCGCAAATTCCACTTCCTCAAAATCGGTCACGCCGCAATCGCAGGTGAGCAGCACTTTTGCGCCTTGCTCGCGGGCTTGCGCCAGGCCGGGTTTGTTCAGCCCATGCGAGTGCGTGGCGCGGTCTGGGATGGAATATGCGGCGTTTGCGCCCGCCGCCCGCAGCCCCAGCAGCAGCACGCTGGTGGCGGTCTGGCCGTCCACGTCAAAATCGCCCCAGATGAGAATTTTTTCGCCGCGGGCGATGGCTTGCCGCAACCGCGCAACCGCTTCGGCCATGCCGGGCAGGTCAAATGGCGAGGTGGGCGTGAAGGCATCGGGGTCAAGAAAACCGCGCGCCTCTTCCAGCGTCTGGTATCCGCGCTGCCAGAGCAAATGCGCAATGAGCGGGTTGCCGCCCAGCGCGGCGGCCAATTGCTGCTCAGTCATGCAAAGAAACAAGAAATAAAGAAGTAAGAAATTTTATGATGCCCATTTTCTTGTTTCTTGTTTTTTGTTTTTTTACCCAATCACCACCAAAATTTGGCCCAGCTCCACCGCCTGGCGCGGGGCCACTTTTATTGAATGAACCGTGCCCGCTTTTGGCGATTTGAGTTCGTTTTCCATTTTCATGGATTCAAGGATAACCACCACCTGGCCCTTTTCCACCACATCGCCTTCGTTGACCGAGACCGCCACAATCAGCCCGGGCATGGGTGATTTGACGGTGATTTCTCCGCTGGCCGGGGCAAAGGCCCCCGCCGCAGATGCGAGGCGGGAGGTGCGCTCATCCACCACGCTGACGGTGTAAAGCACGCCGTCAATCAAAATGCGGTATTCGCCATCCTGCTCTTCTACCAGCGCCTCAAAAGACTGGTTGTCTAAAATGATGGAATACAGCCCGGCCTCATCAATCGCCTTAAAATCCAGCGTGCGGGTTTTGTCATCCAGCGTCACTTCGCCATCGCGGTTCACATCCAATATAAAATTTTGCTCGCCAACAGCGGTGATGTATTTCATGGGTGCGAAGTATACGCGGAAGAGCGGTTTGCGGCGGCGCTTGTCTGTCTTGATACACTTAACAGCATGACGAATATCCGCATCTTGATCGCATCTAACAACGCGCACAAATTGCAAGAGTTTGGTGAGATTACTCAGTTATACGCGCCTGCCGGGTTGCGGGTGGAGCTGGTCACGCCGGAGCAGCTTGGGTTGTCTTTGGACCCGGATGAAACGGCCAGCACGTATATGGGCAACGCCCAAATCAAGGCGCGCGCCTTTCACAACGCCATCAGCCAAAAAGACAACTTGATTGTGCTGGCCGATGACAGCGGGTTGGAGGTGGACGCGCTGGATGGCCGCCCCGGTGTGCTCTCGGCGCGGTATCACAAAAGCGCGCCGCACGGCGATGGCTGCGCTGCGCTCATCCGCGAGCTGGCCGAGATGCCCACCGCCAGCCGAGCCGCGCGGTTTCATGCGGTGATTGTGTTGATTTACCCCGATGGCCGCGAGTTTGCGCTGAACGGCGTGTGCGAAGGGCGCATTGCGCACGAGAAACGCGGCGCGGGCGGCTTTGGTTTTGACCCGGTGTTTTTTGTGGAAGACGACCGGTTTGATGGCACGCGCACCATGTCTGAGTTGACATCCATTGAGAAACACTCGGTCAGCCATCGCGGGCGGGCCATGCAAAAGGTTCTGCAAGAAATTGCAACGCGCCGCGCGTAGGGTGTTTTATTTTTACCACTGGGGCGCCACCACGCACGGCGAGTTGGTGTATACCGGGTAGGGCGATGGCAGGTTGCGTATGCTGGCATTCACCCCGGCGGCTTTTGTTCTGAGCGATGGAAGCTGCTGAAGCCCCGGATAACTTGTTTCCTGCCCGCCCCAGCGAATGAGGAAATACGAAACAAAGTTAAATTTTGTGGATTTGCTGCGCGCGTAATCCACCATTTGCTGCATTTCCTCCTGAGTGATTTCGCGTATGGCAAGCGCGTCATTGCGGAAGGATTGGACATACGTGCCCAGCACCTCTGTCTTTCCCGTTGGGTCGTATTGAGCGTGATCGGCCACGAACTTATCCACCACTTGCTGATATTCGGTCATGGAGGTGCGATACGAGCCGCTGCCATGCACCGGGTAATAATCGAACGAGGCGATATTGGCGATGCCAAGATAAGGAATATATGCCGTGGTAGGGCTGCTGAAGTTCAAGAGCGTGGGGTGAACTGGGTCGTTTTGTTTGATGAGGGTGTGAATGCGTTGAATCTTGGCCGCGTTCACCGAGCTGAAATTTTGGCGTATCTCTGGCTCATCATACAAAAAATAACCCCAAAAAGAAGGATGATTTTTGACCGCGTTGACCCACGCCACCAATTGGGCCTCGGTGGTGGCATCAAACATCTTCTCGGTCACACTTTCCAAATTGGCGATCAACCGAACGCCGGTGGATTGAAACTGGTTCAGGAAGGCTGTGTTTGCAGATGGCAATGGCAGATACGGAAAATATGGCACAAGATTTCCGCCAGATTGCTGAACAATCGAAATAATCTCGGTGGTGGAGTTGGAGCTTGTTTGATTGGCGTAGCCGTTCAGGGCCACAGGGTACTGAGCCACGCAGTCCACCCCGCCGCCGCGCCCTGTATTTGGAAAGAAAAGGCGATGCGCCCCCGGCGGCGCGGATACATCTTGCGCAGATGATGCCGATGCGCGAAAAGGAAAGGCTATTCCCGCGCATAAAACAAGCAAGGCAACGCCTTTTATGGAACAACGATGAAGCATGGTGATCTCCTTGATGCTAAATTTTTTTACTGATAACTTGACAAGACAGATCCCAAGAGTCGCCAGGTTTTGGTTAATCCCGTTGTCTTGCAGGCTATGTAGCCGAAGACACAGGGCGCGTGTCCATGTCGGGATCAAAAAAAAGTGACCCGGATACGGAATCTTTCTTGCGGTCTTATTTGGTTCGTGTCAATCCCTTCCTACAAGGGAAGATATTTCAATTCTATTCCGGCTGTTCGGGGGCTCCCAGGGGTTTTTCATGAAATCGTAATCTGCCTCAAAAAATTAGAATGAGGCAGGCGGCATTTGGCCGCGCGACCTTGGCGCAAAGAAAAATTGCAGCGGAGATAAGTGGGTCGAAAAAACGCCGTTCAGCCCATTTTTTTGAGGGCAAAAATTTTCAACTGCCCAAAATCACGCTGATAAAGTTGTAGAGGAAGTGGATCAGGATGCACACGATGATGGGATAACCGCGCTGGCGCACGGAACCAATCACCAGACCCAAAATGAACACGATGAGCGTAGCCATGCTGAACCCGTATTGGGTGTGAAACAAGGCGAAGAATAACGCGGTGAACAACACGCCAAAACGCGGCTGATACGCCCCGCGAAAAAACAGCTCCTCGCCAATGGCCGCCGTGCCGCCAATGGCAAGCGCGCCCGCCAGCCCGGTGAAGCTGCCCATGAGCGCCTGAGACAACCCGCCCACCTGTTCGCGCCCGCTGGCGTCAATCACGCCCCAAAGCTGGTCTGCGCCAAACGAAACAGCAAACAGCGCAACCGCCAGCCCCACGCCCACGCCAAGCTGTTTGATGGAAGGCGGGGTGAGCGCGAGCCGCTCAACCACATCGCCCCACGAGCGCCGTGTGAGCCAGCCCACCCCAAACAGCGCAGAAAGAGAAAGAATGAGCAGCGGGAAGATAAACACATCCATGTACCCCACGCTAAAACCGCCTTGCTGCCCAATCTGGTCAATCACATCTTTGGTGAACATGCCCTGATTCATCACGCTTTGGCCCAGGTTTGCCCCCAGCGCGGTAAAGGTGAGCGAAAGCGCGGTGGCGTGGGTGATGGAGTCTGGGTTGATGTTAAATACTTTGGCGGCGGCGCGGCGTATGGCTGGCAGAAGCGCCATCAGCCCCAGCAGCGCGCCAGCCGCAATTAAAAAGCCAGATAACCCCCAGTTCACATTTTCCAGAATCCCCGAAGACAGCCCGCCCGCCTGCCCGCTAATCATGTCAAAGTAGCCTGGCATGAGCTTGAGCACGCCAATAAGCATGAACATCGCGGCCATAAAAAGCAGCCCGGCGTTGAGAAGCGCCACATACAAATATGCAAAAACCCGCGCGTTGCTGCGGTTCTCGGCCAGGTTTGCCGCCAAAATGGCAAACACAAATGGCAGCAAAAAAATCAAAGTAAGTAAAGACGATTCCATGCGCGAAGTCTACCCGAACGCACGGGCGATTGAAGTCGCAGGTTGGTGCTGCCCGCGCGTCCGCGCAGGCAGACGCTCAGCCGAAGGCTCGCGAGGCGCGATTTCAATCGCTATGTTGGTTTGGCTTTTGCGTAGCGGGCTTACAATCTTGCGCGTGAATCAAAATCTTTTGCCGCGCATTGCCCGGCTGCTGTGGCCCTACCGCTGGCCCGTGATGGGTGGCGCGGCGTGCCTGGTTGTGGCGCTGGCGATGGAACTCTACCCGCCGCTGGTCTGGCTGCGGGTGGTGGATGTGGAACTGCCCGCGAAAAACATCAACGGGATGGCGTTTTGGCTGGGCACGTATCTTCTCTCGGTCGTCATCGGCCAAATTTTTACCGCCGCCCGCACCCTGCTTTTGGAGATCGCCGGGCAACGCCTGACGCTTGACTTGCGTTTGCATCTCTACTCAAAATTGCAAAACCAATCGGCCGAGTATCTTTCGCGCCAACGCGCCGGCGATTTGATCTCGCGCATCACCTCGGATGTGGAGGCGATTCAGGATTTGCTGATTAACGGCACAGACACCGTGCTGGCCAGCGCCCTGCGGCTGGTGGCGGTCGCGGGCATTCTCATCATCCTTCAACCCACGCTTGGTTTGCTGGTAATTTTGCCCATGTTTGGCGTGGGCTTTTTGCTGGCGCGATACAACGCACGCGTTCGCCCGTTTTACCGCGCGGCCCGCCGCCGTTTGGGAGAATTCACCGCGCGGCTCTCCGAGAACATCACGGGCATGCGGCTGATCCAATCGTTTGCCAGAGAAGATGGCGAATACGGCGTGTTGAAGGGGCTGGGGCAGGCCTTGCTGGGCGAGCAAATTGGGGCAGTGAAGCTGCGCAACAAACGCTTTCCCTTCATCCGGTTTGTGGCCGCGCTGGGGCAATTTCTCATGCTGGCGGGCGGCGTGGCGTTCATCATGATGGGTAAATTTACGCTGGGAGGCTTGCTGGCCTACCGCGGCTACGGGCGCTACTTTTTTGGCCCGGTAGATGACCTGGTGGGTGTGAACGATCTGGTTCAGCGGGCCAGCGCCGCGGGCGCCAGAATTTTTGAAGTCCTTGACGCGCCCATCAGCCTGCGCAACGTGCCAGATGCGCAACCCATCCCGCCCCTGCGCGGCGAAATTGCTTTTGAAAATGTGTCATTTGGCTACGACGAAGGCCACCCCGTTTTACGCGATATTTCGCTGCGCATTTTGCCCGGCCAGCGCGTGGTGATTTTGGGACCAAGCGGCATTGGCAAATCCACTTTGTTGACGCTGGTGGCGCGGTTTTACGACCCCACCTTTGGCCGCGTTTTGGTGGATGGAATTGATGTGCGGCAAATCACCTTGCAATCGTTGCGCTCGCAAATTGGGCAGGTGCAGCAAGACACCTTTTTGTTCAACGCCAGCGTGATGGAGAATGTGCGGTTTGGTCGCCCTTCTGCGACCAAAGCCGAGGTTGAGCAAGCGTGCCGCGTGGCCAACGCGCACGCGTTTATTTGCGACCTGCCAAAAGGTTACGATACGCTGGTGGGCGAGCGCGGCGTAAAACTTTCGGGCGGGCAAAAACAGCGCATTTCAATTGCGCGGGCGGTGCTGGCCAACCCGGCCATGCTTTTGCTGGATGAGCCGACCAGCGCGGTTGAACCCGACTCCGAAGCGGCCATTCTGGAGGCGCTTGAACGCCTCATGCATGGCCGCACCACGCTCATCGTCACGCACCGGCTCTCGCTGGCCCGCTCTGCAGATTGCGTGGTGGTCATGGCCGGTGGCCGCTTGGCCGAGGTGGGTTCGCCGCAAGAGCTGGCGGCCATACCGGGCGGGCGTTTTGCGGAGATGATGACGTAGAGCCTAAAGGTCTTGCCTGAGAGTACTCAGGGCGAGATTTTTAGGCCGTGTCGGTCCAAAATCTGTTAGCATCTAAACACGAATGCTGGATGAATTTTTGGACACGCGGCTGGCGCAAATTGACGACCTTTCGGAGTTGAAAGTGACGTTGGTGGCGCTGCGCCTGCTGGAACGCAAACAAAGCGATGTGCCGTTCATCACGACGAAGGAGCTTGAGGCGCACCCCGCCTTGCGCGAAGGGCTGGGCGCGTTGCTGCATTTGCGGCTGGAGACGGCCCTGCGCAGCGCGGTGGCGCGCGGAACGCTTCTCGTGGCGGCCACATCGCCCAATGCCGCGCCGCGCTATTTTGCCAATACGCCCGCCGCCCGCGCCCTGATTGAAAACCTGGAAAGCGCGATGGCTGGCGCGCACGACCAAAAACGAGACGAGCAAGGCGAATTTTCGAGCGCGCGAGATGCCATCACCCGCGAGATGGCGCGGCTGGAGAGCGTGGAAATTTACCCCGCCGCGCCCGGCGATGACGCGCTGATTGGCGAGTGGCTGGGGCGTGGCTACGCGCCGGATGAAATTCTGGAGGGCCTTCGCGCGGCGTTGCGCTTGCCCCGCGCGGGCGGGTCGCCGCGCTCGCTGGCCTCGTGCGCAAAAGCCGTGGAAAAACTTGCGCCGCACACTCCATCGGCCTATTACCGCGTGGTGATTGCCAGAACCGAACGGCCCGGCGACGCGATTGTGAACTTGCGCGAGAGGTTGCGCCGCGCCCCAACCGCGCAGGAATTTAACGCGGTGATGGCGGCGGTGGGCGTATTTGGTGTTCAGGCCGTGTTGCGCGGGCTGAAGATGGTGAGCCAAAACGGCGCGGTGAACGTGGATGCGCTGATGCCTTTGCTGGCAGAAAGTGAGGAAGCCGCGCTGGAGCTGGCCCGCAAAGAAACGCAAACTCAGGATGTGATTTTGCAAGACATGCTGGCGCTTTACGAGGACAGCCTGGGGTTGCCGCCCACCGGTCTTGTGGCGGATGAGATTCGGGATTTGCTGAACGATCAGAAAGACCCGCAGGTGTGGCGCGGCGCGTTTGCGTACGCCATCGGCCAGGGCAAAAAAAGCTGGGCGTATGTGCGCAAGATCATTCGCAACCCATCGCCCAATTTGTTTGTGCCAGAGCCAGCCAGCGAGACCGCGCGGTTCGCTTTTGACGAATACAAACGCAGGGTGGGGCGGCTGGACCCGGCCATCGCAAACGACATCAACCAAATTGCGGCGCGGGTTGGCGAACAAGCCCGCTGGACGCAGGCGATGGACAAGGCCGCCGCCGCGAATGCGCTAAACTGGAATTACATCAAAGCGGTTTTGGTAAACGAGCTGAACGCAAAACAAGTTAAACAGGATGGCACGCATGGCAAGCCAAAAGCAAACTCAACCGGAACGCGCAAACGCGTCACCCGCCGACCCCAGGTCCAATACTCCGACGCGGATCGGGAAGCCGCTAGAGAACGCGCTCGCAAACAGATCGAAGAGCGCGAGAAGCAAAAATCAAGCGTCAAGTGAGGCGGCTGAGGCGGCGTTGTCTGTCATCGCCGACAAACCCATCCCCCCGCGCGATGGCGGCGAGCCGTGCGATTACTGCAAAAACCTGCGCTATGTGATTGGCGCAAACGGCCAGATGACGCCCTGCCCAAAGTGCGGCGCGCCCAGGCAATGGAAGGTGGACGCGCTCAAGGCGTATTCCTCGCTCAGCGGGGCGGCCATCGGCCAAACGTTGTTTAACTTTAAGACGACGTTCAAAGGGGCGAAGGATGACGGGCTGGTGAACTGCTTGCAAGCCGCCGAGGATTTTGCCGAGCATCCCGATGGCCGCTGGCTGGTGATGTGGGGCGAGCGCGGGAGCGGAAAATCGCATTTGTGCGCGGCGGTGGCAAACCACCTGATTAGCGCGGGCACGCCAGCGCTGTTTATCACCGCGCCAGATTTGATGGCCGCCCTGAAAGAGGCGATGGATTTGCAGACCAACACCGAGCAGGAGAGTTACTCTGGCCGGTTGAAGATGATGAAGAACGCGCCGGTGCTGATTTTAGATGACCTGGGCGCGGAGAGCGGGTCGGCATGGAGCGATGGCGTGATTTTTGAGGTGATTGATTTTCGGTATCGCAACCGGCTGCCCACCATGATCGCCACCAATGTGCCGCTGGAAGAATTTGACCCCCGCGTGGCCTCGCGGATGCAGGATGCGGCGTTTGTGACCGTGGTGGAAAATGCCGCGCCAGACTTTAGGCGCAGACCGGTTGGGGAGAGGTAGGCCTTTTAGCCCGTTTGGTTTTGCGATGCCACCCAAGCCACGTGTCGCGCATGGGCTAATTGCCAAAGCGCGCTAATCTCGGCATCGCTAAGCCGCAGGCCAAACATGTCTTTCAGGGTGATGGCGTACTCGGCGGGCGTGGCAATCACGCGTTCGCGCTCGCCCTCGGCGGTCAGCGTTTTCATCACCAGCCCGCGCAAAGACACAACGCCATGCTTTGTTTGGCGGTAGCACACCGTCTGCCGCACAAATCCCGATTCCGATGAGGTTTGCAAATGGCGGCAACGCGGCGCAAATTCGCTCATTTCGCGTTCGCGCAAAGTAAAGTCAAACCCCGGCCCTTGCCCCGCGTGATTGACAAACCACCAGCGCTCGCCCTCTTTGCGCAACGCAAAACGGAAGAAATCTTGTTTGTATTCGCCCATTTCCAGCGGGATGGGTTCTCGCAGGCCGTTGCCAAAGCCCACATCTGCCAAATATGGCCGGTCAAGGTTTACTTTTAAGATGAGGTGATCGTGTTCATCGCCCGTGCTGGTGTCTGCGCGGCCAACCGCGCTGCCCAGCAGGCGCACATCAAACCCAATTTGGCGCAACGCCCGCGCAAACAGGCCGTTCATCTCGTAGCACCATCCGCCGCGCCCGCGATTCACAAGTTTGTCAAAAATCGCGTCTTCATCCAGCGTGAGGGCGCGGCCAAGATGAATGTCTAAATTTTCGTAGGAGATGGCGCGCAGATGCGCTTTGTGCAACGCGCGGAGCGTGGGCAAATCCGGGGCCACATCACCCAAAAAACCAATGCGGGCGATGTATGAGGAAAGCAAAGAGGGCATTTGGTAAATGCAAGATGAGAAATGCAAAAGGCAAAAATTTTGCATTTCTCATTTTGCATTTTTCATTGCGAACTAACCGCCGCCCGCCGGGCCGCCCAGGCCGCCCTCGGTCAGCTTGTAAAGATCAAGCGCGGCGTCCACCTCGGCCAAAGTGAGCGGAGAGCCGTCAACCTTCTTGAGTGTGCCCGCGTTGATGCTCTCGGCGGCCACATCGCGGATGGTCATGTTGCGCTTCATGGCTTCCTTCACCAGCGTGGAGCCAGCCATGTAGCCAATCACCGGGTTGAGCGCGGTGACGACGATGGCGTTCTTGGCCAGCCAGCCCTTGGCCTTCTCTGGCTGGGCGGTGATGCCCACCAGGCAGAATGTGTTAAAGGCGTTGAGCGAGCCAATGGTCACATGCACCATCTCATTCAGGTTGTGGGCGATGATTGGCATCATCACGTTTAACTCAAGCTGGCCTGCTTGTGCGGCCAGCGCCACCGCGTGGTCGTTGCCCTGCACGTGGAACATGGTCATGTCCAGCATTTCGGCCATCACGGGGTTAACCTTGCCCGGCATGATGGACGAACCCGGCTGAACCGCGGGCAGCCGAATCTCATCCAGCCCGGTGGTGGGGCCGCTGCTCAGCAGGCGGATGTCGTTCGCCACGCGCACAAGCGTGATCGCCATCGTGCGCATCGCCGCGCTAAAGTGCGCCGCATCAGCCATGCTCTGCATCCCCTCGAACAGGTTGTCGCTGTCATTCAGCGGCTGGCCCAACAGGCGGCTCATCACTTTGACCATGTTCTTGTGATAATCCGGGTGCGCGTTCAGGCCGGTGCCGGTGGCCGTGCCGCCAATGGGCATGCGGCGCAGTTGGTCGGCGGCGGCGTTGATGCGCTCCAGGTCGCGCTCCAGGGCGCGGGCGTAACCGCCAAATTCCTGCCCAAGCCGAACCGGAACCGCATCTTGCAAGTGGGTGCGCCCGCTTTTAACGATGGGGTCAAATTCTTTGGCCTTGGCGTTCAGGGTGTCAATCACCCCTTGTACGGCGGCCTGCAATTCTGGCAGGCGCCACAACACGCCCAGGCGGATGGCTGTTGGGGTGGTGTCGTTTGTGCTTTGGGCCATGTTCACGTGGTCATTTGCGCCCACCGGTTTCTTCTCTTTGCTCAGAAGTGGGAAGCCCAAAATCTCGTTGGCGCGGTTGGCCAGCACCTCGTTGGTGTTCATGTTGTGGCTGGTGCCCGCGCCAGCCTGGAACGGATCCACCACCCACTGGTCGGCCAACGCGCCCGCCATGCACTCATCCGCCGCCTGAATGATGGCTGCGGCCAATTCTGGCTTGAGCAGGCCAAGGTCGCGGTTTACTTCTGCCGCTGCCCGCTTGATGAGCAACATGCTGTATACAAAAGCGCGGTAAGGCGCGCGCCCGCTGATGGGAAAGTTAATGACGGCGCGCTGGGTTTGCGCGGCGTAATAGGCGTTGGCAGGCACCTGCACTTCGCCCAATGAGTCTTTTTCAATACGGTATTCCATGAGTCGTAAATCTCCTGATTTTTAGAATTGCAGTTTGCAACAAACGCCCCAAGCTTACCCGAAATTTGATTCTCGCGCATCATCCAGTCAGACAGGATGCCGCCAAAATCCCAGGCTTATGAATATCCGGGCATGGCTTACAATTTGCAGCCATATGCAAATATTTCCATCTGCACAACTTGTTGCGCGGCCCGCTGCGCTTATCCGCGACATGGCCTCGTTTATCCGCCATCCGCGCGTCTACCAGGGTGATGAGAACACGCTTGGCGCCGGACAGCGCACGGTGCGCACCCTGCGGGCGTGGGCGTTGCTGTTCTCGCTGCTCCTGCCATTTATGTGCGCCATCGGTTTGGTGATGGCAGCCTTTAGCGCGGTGGTTCAGCGCGTGACCGGGAACGCCCCCGGCGAGTTTGATGCCCAGAATGTGCTGACAGATTTGATGACGTTTGGCAGCCCGTTGCTGGTCTTGTTTTTGGCGGTGATTCAAGCCCCGCTGCTGGAAGAAACGGCCTTCCGTTTGTGGCTCAAGCCTACCCGCCGCAACCTGAGCGTTGGTTTGGGGGCTTTCGCGTTCTTCGTGTTTACCTTTGTGCGCGATTTGTTCACCACCCAGCGCGGCGGAGGAGAGGCCGCCATATCGGCCAAATCGGCGCTGCTCGCTCTTGGCATGGCGATTGCCTTTATCGCAGTTGCGGCCCTCATTTTGTGGTTTGTTTTCTCTGGCAAACGGCTAACATGGGTTCAGAATTTTTATCAGCGCCATTTTTGGCTGCCATATGTGGCCTCGTCGCTCATTTTTGGCGGGATTCACATCACCAATTACACCAACCAGGTGTTTTGGCTGGCCGCGCCGATTTTGGTTTTTCCGCAGACTTTGCTGGGGTTTGGGCTGGGCTATGTGCGCACCCGCTTTGGTTTTGGTTATGGCATTTTGATGCACATGCTGCACAACGGCTTGATGCTGGTCCCCGGCGTGCTATCTTTGCAAATGGCTAAGACAGCAACGCCCACGCCAGCGCAAGGCGCGCTGGGCATCATCCTCACCGCGTTTCTGGTGGCGTATTGCGGCCTTCTGTTCTTGTTCGTGGCCTTTAACGCCATTTGGTCTGTGGCCGAACTTAGAAACAAAAACGCATCGGGCGCATCGGCCCCCGTTTAACTATGAAACGCCAATCAACGCCAACGGAGCGCATCGTAAACACAATCATCCGCCGGCTTGGGCTGATGGCATTTGCGGCGGGCGCGGGGTTGGGCGGCCTGATTTTGTTGTTGCTCGGGCGCGAGTTCATCGCCCTGCATTGCACGTTGACCATTGCGCTGGGCGTGATGGCGGGCGTGTTGGTCGCCAACGCCACCATCCCGCGCGATGCCAGTAGCTGGCGCAAGGCCGGGACGAGCGGCGGTTTATTTGCCGCGCTGGGGTTTGCCTTGCCGTTCACGCTCATCGCCATCGCCAACTTCCTCAGCCTGAACGAGGCCAGCGCGAAGCAACTGCTGAACGTCATGACCCCCGACCAAATTGCGCAGGCCAAAAGCATGTTGATTGATCCCACCCTCAACCCGCTGGAATACTTTCGCGGGCAGTTTGTGAGCTACATTTTTGGCTACCCGCTGGTGGGCGCGTGTGTGGGATGGCTGGCTGGGATGATTGGCGGCGCGCTGGCCCGGAGGCGTCTTGGCAACTGAAGTTTTCTTTCGCCATCCCGAATTTACCGGGACGATATTTTTTGACCAGGCAAAACTGGGGCTTGTGGCCGATGAGATCACGCCGTTCACAATTTCCATCACCCGCAACGCCCCAGACGCGGCGCGGCGCGATGCCGGCCGCGCGGTGGGTTACGAGGGCGAGGCAAAAAAGATCATTGGGATGCACGGCCTAAAGCCCGATGACACCGCCGCGCGCGGTTTTGAGATGACCGTGTTCCGCGTGGATGAGGACCTGCGCGAGCGCGGCCTGCACGCAGAGGCTTTTGCGGCGCTGGAACGCTGGCTTTTGCGGCGCGGCTGGCGCGGCAACATCGTCAAACGCCTCAAATATCAAGATGCGATTTTGGTCATTCCCATCCGCACGTTTTGGCACGAGCTTGGTTTTGAGCTTGTGCCCTGGTCGCCGCAATGGGATGAGCACGTGGTGAAGAAATGGCGCTGATCAATTAC
>DAORUN010000024.1:5111-16522 GCA_035433205.1 Thermoflexales bacterium | reverse complement strand
TAATTGGTAATTCGTAATTCACTCTGTTTCTTCTGCTTTTTGGCGCAGGCCATCCGCGTCCAGAACAACAATGCGCCCGCGCTCCATCTGAATTAACCCCAAACCCTCAAAGGTGCGCAGCGTTCGCGCCACCATCTCGCGCACGGTGCCAAGCTGGGTTGCCATGTCGGCCTGAGTGAGCGGCGGCACCTCCTCGCCCTCGCCCACGCTGGTGGCACGGGCCAGCAACAACTTCGCCAGCCGCCCTTGCACCGTGTGCAGCGCCAGGTCTTCAATCAGGTTCACCATTTTGCGATGGTTGCGGGCCAGGTTTGCCAGCAGCATCATGGCCAGGCGCGGCTCGCGCAGCAAACACTCGCGCAATTCCTTCACCGGCAGGGCAAACACCTCAGCCTCGGTCAGGGTTTGCACGGTGGCCGGGCATTTGCCGCCATCCACCACCGGCACCACGTTGATGTGGTCGCCCGGCCCGGCCACGTGAATTACTTGCTCGCGGCCCGCTGGCGTGGAGCGCAAAATTTTCACCCGCCCGTGAACGACGATGAACATCGCCTGCGCCGGTTCGCCCTCCAGTTGCAAGATGGCTCCCGGCCCGCGCCGCATCAATACTGCAATCTCGGCCACGCCGCGCAGGGCGCCCTCCGGCAAATCGGAGCGGGCGGCCATGGGCTGCATGGCTTGCATGGCGCGGGCGATGGAATCCCGGTCGGGTGTGACAAAAGTCATAGCCAAAATTTTGTTTGCGGCGTAGTCTGCATGCGTGTCAAGCGTGTTCTCGTCTGTTCGTCCGCAAACACAAGCATTCATTTTGCCACGAATTGACGCCGCCCGCTGCACGGCTTGCGGTTGGTGTGTTTTGTTGTGCCCCACTCACGCGGTGGAGCTGGTGAACGCCTGCGCGGAAATCACCCATCCAGCCGATTGCAGCTTTTGTGATGTTTGCGAAACATATTGCCCGGAAGAGGCCATTCAACGCCCGTTTAGGGTGGAATTTGGCGAAAGTTCCGCCTAGTTGCACATGCACACGTTGCATTTTATTGATTAGTTCTTGTTTTTAATCCCATCTAAACCGAGGAGAAAACCACCCATGAGAAACAACCGAATTCTTAAACTTAGTTTTGGCGTGGCGGCCTGTTTGTTGCTTGCCGCTTGCGTATCGCCATTTGACCCATCGGTCATTGGCAAACCGGTGCGCCCAACCTCGGCGTCATCTGCCGCAAGCGCCCCAGCCGCGGTCAAAGTGGCGCAAGCGGCAACCACCGCGCCAACTGCGCCAACCACGGCCGCAGCCGCGCCCCCAACTTCGTCGGTCGCGACCACATCCACCACAAAGATAGAAGGCCCGGTGCTGGGCACGCTGGAAGTGAAAGGCATTGACATTGGATTTACGCCGAACAACCTGACCGTTGATGCGCCAGGCCACTACACGATCAAGTTCATCAACACGGGTTCCATCATGCACGACCTCACGTTGCCAGATGGCACCAAGCTGGTGGCAAACGCGGGTGAGACAAAGACAGCCGATGTGATGGTGCCCGCTGGCGGCATCACCTTTATCTGCTCCATCCCAGGCCACAAAGACGCGGGCATGATTGGCACCATTGCGGTGAAGGGCAGCACGGTTGGCGCCAACGAGGGCGGAGATCACGGCGGCCCGGCGGTTGCGCTGGATGTGAAACCTGACGCCAACGCGCCCGCCTACACGCTGCACGATCCCGCCGCGCCTGTCGCTTTGTCTGGCACAGTTCATGATGTTGACCTTGTCATTGAAGAAAAACTGATGACGGTGGCGAAGGGCTTTGTGCAAAAAGTGTGGACGTTTGGGGGCACAGTCCCCGGCCCGGTTTTGCGCGTAAAAGTGGGTGACACCGTTCGTATTCATTTGAAGAACCCCAAGACCAGCCAGTTGCCGCACTCGGTAGATTTTCACTCCAGCATGGTGGCGTGGAACGATGAGATGACCTCCATCAACCCCGGCGAGGAAAAACTGTACGAATACAAAGCGGAATTTGCCGGGGTATGGATGTATCACTGCGGCACCGCGCCCGCCCTGCATCACATCGCCAACGGCATGTATGGCATGATGATTGTTGAGCCAAAGGAAGGTTTGCCGCCGGTGGACAAAGAGTTCACCATTGTGCAGAGCGAATACTATCTTGGGCCGCAGGGCGAACCCGCCAGCCTGACCAAGGCCAACTCTGCCACGCCCGCCCCAGATTACGTGGTGTTCAACGGCATCGCCGATCAATACAAAGACAACCCAATTCAAGTGAACACCGGCAAGCGGGTGCGCGCGTTTGTGTTAAACGCTGGCCCCAGCGTAGACAGCTCGTTCCACATCGTTGGCACAATTTTTGATACGGTGGTGAAAGAAGGCGTGAAGCTCACGCCCGATAACCCCGGCCATTACGGCTCACAGGCGGTGGACCTTGCGCCTGCGCAGGGGGCATACGTGGAGTTCGTCCTGGCCGAGGATGGCCTGTATCCCATCGTCACCCACGCCTTTAACTTTGTCGGTCGCGGCGCGCTTGGTTTGTTCAAAGCGGGCGATGGCGACCCGAAGAAATAGTTGGAGATTGAGAAGTCGGACTTCTCGCAGAAGTCCGACTTCTTGTTGTTTATGCGTCTCATCAAATCTCTTGCGCTGATGGCCCTTCTGCTGGCCGGGTGTTCCGCGCCCCGCCTGCGCGGGGGCGTGTTCAGCCCGCCCGCGCAAGCCGCAGATTTTGCCCTGCCAAATGTGGCCAATGGCGAAAAAGTGGTGTTGTCATCGTTGCGCGGGAATGCGGTGATGATTTACTTTGGCTACACCACCTGCCCAGATATTTGCCCAATGACGCTCTCTACGTTGGCGCGGGCGAAGAAAATGCTGGGCAGCGATGCGGACAAAATGAAAGTGATATTTGTGAGCGTGGACCCCGACCGGGACACGCCCGACAAACTGCGCGATTACGTTCGCGCCTTTGACCAAAACTTTATCGCCCTGCGCGGGAGCGAGGACGACTTGTTGCCCATTCTGACCGATTACCAGGTGGTGGTGAAGAAAAATCCGCAACCCGGCTCGGCCATTGGCTATTCCATTGATCACACCGCGTTTGTGTTTGTGGTTGACCCGGCGGGCAAGCTGCGCGAGGTCATCTCTACCAACGCCACCGCAGATGATGTGGCGAATGATGTGCGGGTGTTGTTGCGATGAAATCCAGCGCCCTGGTCGCTAAGGCATCACCGTGAAAAAACTTTTGTTGTTGGCTGGCCTGTTTTTGCTGATGGCGCTCGCGGCGGGGTTGGCGCTTTTGCAGCCGCCAGACCCATCTGCCCGCATGGCGGTCTTTATCATCCCCGAAGGCGCAGCGGCGCGGGAATCACGCGGGTTCCCGGCGGCCAATTTGCCCAAGGCCATCACGCTCACACTGGGCGCAATGGACACGCTGAGCATTCGCAACGAAGATGGCTTTGTGGCGCGGGTGGGGCCGTTCAAACTGGAGCCGGGGCAGTCCTTCACCCAGCAATACGACCGCCCCGGGACGTATGAGTTGATCTGCACCACGATTTATCACGTGGAAAATATGCAAATTACCGTGATTGAAAACCCAGACCCGTTAAAAAGATTTTTGGCCGGGTTACAAAAATGAGAAAGGAGAAAACAAGAAACGAGAAATGACACGGCTACATTTCTTATTTCTGAATTCCACATTCTGAATTCCCATGCATCAACAAACATCCACGCACATCCCCTTTCTGCCGCCGCTGGCGATGCGGCTGGCGCTTGTCATTGGCTTGCTGGTCACGCTCACGCTTGCCATTTGGGCCGGGTTGTTGCGCATGGGCTGGGCGCTGCCTGCGCTCTCCTCAGATATGGTGATGGGTCACGGCTCGTTGATGATTGCGGGCGTGGCGGGCACGCTGATTGCTCTGGAACGCGCGGTGGCTTTGCAGCGGCGCTGGGTCTTTCTCGCGCCAGCGCTGTCTGCGGCGGGGGCCATTTTGCTCATGCTGGGTGCGCCCGCTTTTCTCAGCGCCATCCTTTTTTTTATGGGAAGCGCGGTTTACGTGGCCGCCTCTGCGCTCATGGTCAAGCTGGTGCCAGACCGATACGTGCAGGTGATGGGTCTTGGCGCGGTTTGTTTGCTCATTGGCAACGCGCTCCGGCTGGTTAATTTGCCGGTGCCGGTCTCGGTCGCGTGGTGGATGACATTTTTGATCCTCACGGTTGCGGGCGAGCGGCTGGAGCTTGGGCGTTTGGCAAAGCTGCCCCATGTGGCCGACGCGCTCTTTTGGGTTCCCATCGGCCTGCTTGGGTTGGGGTGCGTTTTGTCTTTGTTTGCGCATGATGCTGGCGCGCGGGCGCTGGGCGCGGGCGAGTTGGTACTCGCGGCGTGGCTGCTGCGTTTTGACATCGCCCGCAAAACAATTCGGCGCGATGGCACGCCCCGCTTCAGCGCCATCAGCTTGATGACCGGGTATGTGTGGCTGGGCGTGAGCGGGATTTTGCAAATGGCGGGCGGCGGCGCGTTATCTGGTTTGTTGTACGATGCCCAGCTTCACGCCCTGTTTGTGGGCTTTTTATTCAGCATGATCTTCGGCCACGCGCCCATCATTGCGCCCACGCTGGCGGGCGTTTGGGTGAGCAATGTGCGGCGGTTGTATGTTCCGCTGGGGTTGCTGCACTTCTCGCTGGTTTTGCGGGTGATGGGCGACCTGCTGCCCGATGGCCTCTTGCGCCAATGGGGCGGCATGCTCAACGCGGTTGCCCTCTTGCTGTTTTTGGTTTTGTTTGTGGCGAGCCGGAACAAAAAATGAGAAGCCGGGGCCAACCTCGGCTTCTCATCATCCAGCGTCTTGTTGCCTGGTTACCGCGCCAGCCCGGCCATGTTTTGTTTGATTGCATCCAGCAACACGCCCGAATCTCCGCCAATGCCCACAAACGTGAACCCCTCGGCGGCCCGCGCTTTGGCCTGTTCCCCGTTGGGGCACAAAATGCCCAGCGGGATGCCGCGCTTTTTGCACCCGGCCTTGATGCGCTCCACCGCGCCTAGAAACGCGGGCGCATCGCTCCAGTAGCTGGGCGGCAAACCCACCGCCAAATGCAAATCGTTGGGGCCAATAAACGCCATATCCACGCCCGGCACATCCAGAATCGCGTCCAGATTTTGCAGCGCCTCGGCGGTCTCAATTTGAATGCCCACCAGAATTTGCGCGTTGCCCCGGGCGTTGTATTCGGCGCGGTCTGCCCCAAACCCAAGATGGGGCATCACGCCGCCGCTGCCCCGTATCCCATCCGGCGGAAAACGCGAAAACCGCACCACATCCGCCGCCTCTTGCGCCGTGTTCACCATTGGGATGATTACGCCGTGCGCGCCGGAATCCAGCGCGCGCTTGATTTGGTCAATGGTTCCGGCGGTGGGGCGCACCAGCGGCGTGCATTTGCCCGCGCTTATATCGCTGATTGCAACGCACATTTGCGAGGCGGTCATGGGGTCGGTGGGTGTGTGCTCAAGATCAACCAGCAGCCAATCCAGCAACCCTTGCGCCGCCAGCAGCCGCGAGATTGTCCAACTGCCAAGCTGCATCCATAAGCCATAGGCCGGTTTATTTGCGCGAAGAAGATCAAGGGTGTGATTGGTTTTCATCCGTCAATTGTGCCATCAAAACAGCGAAAAAGCCAAGCCGTTAGAGAAATTTGGCACACACTTCTGAGATTTGTTTTTTCTCTTGACACTTTCACAGACGTGAATAGAATCCGCCGAATTCTTTTTGCGTCATCTAAACCCATCTTGACCCATCTTTAATCCTCAAGGGAGGTGTAGCCCCCCAATACCAATTTTCTACCCCCCGTATCCCAGCGCCTGAACCGCACGTTTTAAATCTATTTCATTTTTGGGAGAAATTATCATGGCTCAGACAACAACTGTTCACGTTGAGCAGGCAGAACAGGGTATCGGTCGGATTATCTTCGCGTCCGCTGCCGGGACGATGATTGAGTGGTATGACTTTTATATTTTCGGCAGCCTGGCCGGCGTAATTGCCAGCAAGTTTTACACCACCGGCACACCGCTGGGCGATCTCATCGCGTGGCTGGCCGCCTTTGCCGTTGGCTTTATTGTGCGCCCGTTTGGCGCGCTGGTGTTCGGGCGCGTGGGCGACCTGATTGGCCGCAAATACACCTTCCTCGTCACCATGTCGCTCATGGGTGTTTGCACCTTCCTCATTGGCCTCATGCCCACCAAAGCCCAGATTGGCGATTTGGCGGGCATTTTGCTGATTGGCCTGCGCATTTTGCAAGGTCTGGCGCTGGGCGGCGAGTATGGCGGCGCGGCAACCTATGTGGCCGAGCACGCCCCAAATGGCAAGCGCGGTTATTACACAAGCTGGATTCAAATCACCGCCACCGCTGGCTTCTTCATCTCGCTCATCGTCATCCTGGTCACCCGCTCCGTTACCGGCGAAGATTTTTTTGGCGGCAAGGGCGCGTTTGCCAACGATTACTGGCAGGGCTGGCGCATCCCGTTTGTGTTGTCGGCGGCGCTGGTCGCCATTTCGCTCTGGATTCGCATCTCGCTCCGCGAATCGCCGCTGTTTGCCAAGCTCAAGCACGCGGGCAAAACCTCGGTCAACCCGCTCAAAGAGAGCTTTGGCAACTGGTTTAACCTGAAGTATGTTTTGCTGGCGCTGTTTGGCGCAACCATGGGCCAGGGCGTAGTTTGGTACACCGGCCAGTTCTACGCGCTCACCATTTTGCAAAGCGTGATGAAATTGCCGCTGGTGGACTCCAACCTCGTGGTGGGTATTCCCTTGCTGATTGCCGCCCCGCTGTTTGTGGTCGTCGGTGGCCTCTCGGACAAATACGGGCGCAAACCCTTCATGATGGCGGGCATGTTGCTGGGCGCGCTCACCTATTACCCGCTTTACCAGTTCATGTACCAGTTCCGCTTTGATGGCGGCAACTACCAGCCGTTCATTCTGGCCGCCTGCGTGTTCATCCAGCTCGTTTACGTGACGATGGTTTACGGACCCATTGCGGCCTTCCTGGTGGAGTTATTCCCCACTAAGATTCGTTACACCTCCATGTCTTTGCCGTATCATATTGGCAATGGCATTTTTGGCGGTTTGGTGCCGCTCATTGGCCTGAGTTTGATTCAAGCCACTGGCAACAACCTGGCCGGGCTGTTTTACCCAATCAGTATCGCCGCCATTTGCTTTGTCGTCGGCATGATCTTCATCAAAGAGACCAAAGACATAGACATCGCGCACAACGATCCCAAGTGATGAACGTGCGCAAGGAGCAAAACCATGTATAAAAAAATACTAGTCCCGCTGGATGGCTCTGCGGCCTCCGAGACGGCGCTTCCTCATGCGCAGGCGCTGGCAAAACAGTTTGGCGCAGAACTGGAACTCATCTCGGTGGTGGTTCCCACCATGATGGGCGACCCATCCATGAGCAACATGATTGAGAAGGAGGAGGTGAATGAGGAAACCACGTATTTGGATGGCAAGGTTGCCGAGCTAAACAAGGCTGGCTACACGGCCAGCGCCAAAGTGACCGAGGGCCTCATCACCGATGCAATTTTGCACGCCCAGGTGAACGAGGGCGTTGACCTGATTGTGATGGCGACGCATGGCCGCACCGGGTTAAAGCACCTTTTGCTGGGCAGCGTGGCCGAAAGCGTGGTGCGCACCGCGCGCGTCCCAGTCATGCTCATTCGCATTGTGTAACTGGATTTACGCGAAGAATCCATTAAACGCGCGGAGTGGTGCGCTGGGGGCGAGGCATGCCTCGCCCCTACGATTAAACCTTCGGTTTAGTTCATCATTTTCACGAAACCAACCCCGTTTTGCGCAACTCGCGTTAAATAAAATTTTTGCTGCAGACCAAATGATTTTTGGCGAAACAAATCCTGTTCACACCAGCCGGCACCGCGCCAGCAACGCCGCGTCACTCAAAACAGCAGATGGCTCCCCATCCGCCACGATCTGCCCCTCTGCCATGACCACCGCGCGGTTGGCGTAGGTTCGCGCCAAATCCAAATCGTGGGTGGCGAACACCAGCGCCTCAAAGCCCTCGCGGGTGGTCAGCTCATCCATCAACCGCAAGATGTTGGCGCTGTCCTGCCCGGCGGTTGGCTCATCCAGCGCCATCACCCGCCCGGTGATGCCCGGCACGCGCATGGCCAGCACGCACGCCACGCTCACCCGCTTTTGCTGCCCGTGGCTTAGCGCAAACGGCGAGTCATCCAGCCGGTCGGCCAGCCCCACCACCTGCGCCGCGTGCAAAACATTTTTTTCAACCACATCTGCGGGCAGCCCCAGGTTTTTTGGGCCAAACGCCAGCTCTTCGCGCAGCGTGGGCGCAAACAACATGGCGCCCGGGTTCTGAAAAACATAGCCCACCCGCCGCGCCATTTGGGCAATGGTCATGCCCGCCGTGTTCTCATCCCCCAGAAAAACCGCGCCGCTGGCTGGCCGGTGCAAGCCGATGAAGTGGCGGCACAAAGTGCTTTTGCCCGCGCCATTTGCGCCCAGCAGCGCAATCACATCGCCCGCGCGAATGTGCAAATTGATATTGCGCAGGGTGGGCGCGGCGTTGGGGTGGGCAAAGGTCACATCGCGCAGGTCCAGCAAAATTTTGGCGTTTGGGTTGGCTGGGGCGATGGCTCTGCGGGCGGGCGACGGCCCGCGCGGGAAGCCAGCCGCATCGCCATCATAGGCCACCGCGCCATCGGCCAGCACAATGCAATGCTGGGGGTTTGCGGCCAGCACAACCTCGTGCCGATGTTCGACGACCACAACCGCCACGCCCTCATCTGCCAACGCGCGAAACGCCTGCATGGCCTCGCGGGCGCTGGCCGGGTCCAGCGAGGCCAGCGGTTCATCCAGCAACACGGCGCGGGGGTTCATCGCCATCACCCCGGCAATCGCCACTTTTTGTTTTTCGCCGCCGCTGAGCGAGAACGTTTTGCGCTCCAGCACATGCGCAATGTTCAGGCGCTGGGCGGCGGCGGTGGCGCGGGCGATGATTTCTTCGCGGGGCAGGCCAATGTTCTCCAGCCCAAACGCGATGTCATCCATCACCTGGGTAGAGACCAGTTGCCGCTCTGGGTCTTGCATGACCGTGCCCACCAGCCGCGAGATTTGCGCCAGGCTGAGCCGCGCGGCATCGCGGCCTTCCATCCACACGCTGCCAGATAGTTTGCCCGCGTTATACCGGCGCGGAATAAGGCCATTCACGCAGCGGATGAGCGTGGATTTTCCGCTGCCGCTTTGCCCGGCGATGAAGGTCATCTCGCCCTCGCGCAATTCCACATCCGCATTTTTTAGGGCGGGCTGTTTTGCGCCAGAATAGGTGTAGGTGACGTCTCGAACGGAGATAGACATGAACGGAGTTAAAAGTTAAATCTTAAAAAACGTGAACGCGGCGCAAGCGGCCAGAAACAAAACACTGAGCGCAATCAGCGCGATGTCTTTGGGCGCAAAATGCAGCTTGCGCAGCCAGGTGCGATGCGGCGCCGCGCCAAAGCTGCGCATGTCAATCGCGTCGGCCACATCGGTTGAATCCAGAACGCTGCGCACCACCACCGGGATGATGAGCGGGGCGAACCGCCGCGCCCGTTCCAGAATGCCGCCTTTGGGTTTGTCCAGCTCCAGCCCGCGGGCGCGCTGGGCGTCCATCGTTTGCTCAAAATCGCGCGAGAGGGTGGGCACATAGCGCATCATCAAGTTCATGGTGTAAGCCAGGCGGTCTGGCGCGCCCAGCCCGTGCCACAACACGCCATACTCGGCGGGGTTGATGGTGCGCATTACGATGATGGTGGAGAGAAAAGTGGCGAGCAGCCTGAGCGCGTTGGTGAGCGCATACGCCACGCCGCGCCCGGTGATGAGGTTGAGCGCGGTGAAGACAATCACTATCAAGGCCAGCGCCAGCCATGCTTGTTTTGTCTCGCGCCAGCGCAATCGCGCCAGCAAAGACACCAGCCCCGCCAGCGCGACAAACCCGCCCAGCACAAATGGGTTGCTCACCAGCAACACGCCGGTGGTGAAAGCCAAATACGCGATGAGTTGCGCCCGCGGGTCAAAGCGCTCCACCACCGAGCCGCGCGGTGTGTAATCAAACGAAATCACGCGAGCGATTGTATAGGGAATTCAGAACGCAGAATGCAAGTTTCTGAATTCTGAATTCCAACTTCTGACTTCCCCGTGCTAAACTCCGCGCGTGAGTGAAAAGCAAAAATGGGACTGGCGCGCACCGTTTGCGCTGGGGGTGATGGCGCTTGTGGTCGCCGCGCTGCCCGCCAGCGCCATCAACGCGCTGGATCTGGTGGGTTACGCGGTGTGCCACCGCATTCCAGAGCGTTCATTTATCATCGCGGGCAACCAATTGCCGGTGTGTGCCCGCGACACGGGCATGTTCATTGGCGTGCTGATGGGTGTGATTGTGTTTGCGGTTTTGCCGCGCCGCCGCGCCGCGGGTTTTCCAAGAGCGCCGTTCACCTTTGCGTTGCTGGCGTTTTTTCTGGCGTGGGCATTTGATGGCTTCAACTCATATTTGCTGCTTTTGCTGGGCCATCAATTTTTGTATATGCCGCAAAACTGGCTGCGGCTGGTGACCGGCGCGTTTATGGGCGTGGCGCTCTCGGCGTTTGTGGTGCCGCTGTTTAACCAAGCGGTCTGGCCGCCAGAGCAAACGCTGGAGGAGCCAAGCGTCGCCTCGTGGAAAGACATTTTGCGGTTGATGGCGATTGCGCTGGCCGTGATCGCCATCGTGTTGTGGCAACCCGCATTTTTGTATGGCCCGCTCGCCCTGCTCAGCGTTGTTGGCGTGATTGGTTTGCTGGCGATGGTGAACGGCTTGTTCATCGTCATTTTCTCGCACAGGGCGCAAAAAATAACACACTGGGCGCGGCTTTTGCCGTTTTTGCTGATGGGGCTTGCGATGACCGCGCTTGAGATTGGGGCGATTGATTACGCCCGCGCCACGCTCACCAGAACGCTGGGGTTGCCGTATTGAGGCGACCGGCCAGCGACCAGCAACTAACATGCGGATTTCTCGGCGCGAATTTGAAGAACTGGTTTGGGCGGCGATGGACGCCCTCCCGGAAGCCATCACCCAGCGTGTGCAAAACGTGGAGGTGTTGGTGAAATACGCGCCCGCACAAGGCCAGCTTGAGGGCGACGAGGAAGACTTGTTTGGCTTTTACGAAGGCATCCCGCTGACCGAGCGAACCACGCATTACGAGATGGTCGCGCCAGATGTGATCACGATTTTTCAGCGGGCGCACGAGGCGCATTGCGCCACGCTGGCCTGCCTGCGCGAGGAAGTTTCTCGCACGCTGCGCCATGAGCTGGCCCACTATTTTGGCATTGATGATGACCGGCTGGAAGAGTTGGGAGCGTATTGAATGCTGAATTCAGAATTC
>DAORUN010000024.1:0-5011 GCA_035433205.1 Thermoflexales bacterium | reverse complement strand
ATTCAGAATTCAGAATTCAATCTCCATCCAGACCTCGCGGCCAAAGTCGCCATCCACGTAATGAGTGATGACGAAGCCGTTACGCAGATAAAACGCCACCACTTCCGTCCAGGAATCGTTGGTTTCCAGAAAAACGCGGCGGAGCCGGCGCGCCCGCGCCTGCGCGAGGAGTTCTTTTAGCATGGCGCTGCCAACGCCCTCGCGGCGCAGCTCTTGCGCCACCGACATGCGCACAATCTCACCCTCATCCTGCCCGCGCAGCTTTAACGCGCCGGTGGCGATGATTTCCAAGCGCCCGGAGCGGTCAAACCGCTCCGGGCGCTCGTGTGTTGCCACCAAAAACACATCCCCGGCGTAGCTGGCGGCGATGTCATTTAAATCGGGGTTGAGCGATTCATCCACAAAACCCCAATGCTCGCCCATGCCACGCAAAACGAGCGCACGGGCGGCGGGTTGGTCTGCGGGCGCGAATGGGCGGATGTGGAGGCTCACGTGTTTACCCTTTGCGCAACTCATCAAAAAGCGCAAGCCGCGTGATGATGTGCTGCTTTAATTCTGCGGGCATGTCTGCGGGCATATCTGAGACCAGCATTTCCAAAACGCGCCGCGCGGCGGGCAACTGAAAAAGCTCGCGCTGCTCGGCGAATATCTCGCGCGCATCGGCCTCATCTGCCACTTGCGCAAATTCAACGGCGGCTCGTTCAACCGGCGGCAATTCTTGAATGCGTTTGTCCAGGCTCTGGAATCGCAGCAGATCGGAATGTTTGTCGCGCAGAGCCTGCATAAATACCGGGTCTGCATCTGGCGGCGGATCTTGCAGCAATTCTTCGATGGTTTGCATCAACGGCTCGGCCAGTTCATCGGGCAGGTTTTCCCAAAATTCACGCAATTCAGCGGTGGTTTGCGCGGCGGCGAATTGATCGAACACATCGTGCATGGCCAGCGCATTCGCCGCATCGGGGTTGTCTCGCAAGACCTTCTCCAAATCTGCGCGCAAAGAGGGGTCGCGCTCCAATGCCTCGCGCAGTCCGCTTTCATTTGTCACGCCCGCGGCCTCCAGCCTGGCCCGCAAGTCATCGGGCAAGATCAACTCGTTGTCGGCGTCAATATCTATTTTCATGATTGTGGTTTGATGGTGAGCCATTTGGAACACGGCGGGCGCAAATGCAGAGACGCAAAAACGCAGAGACGCAAAATCTTGCGCCTCTGCGTTTTTGCCAAAATTTACTCGTGCTTTGGCAGGCCAGCCATGCGGCGCACATCTTTCATTGTGACGCGGGCAAACACGCGCGCTTTCTCTGCGCCCAGCGCCATCGCTTTCTTCACGCCGTCTTTGTCCGCCGCAATCTCGGCGCGGCGGGCGCGGAATCCGGCGATCATCTCGCCAATGGCATCGGCCACCGCCTCTTTGAGCGGGGCATACTTTCGCTGACCACCGCCTTCGTACTCCGCGCGGAACTGCGCGGCCAGGTCGGCCTTCCCTGCCGCGCGGAGCAGCGTGAGCAAACTCTCGGCCCCATCACCCATGGGCGTGCCCGCCTCGCCGGTATCCGTCACCGCGCTTTTTACCTTGTTGCGGGCGGTCTTCTCGTCCTCAAACATGCCAATGTAATGCTTTGGCCCCAAACTTTTGCTCATCTTTTTGGATGGGTCTGCGAGCGATAACAACTTTGGCGTTTCGGTAGACATCACCTGCGGTTCGGGGAAGTACTCGCCAAACTGTTTGTTAAACCGGTTGGCGATGGTGCGCGAAAGCTCAAGATGCTGCTCCTGATCTTTGCCCACCGGCACAAACCCTGCGCGATACAACAAAATATCTGCCGCCTGCAAAACCGGGTAGGTGAACAGCCCCGCCGAGATAAAGGCATCCTGACGGCCCTCAAGCTGCTCGCTTTTGTCTTTGAACTGCGTTTGGCGGGTCAGGTCGCCATACGAGCACACGCAGTTAAAAATCCAGGCCAGCTCGGTGTGTTCTGGCACCATGCTCTGCACAAACAAAATAGATTTCTCCGGGTCAATTCCCGCCGCCAGCAAATCAATAAACATGTTCTCGGTGTTCTTTTTTTGGATGGCCGGATCGTAGGGCATGGTCATGGTGTGCAGATCTACCACCGAGTAGATGGTTTGATGCTTGCCCGCATTTTGAATCGCGGCCCAGTTTTTTACCGCGCCAAAATAGTTGCCAAAGTGCAGTTCGCCCGTTGGCTGAATGCCGGAAAATACGATGTTATTTGGTGTCATTGCTCCTCCTGATTTTTCAGAGCCTAAGGGTCTGCGAGACCCTTAGGCTCTACTCAACATGAAAAATAAAAACCGCCCATCCTTGGTTAAACCGAGGACGGGCGGTTGAAAACAAACCGCGCGCGGTGCCACCTCGCCTGAATTTGCCACACGCGCAAACTCCGCTTCATTGGGCTATAACGCCAGCCTTTCTTGCGGATGGCTCCTCTGTCCCATTTCAACGCCGCGCGCGCGTTGGCTTGCACCAGCCGCCAACTCTCTGCATCGCATTCTCGCGCCGTTTACTCGCTCAGACTCAACGCCATCAAAATTTGTTTGGTAAATATACCACTTACAAATGCCAAATTTAAATCCAGAAAATTATTTCGCCACAAAATCCAATTGCAGCGCCACTTCATCGGTCACATCGGCCACGCTGGGCACGGTTGGGATGGTCAACTCGTAGGCGGTGCGGGTCACTTTGGCTTTGGCCGTGCCCGCAATTTCGCTCGCAGACTTAACCGTGGCAGTCACATCAAACGTGGCGGGTTTGCTGATGGCGCGAATTTTGAGATTGCCCGTCACCTTAAACGAAAGCGTGTCGCCCACTTTGACCGCCGCCGGAAGCCCCGTAATCTGGGTTGGCTCAAACGTGATGAACTGATTGGCGGGTTGATTGCTCTGCAAAATAAACCGCTGGATGGCCCCGTTGCGCTGGCTGCTGTCCGTCGTGAAGTCGCTGGCATCAATGGTGATTGTGCCAAGTTTGGACTGCGCCGGGTTCGCCAGATTCAGCGTAATATCGCCAGTCACTTTGGCCGTCTTGCCCACAACTGTTTTCGGCTGGCCCATCAACTTTTCATCCAGCGTGAAACTGGCCGATGACTGTGCCGAATCAATTTTTAGCGCGCCAGAGTTGCCCGCTGGAGCCGATGTGGTCTGAGCAGGCGCGGCGGTGGCGGCTGGAGCGGCCGTAGCTGCGGGAGCTTTGGTTGCTGGAACAGCGGTAGCGGCGGGCTTGGGCGCATCCGTGGCTTTTGGCGCGGCGGTTGGCTGCGGCGCGGGCGTGGCAGCCCCGCTGCACGCGCTCAGCAGGATGGCGCCTGCTACCGCTACAAAACCCATCACCCGCATTGATTTAATACTCATAAATTTCTCTTTCTCCTGTGATTCAAAGTGCTTCGCGCAAACTTCCCGGTCGCGCACCTCACTCAGCATATCAGGCGGCATTCATCCTCACTTAATGCCACCTGATAAAAGCCTTAAAAAATTAAGAAGAAGTCTTAATCAACGCGCTGAGGATGGCGAGGACGCCAAACCCAAAAATCATCACGCCAGAGAGGCGGTTGATCCACACCATGCTGGCCGGGCTGACCACCTTGCGCGCAAACCCGGTGAGCGTGCTGAGGGTGAGCCACCACAACGCCGAGCCGATGAACACGCCCAGCACCACCAACCCGGGCGCGTCGGTTGCGCCCATGCTGGCAAAAAGCGCGGCGAACATCAAAATGGTGGCCGGGTTGGTGAGCGTGAGCAAAACCGTGGAGCCGTAGGCAGAGAGCAGCCCCGTCCGCGCCCCATCCCCCAGATTTTTTGGCGCTGGCGCAGACAAAAAAGTTTTTGCGCCCAAATAACACAAAAACGCGCCGCCAATTAACTTTAGCCAAAATTGCTGGCCGGTGAGCGCGTTTGAGATAACAGACAGCCCAAACGCGGCCACCGCGCCATAAAAGGCATCGGCGGTGGCCGCGCCCAACCCGGTTGCCAGCCCATATGCGCGGCCCTGGGCCAGCGTGCGCCGAATGCACAATAACCCAATTGGCCCTACCGGCGCGGCAATGCCAAACCCCAGCGCAATGCTTCGAAGAAGAACGTTGAAATCCATAAAGCGCAAAGTGTAGCGCACGCGCGGCGCAATAAAAAAAGCGCGAGAGCATCATGGCTCCCGCGCTTTTTTATAAATCCCCCGGCTTATGTACCACAACCCGACTGCTTTATGGATTCATCGCCAGCGTGTTATCTACCGCGCCTTTCACGCCAACCGTCTTTTGCAGTTCTATTTGGCCTTGCCGGGCATAGTCAATAGACTCGCCCAAAATGCGGGCGGTCTCGGCGGGCGCATGGAAGCCCATCGAGTTCTCGGCAGATACAAAGTCCAGCCGGAACTGCGCCACGCGTTGCAGATCACGCGCTTTTGCAAGTTGCTCATCGGTCGCCCCAGCGGCCTTGGCTTTGGCAATATCGTTGATTAGCGCAACCACCGCGTCCTCGGCGCGGATAAGCAGCGCCTTGGTGCGGTCTTGAATCACGGTCACGCGATCTTTCATTTCCTGCTCGCTGAACTTGTGGCAGGTCTGGCAGGCGTTGTTCACGTTCAGCATGGGGCTGCGCACCCAGTGATCGCTCACCTTGGTCGCGCCCACGCGCTCGTAGGGCATGTGGCAATCGGCGCAGGCCACGCCGCTGCGGGCATGCACGCCCTGGCTCCAAGTCTCAAACTCTGGGTGCTGCGCTTTTAGCACGTTTGCGCCGCTGTCTTTATGCACCCAGTCTTTGAACTGAACAGAATCGTAATACGCCTGAATTTCCTCTACCTTGAGGCCGTTAAACCACGGGAAGGTCACGGTCTTGGCATCGCCCTTGAAGTAATACTCCACGTGGCATTGCGCGCATACATACGAGCGCATCTCCTGGCGGGTGGCTTCCACATTCGGGTCGTAATCACCCTTGCTGCCTGCGGCCCGCCAGCGCTCTATGCTGGGCAGGTGCGGGGTTGGCTCTTTGGATTTTG
>DAORUN010000023.1:24287-31663 GCA_035433205.1 Thermoflexales bacterium | reverse complement strand
CGTCTCGACCAGCGGCTCAAACGCCGCCAGATCACCGCGTTTCACCGCGTTGACCAGCGCCGCCTCGCGGGCGGCATCGCGGGCCAGCTCCTGCTCGGCTTCTGGTGTGATGGCGGGCTTGACCTGCCAGACGGATTTATGTTCGGCCACGTTTGCTTTTTGCGGCGGTTGCGCCACTCTGCCTTTCAACTCAAGCGCGTAAACTGCACTGCTCATCAAATTCTATTACGAACAGAATTTGGATGAGTTGCGGGCAGCTCACAAATTTTTTGCTTTTCGCATCATCCTAAGCACATTTGGCTCCAGCGGCATCGCCAGCGCATCGTCAATCTCAAACCATTGGATGGCGTTGCTTTCGTGGGTGGCTCGCGCGAGTTCGGGCGAGCCGGTTGCCAGCAGATAGCGCAAATCCAAGTGCATGTGCTGCGGGCGTTCTCCCCTCGCCTGAATCACATGCGCATCCACATCAAACGGGCGCGGTGGCTCATCTGGCAACACAAACGCCAAATCTGCCAAGCCGGTTTCTTCGCGCGCCTCGCGCAAGGCCACGCGCCACGGCTCGGTCTCAAAATCCGGGTGGCCGCCAAACTGCATCCAGCGGTCAAACTTTTTGTGATGATTGAGCAGCACCCGGCGGCGCGGCGCATCCACGATGAGGGCTGAGCCGGTGATGTGCCCGGCTTCGCAGTTTGACCACAAAATATTGGGGTTGGCGCGGGCCAGCTCAATAATCGTCCGCACCGATTGCGCCTCACTTTCATCCGCGCAAGGATGGCGCTCCAAATCCGCAATGACCTTCGCCAGCGCGTCGCCGTGCTGGGAGCGGTAGAGATCCATCACCAGAACGCGCAGCTTTTCCATGCGTTCATCTGGCGTGGCAGCAGACCAAAGGGGAGATGTGGCGTGGGTTGACATTCTTTTTTGCGAAACGCGCGAGATGCAAAACAGCAAAAGCTGCCACCTCAACAAAAACCGAAGCAGTTCGCGTTATTTACCTTTGCACTTTGCACTTTGTAGTTCAGGTGCGCGCATTCAGCCAGGCCACAACATCTTGCAAAAAGATATCGCGGTCGGGCAAAATTTCATTATGCAGCTCATGGCGGCAATTTGGGTAGAGCTTGAGCGTTTTGTCGGCGGCTTTCACATCGGCAAAAAATTGTTTTGTGCCTTCCGGGCTGGTAATTTGATCCGCCGCGCCATGCGCCAGCAAAATGGGCATTTGCAGCTCGCTGGCGTGCTCCAGCGCCCATTTTGCGCTGCCAGACAGCTCCACAAATTGCCGGGCGGTGATGCCCTCGCTGCGCATGGGGTCTTTGCCGCGCCGCGCCACCATCTCCGCGTCGCGCGAGAGCAGGTTGTCATCGCCTGGGCGGACAAACCGATACGTTGGCGAAAGTTTGTTTAGCACCCTGCCCGCCAGCACCAGCGGCGCGGGCGGCTCCTGGGGCAGCTTTAGCCACGGGCCGGTGGCAATCACGCCGCTCAACCCTTGCGGATGGTGCAGCGCAAAATTCAGGGTGATGTTGCCGCCCATGCTGTGCCCATACACAAACAGTTTTTTGCCCGGCGCAAACGTCTGGGCGCGTTTCACCACCAAATCCACGTCTTGCATGATGTGGCCGATGCTGGGCGTGAACACCCGCACCCCGCCAGATCGCCCGTGCCCGCGCAGGTCGTGCGCAAACACCGAATAGCCGGCATCGTTGAGCGCTTTTATCAAATGCTCGTAGTTGTCGCTGTGCTCGCCAATGCCATGCGTGAGCACAATTTCGGCGCGCGGGTTATCCACCAGCCAGTCTTGCGCAAACAAGTCAAGGCCATCGTGGGATTTAAGGGTGTGGGTGGTGGACATGGGAATTTGAGATGAAAATGCGGAATGCGCACAGCGCGGGCGCTAGCCAATAACGCGGTTAATCACGAAATCAATCAGCAGAAAAAGAACAACCAGTCCCAGCAAAAAGACATACCAGGGCGTTTGCACCAGCACAATGATGTGCATTCGGTCCATGATTTGCACAAGGATGAAGCCAAAGACGATGATGGCCAGCAGGGTGCCAATGCGGCGACGGATAGAATTTGACATGAGTTACGTGGTTGATGATACACACTTTTTTGCTCATGTTTTAAACTGCACAAAAAAGCCGAGCTTTCACGCGCAGAGAAAGCCCGGCCTTATTCCATCACCCAACACTCAAAAGCAATTTGCTCAGTGATACACCTCTGGAATATACGTTTGATAATCGCGCGGGGGGCGCTCGTAGCCAGAGGCAGCCTGAAGCGCAGGCAGCTCAATCACCGGGCGATCCAGCTCCTCGTACGGAATCAGGCTGAGCAAATGGCGAATCATGTTGAGATGCGCCAGCGATTTGTTGTCTGAATTAACCACATACCAGGGCGATTGTTTTGTGTCGGTGAACGAGAACATCTCATCTTTGGCTTTGGAATAATCCATCCAGCGCGCGCGAGATTGCATATCCATTGGGCTGAGCTTCCAGCGCTTGGTGGGGTTTTCCATGCGCGCCTTAAAGCGGCGTTCCTGTTCTTCTGGCCCAACCGAGAACCAATATTTAATCAAGATGATGCCAGAGCGGATCAACATGCGCTCAAACTCTGGGGCAGAACGCAAGAACTCGTGATACTCATCCTCAGTGCAAAAACCCATCACCCGCTCCACCCCGGCGCGGTTATACCAACTGCGGTCAAGCAGAACCATCTCGCCAGCGGCGGGCAAATGCGCCACATACCGCTGAAAATACCACTGCGTTTTTTCGCGCTCGGTGGGCGTGCCCAGCGCCACCACGCGGCACACGCGCGGGTTCAAACTCTCGGTAATGCGTTTGATGGCCCCACCCTTGCCCGCGGCGTCGCGGCCTTCAAACAGCACCACCACCTTGAGGCCCTTGTGCTTAACCCATTCTTGCAGTTTGACCAATTCCACCTGCAAGCGGGCCAGCTCTTTCAACGCGCCTTTTTTATCCAACGGGCCGCTGGGGGTTTTGTCTTTTTTCTTTTTGTCTTTTTTGTTTTTCTTTTTGGCCGATGGCTCTGCGGCTGGCGTGGTTTGCTCTGCGGCGTTTGCGGCCTTATCGTTTTTCTTTTTCTTCTTCTTTTCGGGAGATGCTTCCTGGGCTGACTCGGCTTTTACGGCGACTTCCGGTTCTTCCTGTTTCTTCGACTTTTTCACTTTCGCGTCATTGGCATTTTTTGATTTCGGCATGTCGTGTCTCCTGAGAGAGAATTTTTAGATACCGAGATTATCCCGCAAGTTCGTAGGTTATTGGTTGATGAAGCCGGGCGCTAGTTCGGGATAATACGTCTTTCGAAAGAATTAAGATGGATAAACAGATCAGTCAGATCGGCTTATCTGCCAAAAGGACACACCCAAATAACCAGCAACAAAAAAATGAAAGTCGGACTCATCGGTCACCCCGTTTCACACAGCCGTTCGCCAGAATTGCAAAACGCCGCCTTTGCCGCGTGCGGGCTGGCAGATTGGACTTACGAACTTTGGGACACCCCGCCCAACGAAGTGCCTATGCGAATGCGCGAGATGCGCCACACCGCGAGCATCGCCGGGGCAAACGTGACCGTGCCGCACAAGCAGGCCGTCATTCACTATCTGGCGGGCATGAGCGAGGCCGCCCGCGCGATTGGCGCGGTGAACACGATCACCAAAGAGCCAAGCGGCGCGATGATAGGCCACAACACCGATTGGATTGGCTTTGCCGAAGATTTGCGCCAGCACGGGATTGACCTCTCAAAAATGAACGATGTTCGCGCGTTGGTGCTGGGCGCGGGCGGCAGCGCGCGGGCCATCGTGTATGCCCTGCTCAAAAACAATTTAAAAGTGATGCTGATCAACCGAGACGCGGCCCGCGCGGAGAAGATCGCCGATGACATGCTGCGGTTGCGCTCGCGCAGCTTTCACCCGCGCATCATCGGCGCGGGCAGCGCCCGGTTTTCGCGCATGGATGTGCCATCACCCAAACTGATTGTGAATTGCACCAGCGCGGGCATGACCCCGAACGAGGACACATCACCCTGGCCCGCCGATGCGCCCTTCCCCGCCGACGCGATTTTGTATGATCTGGTCTACAAACCCAGCGCCACCAAGCTGATGGCCGATGCGGCGGGCGCGGGTCTGCGCGTGATTGGCGGCATTGGCATGTTGGCCGAACAAGCCGCCGCCGCGTTTGAGTTGTGGACGGGTGTTTCATCGGTGAGGGTGAGCGGGATGATGCGAAAAGTCATAGACGGAGGACGGGAGACGGAAGACGAAAATTAGCCGTCTCCCGTCTTCCGTCTTCCGTCTTCCGTCTTTGTCCATGCCCATCGTCTATCATCTACAATATGCCCACAACTATTCCAGGAGGAATACATGCCTTTGTTAAAACTGATTGTTAACGGAACCCCTCGCGAAGCCGAAGTTGCGCCATCCGCTATGCTGGCCAATGTGCTGAGAGAACAGCTTGGGTTGACCGGCACAAAAGTGGGATGCAACGAGGCCGAGTGCGGCATTTGCACCGTGCTGATTGACGGCACACCGGTCGTGTCTTGCATTTACCCGGCGCTCAAAGCCAACGGAAAATCCATCACCACCATTGAAGGGCTGGCGCACGACCACGAATTGGACCCGCTCCAGCAGGCGTTTGTGGATCACGGCGCAACGCAGTGCGGTTTTTGTACGCCCGGCATTCTGATGAACGCCAAGGCGCTGCTAAACAAAAACGACAACCCCAGCGACGACGACATCAAACACGCGTTGAAGGACACGCTGTGCCGATGCACGGGCTATGTCAGCATCATCAACGCCATCAAAGACGCGGCGGCAAGCAAACGCACGGGCAAGAAACACTTTACGCCCAATTTGCCAAAGACGGTTGACCCCCTCACTTGGATTGGCAAGCCCATGCCCCGCCCGGATGCCATCGAAAAAGTGACCGGCGCGGCCAAATATACCGATGACTATACGTTTGAGGGGATGCTGCACGGCGCGACCAAGCGCGCGGGGGTGCCACACGCGCGGGTGAAGAAGATTGACACCAGCAAGGCCAAAGCTCTGCCCGGTGTGCATGCCGTGCTGACCTACGAAGACGTGCCGGGCAAAAACCTGCACGGGCTTGTTCTTTCGGATTGGCCCGTGTTGTGCGGCGGCGATGCGAAGGTGCGCTACGTGGGCGATGCGGTCGCCATCGTGGCGGCAGACACAAAAGACATTGCCCAGGCCGCCTGCGATTTGATTGACGTTGAGTACGAGCTTTTGCCAGTGGTGGATGACCCGGTGAAGGCGTTGTTGCCCGGCTCGCCGCTGGTGCACGAAACGCCGCCGGAGAACAGCCACGTTGAGGGCAACTTGCTCAAGCATATTTACGTGAACAAGGGCAATGTGGATGAGGGTTTGGCAGGCAGCGATTTGGTGGTTGAAGGCGAGTACCAGACCGCCACAACCGAACACGCCTTCCTTGAGCCGGAATGCTCCATTGGGCGCGTGACGGAAAATGGCCGCTACGAAATTATTTGCGGCTCGCAAATTCCATATTCCGACCGCGATCAGGTGGCCGCCGCGCTGGGCGTGCCCATCTCGCAAGTGCGCATCAAGGGCGCGCTGATTGGCGGCGGGTTTGGCGGCAAAGAAGACATCATGGGGCAAATTCACTCTGCGCTTTTGGCAAAAGCCACCGGCCGCCCCGTGAAAATTTTGTATAAGCGCGATGAATCCATCACCAGCCACCCCAAGCGGCACGCGGTCAAGTTCAAGGTAAAAGTTGGGGCGATGAAAGATGGGCGGTTGAACGCCATGCGCGTGGAATTGTGGGGCGACGGCGGCGCATACGCCAGCCTGAGCGACAAGGTGATGACCCGCGCAGCCACTCACGCCAGCGGCCCGTATGACATCCCCAATGTGAAGATTGACTGCTACGCGGTTTACACGAATAACATTCCGTGCGGGGCGTTCCGCGGGTTTGGCGTTACGCAAAGCGCGTTTGCGGTGGAGAGCACGCTGGACGAAGTGTGCCGCAAACTCAACCTTGACCCCATCAAATTCCGCGAGATCAACGGGCTGAAAGTTGGCTCTACCACCAACACCGGCGCGTTGATCCGGGAGAGCGCAGGGTTGCAAAAGTGCATTGACAAAGTGACCGAAACGCTGAAGGCGCAAAACACGCCCATGGTCTGGCGCGAGGGCAACAAGGCCTACGCCTGGGGTTTTGCCAGCGCCTACAAAAACACCGGCTTTGGCGGCGGCGCAACCGACAAGAGCGAAGTTGAGGTTGAGGCTTACGATGACGGCTCGGTGGAAGTGCGGTGCAGCGCGGCAGAAATTGGCCAGGGTTTGCCGGGCGTGATGACCGCGATTGCAGCGGAGGAGCTGGGTTTGCCGTTTAACAAGGTGCGCGTTCTGCTGAGCGACACCGACCTGACGCCAGACGGCGGGGCCACAACCGCATCGCGCCAAACGTATGTGACCGGAAACGCGACCAAGCACAGCTCCATCAAACTGCGCGAGCATTTGGCGCAGGTGGCGGCAGAAATGTTGGATGTGAGACCGGAAGACGTGAGATTTGATGATGGCATGGTGAAGAACCACAAAAACAGCGTGAGCTTTAGCGATGTGGTTAAGCAGGCGCGAAAAGAAGGGCGCATCACCAAGCTGAGCAATGCCTACATTGCCCCAGAAACCAAGCCGCTGGGCACGGGCGGCGACATGCATTTTGCCTTTAGCTTTGCCGCGCAAGCCGCGCTGGTTGAGGTGAATATGGACACCGGAGAGGTGGCCTGCAAGAAAGTGATCAGCGCAACCGACGTGGGCCGCGCGCTCAACCCGCTGGCACTGCAAGGCCAGGTGGAAGGCGGCATTGTGATGTGCATGGGCAACGCCTTGAGCGAAGAATACATTCAGGAGAAGGGCGTTCCCTTCACCAACAAGTTTGCGCGCTACAAGATGCCCAACATCAAGCAAATGCCAGAAATTCTCTCGTTTGTGGTGGAAGATGCGTCATCAACCGGGCCATACGGCGCAAAAGGCGTGGGCGAGATTTCGTCCATTCCCACCACGCCAGCCATCACCAACGCCATCTTCGCAGCCACGGGCGTGCGCGTCACGCGCCTGCCGGTGGACCAGGATTTGTTGCTGCGCGAGATGAAAAAGCAATAAAGTGTAAAGCGCGAAAAATAAAAAGGAGTTGGGCGACAAACCCAACTCCTTTTTTATTTGCGCCAGTTTATCCATGTCTATGGCGTAGGCGTCAATGTAGGTGTATCTGTTGGTGTAAGCGTTGGCGTGTCCGTTGGAATTGATGTCGGTGTATCCGTCAATGTTGGCGTATCAGTTGGGGTCAACGTTGGCGTATCAGTTGGGGTCAACGTTGGCGTAT
>DAORUN010000023.1:6439-24187 GCA_035433205.1 Thermoflexales bacterium | reverse complement strand
GTTGGGGTCAGGGTGCTGGTTGGCGTATCGGTTGGTGTTGATGTATTAGTTGGCGTTGGCGTAAAGGTTGCGCCCCATGAAGCCTCTGCGCTGCGCATGGTGTTGGGCAAATATTGCACTATGTTTGACGCGGCGCTAAAGCCAATGGCATACGTGCGAGCCGCGCCAAACGCGCCCAGATTTTGGGCTTTTACAAAATACGTCCCCGGCGCAAGTTTGCGCGAAACCTCGGAGTCGAGCGTGGCGCTGAAATTGTCATTGGTTGCCAAAACAGTTGTGCCATCGCTGGCGTAAAGCGTTAAAACGGAATCAACACCGGTCGCAAGATTGTATGTGTCCACACGATAGCGTGTAGTGGTGACAACCTGTATCTGGAACATGTCTATATCGCTGGTCGGGCAGAACGCCATCAACCGGGAACCCGAGAGCGGAATAAGCACCGAAGATGTGATGGTGTCATTTGGCTCCAGCGCCACGTCCACGCAACCGGTGTAATCTGGCGTGGGGGTTGGGGTCACAGTTGGCGTGGCGGTTTGCGTTGGCGTGGGGGTTTGAGTGGGTGTGCTCGTTGGCGTCGCCGTTGGCGGGTTGCACAACAGGCGCAGATTTGCCCAATCGGAAGCATCACCCGTAATGCCATTTCCGCCATCACCAACATTCAGAGTGAGCTTGGAGCGCCCTAATATTGAGAGATTAAAGTTTTGTGTCGCCGAAGAAGGGAGCATCACGGGCGAGGTGTACACCGGCGTGGTATCCATCGTCACCCCAAACACTACCGCTCCGTCGCTGCCAATGATGTCGTCTATACCAATATCAGAAGCAACTGCATAGCAAGTTGGGAACTGAGTGAGATCCCAACACATGGAAGAGACGGCATGAACCCCAACTCCTTTCGGGTAAACCACGCCATTCAATGTCAGGGGGGTTCCATCCATGCTCAAATCTTTCATGATTGAGCCATACCCGGTGGTGTTGCAAGCCGTTCCGCTCATGCGCGGCACATCGCTCAGATAAATATTGCTTGGGATGGGTGTGGGCGTGGGGGTTGGTGTGGGGGTTGGCCCCTGGCACAACAATCGGGCGTTGGCCCAATCGCCCATATCATTGGCGCTGCCATCACCGCCATCAAATGCCACCAGCGCCAGCAACTTTTTGCCCACAATGCTTTGGGTCATGCTGTATAAGGGCGATGTGCCCCTTAGAGTCGGGCTGGATTGGGCAAAGGCGTAATCAAGATACAACTGAAAAGTGATGGAGCCTGTGGACGTGATGGCATCATCCACACCCACATCTGAAACAAAAGTGGTGCAGTTGGGATATTGTGTCAGATCAAAACAAACCCCGCTGAAAGGCCACACCCCCAATCCTTTTGTATATACATTTCCATCTACGCGAATTGAGCCGCCATCACGCGCAAGAACGCCGCCGTTGTTCATATCGCGCTCAAATGGGCCTAAACCGTTGGAAATACACTCTGCCGGAGAAAACGTTGATGGCGAGGATGTGAGGCCCGATGTGTTGGTGACCGCCAAGTCGCTCATATACAAGCTATACGAGCCAGATGTCGGTTGCGATTGCTGAGATGGGTCATTAAAACACGAATACGCTTTGGCCGCATACCAGGCTGCCGCCATTTTTGTATAACCCTGATCGTTGGGATGCGCGCTATCGCTGTAATCCGTAGAGGTATACGGATAAAGCGCACTGTATTGGTCAACCAGGTAAATTCGCCGACCTTGCGCCTGAAATTGGCTGACGATTCCCGGTATGTAACTGTTATACGTAATTACGCTCGCAGAGTTATACGCCGGGCTAAGCATGGGGATAATCTTGGCCACGTATATAGCCGTGTCCGGCTTAATCGTAAAAATGTTGGAAATAAGTTGCGTGAGGGAAATTTCCGGGTGGATGGCGCTATACGGCACGCCGCAGTTGCCCGCATTGCCAGAGTTACAGCTCCACGTAGGCAAAAGATCATTGGTTCCGGCGTGAAGCAAAATCACATCGGGCCAAAACGCCGACACCTCATAGTTCACCACCGACTTAAGTTTGTCAATAGTGAAGCCGCTGTAACCCTCATGATTTTTATCTGCCAAGCCAGAGCTATAGTAGGTCTGAGAACCAACAAAATCATAGGAACACAACCCAGCGTTTAAAGAGTTTTGCAACCACCCGCGGTACCCACCAAGGCTTGTTGAGCCACCGCCACCCATGGTGATGGAATCTCCCAATGCCATGATGCGCACGGGACGCCCCGTAATATTCACCTGATCCACGCTTTGTGGAGACATGCGCGTTTGCGGCACAGGCGTCGGAGTCACCATAATTGTGCCACCAGCGGGGCCATCCGCGTCAATCGGAATAAAAGCTTCAAGCACGGCAGGGGTTGGTGGTTGGAATAGTTGTCTGGGAGTGGCCGCAGAAACTGGTTCGCCTACCAATCCACCAAGAACAAAAAAAACGGCGAGGCCGATTAAAGCCAGCGCCGCAGTACCGACATAAACCTTTCCTTTTGACATTTAAGAATAACCACCTTTAGGGAATCCACACGATCCATTTTTGATGGATTTAACAGACATGACTAAAAAATTATACAAGCGGGACGATTTCAAATAAATAGGCTTAAAGTCTGGTATCAGGTTGCGCCTACTTTATGTTCAATGCATAAATCTCAACATCTGAATTGCCAAACACTTTTGCGGAAAAAGACTTTATGTCTGGATTCCATTTTCCATGCAACTTATCCACCACGAGAAATTTAACCCCGCGGTTAAAAAGCTCGCGGGCGGAATCTGTATCCGCATCAAGGAATATCTGCCGGTTAAGAGCGAGTTGATCGCGATAAGGGAAACCGGCCATGCGTTCATCCCACCAAGGTTCATGCTCATATACCCAGCCTTCCAAAAAGACGCGCCGTTCCGCAAATGCAGAAAAGTAAATATACCGGGGATCGCTACTTCCCTGCCTAAATTGATTGTTGACCGCGATCACATCATTTGGCGAAGAATTGTTGCGCAGCCACAACATGCCTGCATACAGATTAGGCGTGAGCAGATTTCGTTCGGTTGGGTATGTTGCCTTGCCCGCCAGAAGATTCCGCCACTTGCTTATGTTGTCCAGCGGAATATCCATCAGAGAAATGACCAGCAAAACAGAGATTGGCCCATATACCAGCGCTTTCTTCCAGCCCGGCCATGTGCTGATGGCTTTTAAGAGCATCCAAAAACCCGCTGCCCCGGTTATTGCGCCGCACAAATACGCTGTATGCAGTAAGGCATACGCGCCGTTAAACCAAAATATCCAAAGAAACCCAGTTCCGGCGATAAAGAAACCAAGCAGCAAGGCCAGTAGCCGCGAGGGACGCCCGCGCGTCATCACCAAAAGGAGGGCGCTGCCCAGCACATGAAACGGCATTTGCCCGGTAAACCCCACCAAATTGAGGATGACCAGCGCGGGCCATTGCGCCAGCGCGGGCAACGTCTTGATGACATCTGCCCAGCCCGCCAGCACAGGCATAAACTGCGCCATCATCAACGGCTGAATCGCCAACGGCGCTCCTTCATTAAAGCGAAAATATGTAACGAAGCGCCACGCAAGCAAGGCCCCCGTGATCGCAACAATAGCCATCGCCCGCGCCTCAATTCGCCTGCTGGTGAAAAGACCCCAAATTGCGAATAAAACCAGCCCGCCAATGAGCACAGCGGCGGGAAACAACTTGGCGTTGATCACCGCCAGCGCCATAAAACCAATGAACGCCGCCTGAAGAATGCTCCGCCGCCATCGCCCGCGTTCGGGCAAGATCACAAAATCGCCAACTGCGGTGATCGTTCCCAGAAAAAGCGCGCAACCCATGATGAGCGACGGCGCAGATCGCAAAAACGGATAAAACAAATTGAGGAAAGTGTTATACCCTTCGTGCATCGGCCATAAATCTGTCTTCTGCGGGGTCAAATCCAATTCGCCAGTTAAAAACACCAGCCCAATTGCCATCAGCCCAATAACATGCGTCTTGCCCGCGTTGCGCCCCAGCAAATAAAGTTGCAAACTAATCAGCGCGACCAGCGCGAGAATATACAACCGAAAAACCAACGTGCCAATTTCAATGCCGGTCACAAAACTGGCCGCCCCCAAATGCGAGTTGACAAACCAGTAATAATAAATTGGCTCGCCCAAAACGCGCGGGTCTGCAATTGGAAAATGATTTTTGGCCTCTGCTGCGCTGCTGATGTGAAATGTGAGATCGGAGTAATAGTTCACCGATGGGACGGTGCCGGGCAAAGGCGTCTCCAAAAAATACACAAACGCCATCAGCGAGAGGGCCGCCAAAAGAAACACGGCCAGCCCCGCCGCCTGCCGCGCGGTCATCGCGCTTGTGGCAGATGGCGCTCCGGCTCGCGCGCTTCGCCTGCGCCACAGCCACACCAACAAAAGCGGCAAGCTGACCAGCGGATAAAAATGAAACGCCGGGCGGATGTTGAGCGCGCCCGCCACATCAAACAGCGCGACTTCCAGCGCATAACCTGTCGCCCACCCCACCACCAGCAACTTGAGCCAGCTGTGTTCGTCGGCCCAGATCAGGCCATACAACAAAACCCCCGGCAAAATAATGCCGAACACTTCATACAACAAAAATTTGGCAATATCCAGCCACGGCGTTTGAAACCCAAGCCACAACGCAATTGCGCCCAATGCTGCCAGCAAGGCGCATAAAAATGCGGGCAACCGCAAACGGATTGACATCAAAAACCCACGGAACTTTTTTGCCATTTCACTTACCAACACAAATTATATGGCTGGCGCAATTTGGGACAAAAGGCAAAGTTATCCTAGCTCTACGCTCACGTTAGACACGATGCGCTCCAGCGCGGCCTCAACCACCTCGGTTTTGGCGTGGCGCACCAGCACAAAACCCTCGCCCTCGTAGCTCAGCGCTTTGGGCTGGCCCGCTTCCGGCAACCGCACATCCGTAATCACATCGCCCAATTCCTGGCAGATGGCCTCCCAGCCGCGCACGGCCCGCACATGCCCCTGCCCCTGCCCGCGCAAAAAACACCCGCCCGTTGCAAACTTCCGGGTTGGCGGCGCAAACACGCCATGAATCATCATCTCGCCCCAAAGTTTGACAAAGTTCACCTCGTGCGCCCGCGAGATGAGCGTGGTGATTTGCGCGCCGGGTGGTCGCGCGGCCACCTCGCCCACCGCCACGCTGCCATCTTTGCGCCTGAACCACTCCAAGTGCGTGAGGCCGGTCTCCAAACCCAGCGCGGCCAACGCGCGGTCGTTCACCGCGCGAATGTCATCGTATTTCGGGTCAAGCTGGTCATTTGGCAAAACAACGCGCCACTGAATCCACGGATTTTCCATCGTTTGCAAAGGCGTGGGGGCGTAATGCGTCCACGAATGCCAGAGCGAGACGCCGTTCAGCGTCATCGTCTCAAACGAGCTTTCCTGCCCGGTCACAAATTCCTCAATAATTGCGGGCATTTTTGGCGATGGAGCCACGAGCGCAAGCCCGGCGCTTAGCTCATCATCGTTCCGAACGCGAAAGGTAGACTGGCTGGCCGCCCCAGCCAGCGGCTTGAGCACAACCGGATACCCAACCTCGCGCGCAAACCGCCACGCGCTTTCGGGGTCGCTAATACCCAAAAACCGCGCGGTTGGAATTTTGTTTTTGTGGAACAAATACTTCATCCGCGCTTTATCGCGGAAATTGCGGGCCGTCTCAATGCTCATGCCCTCAATTTCAAATTGTTCGCGCACAATGGCAAGCTGCTCCTGAATCTGCTCCATCGCCCCCAGCAGCCGATGCGGCTTGCCGTGCGCCTTGCTCAACTCGCGCACGGCGTGGGCAATTTGCGTTTCGTTCAGCGCGTCTGGCACGCGGTAATGCGCGGCCAACCGCGAGGAAATCTCTGGCGGCAAGTTTTCTTGCGGGTCTTGCGAGATCACGCCAAACCGGGCGCCATCCACCAAAACCAACGAACGCAAAAACCGAATCGCGTTCTCGTTAAAAAACGGAGCGAGAAAAATAACAAAAGGCATGGAGGCGGAGTATAGCTAAATCTCCGAACCCTCGCGGTACACGCCCCAAAGCCCGCGCAACGCGTCCACAATCTCGCCCAACGTGGCATAGGCTTTCACGCACTCAATGGTGATGGGCATGAGGTTGGCGTTTTCATCTTGCGCAGTTCGCTTTAGCTCGGCCAGCAACGCGCCCACCCGCGCCCCATCACGCCCGGCTTTTATTTGGCGCAGCCCCGCAATTTGTTTGCGCTCGGTTTCCTCGTTGTGCGGGTGAATCGGAATCTCCGGGTCGTTTTCCTCGGCATATTTGTTCACGCCCACCACCACCCGCTCACCCCGCTCTTTGCGCTTCAAAAAGTCATACGCCGTGTCTGCAATCTGGCGCTGAAACCAGCCGTTCTCAGTGGCAGAAATCACGCCGCCCTGCGCGTCAATCTCATCCAGCGTGGCAAAAATGCGTTTCTCCATTTCACTGGTGAGCGATTCCACAAAATACGAGCCGCCCAATGGGTCAACCACGCTGGTAATGTTCGTCTCTTCTGCAATAATTTGTTGCGTGCGCAAGGCCAGCTTGGCAGCGAATTCGGTTGGCAGGGCATAGCTCTCATCAAACCCGTTGGTGTGCAAACTTTGCGCCCCGCCCAGCGCCGCCGCCAGCGCCTGCAAGGTTGTGCGGGCCAAATTGTTGTATGGCTGGGTTCTGGTCAGGGTGATGGCCGCCGTCTGCGCATGAAACCGCAGCCGCTGGCTGTCTGGGTTCTTCGCGCCAAAACGCTCCTTCATCACCTTGGCCCACACCCGCCGCGCCGCGCGGAACTTGGCGATCTCCTCAAAAAAATCGGCCTGGCTGGTCCAAAAAAACGAGAGCCGCGGCGCGAAGTCGTCCACGCTCATCCCGGCCTCGGTCACCTGGCGCACATACTCAAACCCGTTCGCCAAAACAAAACTGGCTTCCTGGATGGCGTTCGCGCCCGCCTCGGCAATGTGATACCCGCTGATGCTGATCGGGTTATACCGCCGCATGTTTTGGGCGCTCCACATGATGAAATCTCGCACCAGCCGCACGCTGGGGCGGATGGGGTAAATCCATTCTTTTTGCGCCTGATATTCCTTGAGGATATCGGCTTGCAAGGTGCCGCTCATCTGGTTCAAATCGTAGCCGCGCTTTTGGCCCAGCGCCACATACATCGCCAGCAAAATCCACGCGGTGGGGTTAATCGTCATACTCACGCTGATTTTTGTCAGGTCAATGCCATCAAACAGCGCCTCCATGTCGGCCAGCGTGTCAATCGCCACGCCTTCGCGCCCCACCTCGCCCGCCGCCAGCGGATGATCGCTGTCATATCCCATCAACGTGGGCATATCAAACGCGGTCGAAAGGCCGGTTTGCCCTTGCTCAATCAAAAACTTAAACCGGGCGTTGGTGTCTTCGCCGGTGCCATACCCGGCAAACAAGCGCATCGTCCACAAACGCCCGCGGTACATGGTTGGGTAAGGTCCGCGGGTGAAGGGGAATTGGCCGGGCAAGCCAATGTCTGCGTCATCGGGCGCATCCAGCGCGGTATACACCCGTTTTAGGGGAATGCCGCTCTCGGTGGCAAATTGCTCTTTGCGTTCTGGCGAGCGCGCCAAAAACGCGGCCAGCTCATTGCGCTCCCACGCCTCAAATTTTTCGCGCAGCTCGGTCTGCTCAACATCATGGTTGGACATCTTAGCCTCCTGCGGGCATTATCTCGCAAACAGGCGGCGCCGTCCACGCTTATGGCAGGTCTTGATACGGCAACCGATTGACAAACAAAATATTCGCCTGATTTTGACCCACATGAACGCCAGAAATAGACGCGGGCGAGGTAGCCATGCGCTGAAAATGCTCAAACGGCGTCCCAAGAAAATGCGCCAGCGCGGCCTTCACCGTGTCAGAGTGCATCACAATCGCAATCGTTTGCGGCTGGGCGGGCTGGTCGTTTTGGCTGATGGGGTCTGGGTGCGCGGCAGCAATGCGCTCAATCTCGGCGACCACACGCTGGCGCATTTCCAGCAGGCTTTCGCCCGCGGGCAGCCGCGCCTCCAGCGGTTTTTCCACAATGTGTTTCCATGTCTCGCGGGTGTCCTCGCCCTCATTCAAGTCCTTGATCGTTCGGCCAGCAAACGCGCCCGCGTCGGTATCCATCAGCCGCGGGGTGACCTGCACGGGCAGGCCGTGATGTTTTGCCACGCGCCACGCCGTCTCCAGCGCCCGCTCCAAAGAACTGGAATAGACCGCCGCGATTTTGGCGGCCTTGAGCTTCTCGCCAAGCGCCTCGGCCTGCGCCCTGCCCTCTTCGTTCAGATGAATGTTTGGCAACTGGCCAGGCAATTTGCCCGCTTTTACAAAATCGTTTGTGGCGTGGCGGATGAGAAGAAGTATGGGCATGAATGAGCTGTGTTAAGGCAGGTAGAAGAATGGGTTTTGCTGAACGCCGCCCTGGCGAACTTCAAAGTGCAAGTGCGGGCCGGTAGAGCGGCCCGTGTTGCCAACCGCGCCAATCACCTGCCCGCGCGATACCGCCTGACCGGGCACAACGTAAAACGCGCTCAAGTGGCCGTAAAGCGTCTCAAAGCCATTGCCGTGATTTACTTTGATCAGGTTGCCGTAACCGGTGTTGTCCCATCCGGCGTAGCTGATAAACCCGCTATCCGAGGCCATCACCGGCGTGCCAACGCCCGCGCCAAGGTCAATGCCGCGATGTCCGTAATAATAATTTTGGGTAAGCACGCCCGCGGTTGGCCAGCGGAAGCTGCCGCTGGCGGCCACACGCGGCGCAGCGCCGCTAAAAGCCCCGCCGCGCAATGCGCCGCTACTACTTGATGAAGCCGCGACCGCCACCACTGGCAAGGGCTTTACGCCGCCCGGCACAATAATTTTTTGCCCCACCAACAAATTGGATTTGCCCTGCAAATTGTTCAACTCGTATCCAATGATGTCTTCTGACTTAACTTTGAACCGCCGCGCAATGTCATCCAGCGTGTCGTTGGCGCTCACGGTGTACCAAATGCCGTTGGTGGGGATGATATTCAGCGTTTGCCCAATATCCAAAAAGTCCGGCGAGTCCTCAATTTCCTTGTTCGACCACATCAACGTGGTAGGTTGCAGATTAAATCGCGCCCCAATGCCTTCCAGCGTGTCACCCGCCTGCACGGTGTAAGTCAGGATGGCAACACGCTCCGATGTTTGTCTGGCGGTGTCAAACACGGCTTTGCGGCTAATCAAGGCCACATCCTGATTGATAACTGCGCCGTATGATTGCAGCGCGATGGATTCATCGGTGGCGGTGGCGTTGCCTGTTTGGCCGGGCGCACTGGCCGGCCTGCGCGCATCCGGGCGGGTGGATGGAGCTTGCATCCGCACAAGCTGCGTGCCCGCCAAAATAACGGCCAGCAAAATAACCCCCACGATGGCCGTGTGCGAGGTATAGCGACCCGTAAGCACCAGCGCGCGCCATTTGAACTCATCGGTGCTGAGATATTGCCGCGCCAGCCGCTGAATGGAGCGAGCGCGATGGGCGATTTGGTTGCGGGTCATTACGAATTACGGGTTACAAATTACGAAGAAGCCTTGAGTCTCGTAATTCGTAATTGTTTAGCGAATCAGGTTCCATGGATTAACTGCGATGCCGCCATTGCGAATTTCAAAGTGCAGGTGTGAGCCGGTAGAATTTCCCACCGAGCCAACCGCCGCGATTACCGCGCCTTTTCTCACTTGTTGACCACATTTTACATACAACTGGCTGGCATGGGCGTAAAGCGTCTGGTATCCGTTGCCATGATCCAGCACCACATATTGTCCGTAACCCACCGGCACGCCCGCAGAGTTCAGCGAGAACCCCGCGTAAATCACCGTTCCGCTATCCGAAGCGTAAATCGGGTCACCCAGCCGCCCGGCAAAATCCAGCCCCGGGTGGTAGGCAGCAAAGTTATACCCAGACAGGTTGTGCGCGTTAGCCGGGTAAATAAAAGCGCGGGTTCCCAAAGTAGGGATGGCAACTTCGCCGCACACACCCACCTTGTACACCTTCACACCCGTCACGGCGTTTGTGCTCACTTGCACCGGCTTTGGTATTTGCCAGACCACGGTCTCGCGCTCTCCGCCACGCACAAACAAAATTTGTCCCGGCGTTAGCACCTGGTTGATATTGTTCAAGTTATTCACAGACTCGCGGGCAATGTCTTCTGGCTTAACATGAAACTGCCGCGCCAGCGTGTCAATTGAATCGCCTTCCTCCACTTGAATAACCAAACCATTGGCAGGCGGGATGATAAGTTGCTGCCCTACGCTGAGCAAATCCGGGTTGTCTTTGAGGGCAGAATAGTTTGACCACAAAACTGTTTCTGGTGAAACGCCAAACGCATAGGCAATGCCAAACAGCGTATCGTTTAGTTGCACGGTATAGGTGATGAGACCTCGCGCAGCCTGCCGCGCCGCAGACGCAACCGCATCACTAGAGAGGACAAATGTGCGCTGGATAACGCCATTTTCACCAACCGGGGGCAGCGCATTTTGAGGAAGCTGTGTGACCGCGCGAGCTGGCGCGCCACACAGGGCGGCCATCAGCCCAAAGACCAGCGCGAACCGCATAACGCGAAACATGCGGACACGTCCATAACTATCTCCACCTGACATCGCTGAGATTATACGAGTGGGACAGCAAGCTCGGAAAAATAAACAACGCCCCGCTCAGAGATGTGTCATCTGAGGCGGGGCGTTGTTGTTAACAGAACAAACTACCAGTTCGCGGCAGTTGTGCGCAAGGTGGAAGGCACATACACATTAGACACGTTCTTGCGTATCTTTGTGAGAGGGTCTCCCAGCAACACAAACGAGAAGATGACGGACCTGAAATTTGTTGGGGAATTTGTCACGGCGTTATACCGAGCGGCTTGCGTTAATTCCGCCAGTGTGGGCTGATATTTGGCAGACCACAGCGTATTCATGAAGCCGACAAGCAATCCCTGGTGAGCCGCAACGCTGTCTGCGCCCGTGGGTCCAAACACAGCAATTGAGCCGCCATTTGGCCGCAGGAAAATTTGCTCGTCTATGGTGGCAAACGTGCCCGATTTGTAAGCAAAGGTCACAAAGCGCGATGTTAAGCACGTCATAGACAGAAGAACCGGCAGCTTAAACCCGTTGTTCATCGATGAGACATCATTGGTATATGACGTTGCGCCAATGGTGAAGTCGGAGTGAAGAATCCAATTCGTCGGGGAGTCCATCGCCGCGATGTATCTTTCCACGCCGTGACCAATATAAACCATGGTTAGCGCACCCTGGGTATACAAATCCACCGCTCGTTGCCGCACGTTGGTCGGAGTCGCCTCAAAACAAGGGTTTGTGGTGGCCGGAGAATCTGGTGGAGCAGGTCGGTATTCGTCGCAACCGCGCGTCATCCAACCGGGCAATCGGTCAATTTCGGCCTGAGTCTCGGCGTAAAAATCACCTGCAGGATCTACTTTGTAACCGGCATACGTGCCGGCCCCCGAAACACAACCATCTACGTTGCTGCTTGGGCAGGGATAATTATCCGAAATAAAGCTGGCTCGCCGCGCCCAAGCGGCCTGCCCAATAAACTGTGTCTCGTATCCGGTAATTTTGCTGACAAGGGCTGTAAGATCCTGCACGCTCTTTACCGGGAATCGCCCAATTGATACCTCAGGCAGATTTGTAACTGATGTTAAGCTGGGGGTAGTTGGAAGAGGCGAAGCTCCATCCAATTGCCCAATACACATATCGCACGGCAACTCCCCCATTTTATCCAGACCAAGATTTGCCGATGTAAACAGGCTGGGCACAGTATTTGAAGCAACCGCCGCGTATCCCATCCCCACCGAAGCATATCCCAGCGGGTCTGCGCTTGTATGCCCCACAAGAACTGCCGATATTGGGGCTACACCCCATGTTGTCGCGGCATAGCGCAAAAAGTCTCGCAAAGCGTCTCCAGAAACACGCCCATACGACCAAGCGTCGTAAATCTTTTGCACATCCACAAAGCTGGCCGAGTAGCCCTGTGACTGGCGAAGCGCGATGAGCGGCTGAATTGGGCTGTTAAAGTAAGATGGCCCAATATAAAGCGCCTGGGAATTCAACGGCTGATTTATGGTCAGAGGCGTATGAGGGGCAACCGCAGGCTGGAAGAGTGTCTGCGAGCCAGTCAATAGATACCGGTAGCCACCTGGCGCAGAATCATGAAATGTAAAGCCGGAGGATGCCACGTTCATCAAGGCAACCGGGTAAAGGCTGTTTGATATGTCGTACAACGAACTGCCAACGCTGGCGTTCGATACTGTGTAGTTATACGCGCTGGCTTCTCCAACAAATTCTGCGCCATTTACGCCCGAAAAGTTGAGCGAGACGGGTCGTTTGTAGGCAATTGATTCAAGATAAGCTGCGCGATTTGTAGCCTGAGGCAGTGTGACCTTGATGCTGGGGTCCATTTGTGTCAAAGTTACCGTTAATGGAACAGAGCCAAACGTAGACACCACAGAAGAATTGACTGATTCGCCCGTAGTATTTCCTGTGAGATTCCATTGATATCCAGTAGGCATCATGACATAAGAATAAATGTACGTATTCAACTGGAAAACCATATTGCCAGCTGCCAATGGCAACGTGGGCGTAAGATAAATATTGTTAACGGCTGTGGAGAACTGCGCATTAAAGTTGTACGAGAAAATATAGTCGTTATCCACGCCCGGGGCTGTTGAATCATAAAGTCTCTTTAGCTGCCACGTGTCCTGTTCATAAGCAGTTGAACGGGTTGGGTCGCCGCCAACTGCGGCAACATTGCGGGTGCCCATTCGCAAGCCGGGCGTGGAATCAAAAGTCAGCCAGTACACCTCAAACTTATTCCAGCGGTCGCCCGGGTTTGCGTAGAAAAGAATCTGGTCAGAGGCGTCAAACACACCCGGTGTTCCCCCATCAATAATTTGCGTGGCAACTTCTGTGCCACGATAATAAACATGAGAGTTGTTTATATTTTTCCCAGAAAGGTTGTACCCCGACGCTGTCAAGGCGCTACCCGTCACCTGCTGAATGCCGCGCCGGGTTGTGGTGATGCGCACCGAACTGACAAGAGCCGCCGGGTTTATGGGCGGCGTGTCAATGTTCGTTATATCCACCGCGTTCACAGAATTTGATGTTGCTGGGTCGCCCGCGCTAATGCGAGGTAGAGCCTGCTGCACATCCGCCGCGCTCATCAACCTTGCGTCGGGGATAACCACTTCCAAATCAGAGACGGCAACACCCTCGCCCGATTTTTCGTAAATGGGTGAAATCGCCACGACCACAATTCGCATTCCCCGCATTCGGCCATCGGATAGCACCGTTACCGGAGACCGCGGAAGCTCAATGGGCAAAACAGTTGAAATATCTTTTACAGAAACTGATTCGCCCGCGTCGTTGTATTGCGGCTCAACCGAATTTTTCACAACGGGTTCGTATTGCCCAGCCCATGCGCGAGTGCTTGTTGCCACAATTTTTGGGGCAACCGGGGCGTTCTCCGACATTCGGAGCGTAACGTAGCGAGCAGGCAGTCTCACCGACCCCAAGTCCTTCACTTCCCACCCTTTTGCAGAAGGGTTACCCTCCGCATCGGCCAGCACAATCCCTTTCCAGCTAAATTTCACTCCCTGAGACGTTTCTACGAGCGTCTGTCCCTCTTCGGCAGATGGGTTATTAAAGGCGCTCTCGCCTGCCTCTGGCGTAACCAGCGCGCGCGCGGGAGAAGTAGAGCCTGTTGCAATTAATGCGAAGACTGCGCTAAAAGCAAGAACTTTTTTAGAGTTGCTCAAAAACGTTGACTTATTCATACTGGCTACGTCCATCCTTAAAAAAAACACGCCTTTTTTGCAAGGCATATTAAAACGGGAGACGCCACGCATTCCTTTCTCCCTCTCTCTCCTCTGCGCAACATCTCCTGACATCTATAACGATTTCTATACTCTTTTATTTTCTAAAACAGTATATCGTATAGATACCACAATTCGCTGTAAGATAGTACAGAATTTGCGCTAAACTTAAGGATAGAGCGCATGAGTCAAATACAACATTCCATCGTCCACGTCATCAATGGCGTAGAACAAAACACTTCATCTCAGACATTCATACGGAAGCTGGGCAACCGACCGGGAATCAAAGAAAGCCTCGCGCTTTTCTTAGATTTACCCCACGCAACGCCCGCCCAGAATTCTGATTTGGCGCAATTGTTTGCCGAAGCCTACGCCAACGCATCCGGCGGCATTACCGCCGCCATGCGCCACGCCTTTAAGCTGGCAAACGACCGCCTGCTGGCTCTCAACCGAGGCGCGGCGCAACCCATTCAAGGCTCCATCACCTGCGGGCTTGTGACCGGCGAGCACCTTATCATCGCCCAAAGCGGCCCGGCCATCGCCTACGCCCGCTCGGCAGATGGCGCTTTTGAGCCGCTGACCAACTCGCCCGATGCCCCGGCGCTGGGCGCAACGCGCGCCCCGGAGATCAACTTCCGCAACATTGCGCCGCGCCCCGGTGACGTCTTTTTGCTCACCGGCGCGGGTTCCATCCAAAATACGCCAGACCAACTGATTGAAGCCTGCATGGGCAAAGGCGACCCGCACATGGTGGCTGGGTATCTCAACGCCAACGTGCGCGATGGCGCGTTGACCGGCGTTGTTTTCTCTTTGGTGGATGACGCCGCGACCGATGAGCCGCTGGCCCCTCTGCCCAGCATCCAACCACCGGCCCCCGATCCAGAGCCGCCAGCCGCCAACCCCGAGCCCAGCGGCCCCAGCATGGGCCAAAAAATTGTGGATGGCATTCGGGCGGGCAAGGCGGCCATTGGCATCCGCGCCACGCAAGCGGCCCAAACCGCCGGCAAAGGGATTGGCGAATTTAGCGGCCAGCTTTTGCCTCAGACCCCCGCCCCGGTGAGCGACGAACAACGTTCGCGCCTCAGCGTGTTTTCGTTGGGGCTGGTGGCGGTTCTGCTGCCCATCATCGTGGCTGCCATCGTCGCCACCAGCTACCTGCAACTTTCTGGCGAAGCCGAAAAACAGCAGCAGCGCAATTTAATTCGCGCCCAGTTAGAGCAGGCCCGTGCCAGCAACGACCCCGCCGCATGGACAAAAACAATTGAGCTTACCGGCGCCTTTGAGCAAAAGTTCAAGACCGATGAGCAAGTTAGCGCGGCGCGCCAACAAGCCCGCGACCAACTGGACAAACTGTATGGCATCGCGCGCATCCGCCCCACCCGCCTGAGCGAGCTTGCGCCCGCCACGCGCAAGCTGGCCGCCGCGCCGCTGGGGCTTTACACGCTAAACACCACCACCGGCGAGACGCTTTATCACACCCTTTCGGCAGATCATGCCAGCATTACCGGCAAACCCGTGCCGCTAACGCCCGCCGCAACCAGTGGCGAGCCGGGTTTTAAGGATGTGACCTGGGCCAGTTCCACCGGCAACCGCTGGCACAACGAAGGCGCAATTTTCATCTCCAGCTTCGCGATTGGCGAATACTCACTCGCCACCGGCCAAATTGCCAGCACCCGCATCACCGCCGACCCGCTTGGAAATACAACTTCGGTAGATTTGTTTGGCGACCAAATTTATATTTTGGACACGGGCGTGGGCCAAATTTGGCGAATGCAACTCAGCGGCGGCAACATCAATCGCTCATCTTATTTTCGTTCGCCATTTAACCCGCTCAAAGAAGGTGTGGACATGGCAATTGATGGCGCGGTGTATATCCTCCAGCGCAATGGCTCGTTGCTAAAGTATGTGGCCGGGTTGCCGGTGCAGTTCGCGTTGCAAAATTTGCCAGAGCCAATGACCGCCCCAGTTGCCATCGCCCTGCTTGGCCCCAACCGGGACACAGGCAGCGTGTTTGTGGCCGATGCCAAAAACGGCTCAATCTTCCAGTTTGACAAAAACGGCGTGTTCATTCGCCAATACCGCGGCGCGGGCGATGAGTTCAGCGGCATCATAGACCTTGCCTCCGATCCCACCACCAACACGCTTTACGTTTTGACCCAAAAGAATATCTTTAGCTTCAAACCGCAATAAATGCGCATACTTTCGCTCTTGCCCGCCGCAACTCAGACGTTGGAGGTGCTGGGGTTACATTCTGCGCTGGTGGATGGCTCACCGGATGGCGCGAAACCCGATCTTGTCTTTGCGCCGCCAGAGGAAGATTTCTCCGCGCCCTCCCATGTGCCTATGCGCAATCCGCGCGCCATCGCCGATATTTTTGCCAACATTCAAACCATTGGCGAGGCCACGCACACCTCGGCGCAGGCCGCCGCGCTGGTTCAAGCCATGCGCAACCATCTGGATGCCATCCAAAACCAGCTTGCCAAAGCGGCGCACCGCCCGTGGCTGTCTGCGCTAAATGGATTGAACCCGCCGCGCTCGTCTGGTATGTGGGTTCCAGAGCAAATCGCGCTGGCTGGCGGCCAACCCGCGCTTGGCCAGGCCGGTCTGCCTGCGCAAGACATGGAGTGGGACGATGTGATTCACTCTCAGCCAGAGATGATTGTGGTCATGCCTTGCGGCGCAACGCTGGCTCAGGCCGCGGAGCAAATTCGCGCCAACGCCCACCGCGCGGAATGGGATGAATTTCCCGCCACTCACCTCAATCAAATTTACGCGGTGGATTCGGCCTATTTTTGCGTGCCCGGCCCGCGTGTGATTCAAGGCGTGGAAATTCTGGCGGGGTTGCTCCATCCGCACCTGTGCCGCCACCCGCTGGAAACCGAAGCACGCAGGCTGACCCTGGATGTGAAATATCGCTGATCTAACACGCGGTGCGATCAGACGGCTCAACATCGCCAAAGATTCATCTTTCAACCAAAACAAAAAAGCCGGGCATCGCAAAATGCCCGGCTTTTTTCTAACTCTGGTTAGCTTGTTTGGTTAGCGACGTGTTGTGTTTAGCTTGCGTGCGCTCACACCCACGGCCAACGCACCCAGCGCCAAAAGCGCCATCACCCAGATGGGTTGCGCAGGCGACTCATCACCGGTCACTGGCAAGGTCACCGGACCGATAACCTTGACTTTGTAAACTGGCGAGAACGCCCCAAGCTTGCCATCCGCGCCCTTGGTCGCAACTTTCAAGTTGTGATCACCCAGCGCGTAATCCAGCGGAACCTTCCATTCCCAGTTGCCCTTCGCGTCCACTTTGGCAGTGCCCACTTCCTTATCGCCATCGTAAATGGCAACGGTGGAACCCGGCTCGCCTTTGCCGCGAATAATGCCGCCCTGAGAAACCGTGTCACCCTTGAGCGGAGTGATGCTCGGCACAATCGCGGCGGGGGCCGCAGCAGCCGTGGCGCTCACGTTCACCGAGGCCGCACTGGCCGGAACTTCCTTGCCATCCGCGCCCATCGGCACCAGCTTGATGACATGGTTGCCCACTGCAAGATCTGGCATCTCAAACTTCCACTTGCCGCTGGCGTCGGTGGTCACCGTGCCGATGGCCTTGTCGCCATCATAGATGGTGTATTTCGTGTTCGGGTCGCCCGTGCCATCCAACACACCTGGCTTGACAGCGGTCACCGCGCCATTCACACCCGGAACGTTAATCTTGGGAGGATTAATCTTGGGCAGCGCGGCAATCGCGGTGGCAATGGCTTCCTTCACGCTCAGCACAACGCTGGCGGCGCTCGCAACCACTTCCTTGCCATCCGCACCCAGCGGCACCAGCTTGATGCTGTGATC
>DAORUN010000023.1:4245-6339 GCA_035433205.1 Thermoflexales bacterium | reverse complement strand
CCCAGCGGCACCAGCTTGATGCTGTGATCACCGACCGAGAGCTTGGGCAATTCAAACTTCCACTTGCCGCTGGCATCGGTGGTCACCGTGCCAACTTGCTTGTCGCCGTCATACACGTTGTACTTCGTGTTCGGGTCGCCCGTGCCCTCAAGCGCCGCAACCGCGCCCGCCAAAATTGGCAGCGCCGGCAGATTGATCTTGGGCAGGTTGATCTTGGGCAGCGCAATGGGAGCCGCCGTTGGCGCAACAGTTGCCGGAACAGCCGTCGCTGGGATGGCGGTCGCAGCCGGTTTGGCTGTTGGGGCCACTGTGGCTGCCACCGGCGGGACTGCCGTGGCAACTGGCGCAGCGGGTGTGCCGCCACAACGCACAAAGAATCCCAGACACAGCAACAACGCAAATGCCAAAGCAATCAGCATAAGCCAACGCTCATATGGCAAACCAAGAAATGCTGCCTTCTTGGTAATCTCTGTCTCAGTAGTGGTAGTGGTCGTGGTGGTGCGTTCGCGCAACGACTCTTTGCCTCTGTTTTTGTTATCCATTATTCCTCTTTCCTTCGCCTTTTTAACCTGTAATGAATAAGGTGTAATGTGTAAGCAGCCATAAGTCTGGCCCTAATCTTACAAATTACACCTTATCCACACGTATTTACTTCTTTGCGGCCATCAACGCCTGGGCCTGCTCAATCCAGCTGACAAAGTTGGCGGGCTTGATGCGGTTTTTGCCGCAAATGCGCTCCAACTCTTCTGGCGTGCTCTTCACCAGCGCGGCAAACGTGCAGATGCCCGCATCGTACAACCGCTTCTCGTACGTCCAGCCAATACCCTCAACTTCGGCCAAATCGTCCGGCTGAGAAGAATCCCACACGCGGCCAACGCTGTTGGTCTCGTTCGCCAACCGAATTGCATCGGCCTTCATCGCGCCCAAATCCACATCCTGGAATTCCTTGATGTCGAAGATCCGGCGCAGTTCTTCGTCCGGTGTGTTCGCCAGCTCAAAGAATGTGCCGATGCCCTCGGCATACAGCTTTTGCTCATACACCTGCCCCACTCCCTTTGTATCCGAGAGGTGTTGTGGGCAGGCGGCGCTCTTAATTTCTACCGTGGCGCTGGCTACCAGCGCCTGCTTGCGCGCCGCAACCCGCTTCTGATCCACCACGCCAGGGGCGGGCGGAACAGCCGCAGCTTTGGCTTCAAGATCAGCCATTTGAGCCTTCAACGCGGCAATCTCATCTTCCTTGCTCTTGAGGGCAGCCGCAGAGGTCGCGGCCCCGGTCGTCAGCGCGGCCAATTCCACGCCCGCCGCCTTCTTGTGCGAGTCGTACTCGCCTTCCAGCGCGGCCAGACGGGCCTGCAAGTTACCCATGCCGGTGTTGCAAGCATTCAAGTCGCCAGACAGCTTGCCGGTCTGCGCCTTCAATCCGTTAATCTCATCTTCCTTGCTCTTGAGGGCAGCCGCAGAAGCCGCGGCACCGGCGGTGAGCGCGGCCAGTTCGGCGTTGCTCTTTGCGCGCAGGTCGCTAAGCTCGCGGTTGGCCGCATCCAGCTTAACGCTCAAGTCTTTGCCGGCGTCAATCTGCGCTCGCAAATTGGGGATCTCGCCCAGTTTGGCGTTGGCGGCGTTTAGCTCGCCATTGCGCACATTCAAATCCGCGCTCAACTTGCCAATCTGAGCCTTCAACCCGTCAATCTCGCCACTGGCCAGGTTCAGCTTGCCTGTCCAGTCCTTCTCGGCGCTGGCAAAACGCAGGGTGTGATCGCCCTCGGCCTTGGCCTTGGCGTCCAACTCTGCCTTAAGCCGGGCAATCTCATCATCCTTGCCTTTCAGGCTAACAGCGGCGGTCGCGCCCGCGGCGGTCGCAGCGGCAGCGGCGGCGGCGGCAGCCTTCTTGCCGTTGTCAATCTCAACATTCAACGAGCCAATTCTCGCGTTCAAATCGGCAATTTGCTTGGCAGCGGCATCGCGCTCATTCGTCACCAAATTCAGCTTGCCCGTCCAATCCTTCTCGGCGCTGGCAAAACGCAGGGTGTGATCGCCCACGGCCTTGGCCTTGGCGTCCAACTCTGCCTTAAGCCGGGCAATCTCATCATCCTT
>DAORUN010000023.1:0-4145 GCA_035433205.1 Thermoflexales bacterium | reverse complement strand
CGGCAATTTGCTTGGCAGCGGCATCGCGCTCATTCGTCACCAAATTCAGCTTGCCAGTCCAGTCCTTCTCGGCGCTGGCAAAACGCAGGGTGTGATCGCCCTCGGCCTTCACTTTGGCGTCCAGATCACCACTGAGCTTGCCAATCTTGGCGTTCAGCTCGGCAATCAAATCGTCCTTGCCCTTGATGCTGGCGGCGGCAGTTGCGGCTCCGGTGGTCAATACTGCCAGTTCGGCGGCGGCGGCTTTCTTTGCCTTGTCAAGATCTGCCTCTGCGGCCAGTTTGCCATCCAGCGCGGCCTTCAGTCTGGCTTCCCAATCCGATGGAATCCCAGCCAAGTGCGCCTTGAGCTTGCCCAGTTCGTCATCCTTGCTCTTCAAGGTGGCAAGAGCGGTCGCGCCCGCGGCGGCGGCAGCGGCGACGGCGGCCTTCTTGTCATTTTCCAGTTGCAAGTTCAACGAGCCAATTTTGGCGTTCAGATCGCCTTCCAGCTTCAGCCGGTCATCGCCCGCCAGCTTGAGCTTTGCATCCAGATCGGCAATCCGCTTGAGCGCCGCATCCCGCTCGCTGGTCACCGCGCTCACTTTGCCGGTCCAATCCTTCTCCAAATTGGCAAAGCGCAGGGTGTGATCGCCTTCCGCCTTGACCTTGGCGCCCAGATCAGCTGTCAGTTTGGCAAGCTGCTCATCCTTGCCTTTGATGGCCGCTGCAGAAGCCGCAGCGCCGGCTGTCAGAGCTGCAAGCTCCACCGCCGAGGCTTTCTTGACTTTATCAAGATCGGCCTGGGCCAGCTTGAGCTTACCCTCCCAATCAGTGTTTGCCCCGCTCAACTGAGCTTTCAGGTTTGCAATCTCCGTGTCGCGGGCGCTCAGCTTGCCTTCCCACTCGCGCGTCACAACGGCGCTGGTTTCGCTGGTGTGCTTGTTGCGGTCATAAAACCACTTGGTAAGAAAATACCAAAGCAGGGTGGCAAGCAAACCACCCAGGCCAATGCCAAATATCACCGGCCAGGTTCCCGCTACAAACGGGTCATTTGCTCCAAATTGAATCATGATGGAAGAATCCTCCTCGAAATTGAATATTTTGACGAACAACCTTGATGTTTATTAGTCAGTATGTATCTGACACACATTTCTCTTACGCAAATTGTATTAACAAAGTATTGGTAAATACAGTCTGCGCGAAAAATCACAACTTAAGTAGTATAAAAATTTCAAACAACAACCCACAAACGAGCTGATTCTCAATTCTCAAGTGATTCTTGCGTTTGCTTCAGAGATCCACTCCGCAAAATTTGGGCGGCGAAGCGCCCCTTTGCCGCAAATTTCTTCCAGCCGGGCCGGCGAAAGCTCGGCCAATGCCTCGTAGGTGCAAATGCCCGCGTCAAACAACCGCCGCTCAAACGTTCGTCCAATGCCTGGTATTTGAGTGAGATCATCCGGCGCACTTCCATCCCACTCGCGCCCCAGCGAGCCGGTTTCAATCGCGAGACGCATCGCGTCATCGCGAATAATCTGGCAATTCACCTCCTGAAAATCTCGCGCGTCAAAAATGCGCTCCAGCTCTTCATCCGTGGTATGCGCCAGCTCCCAGAAGGTGCCAATGCCCTCCGCATACAGCCTTTTCTCATACACCTCGCCAATCCCCCGCACTTCAGAAAGATATTGCGGGCAAACGGCCTCGCGGCGCAACCCAGACAAAATACTGCGCGGCTTGGCCAAACGGGCGCGCGGCGGTTTGGGTTGTGGCGCGGGCGCGGGTTCTGGCTGGGGTGATGTCTCTTGGGCGGGCGCGAGTTGCGCGGGCAGATGGGGCTTCTGCGCCGCTGGGGCCTCATCCGCCACGCCAGCAATTATTTCTGGCGCGGGGGGCTGCCACGCCAGCGGCTCTGGTTGATCAATGGGCGGGGCCTCATCCGCCGCGGGCGCCATCTGCCCGCCTGCCAGCGTCTTTTGCAAACTGGCAATTTCGTCATCCTTGCGTTTGAGCGCAAGGCTTGCCACATTTGCCTCGGCCACCAGCGCGGCCATGCGCGATGCCGTGGACGTGCGCACTCTTTCAAGCTCGGCCACGGCTTCGGCCGCGCGTCTCTCGGCGCTCACCCGGTTGGCCAGCATCGTGTCCAGGCTGGCTTTTAGCTGGTGCGTGGCCGCCGCCTGAACGGCATCGTTCTCATCCACCTGCGTTTTGAGCGCGGCAAGCTGGGCGGCGGTCTCGCGATTTTGTTTCTCTGCCTGTGCCAATTCCTCGGCCAGTTTTTTATATTCCCCCTCAATCTCGCCCTTGATTCGCCTTTCTTTTTCCAGCTCGGCTTTGAGCGTTTCGGCCTCCGCCACCTGTCTGGCTTGCATTTGATGGGCCTCGGTCAACTCGCGGACTTTGGCCTCCAGCGCCGCGCCGGCTTTTTGGGTTGCCTCCAGCTCGGCCTTTATGCTGGCGTGGCTTTTGGCGTGCCCTGCAATTTCATCTTCTTTTTGTTTGAGGGCGCCCTGCGCTTTTTCAAGGTTATCCAGCGCGAAGGAAGTTTCCAGCGCCCGCGCGGCCAACGCATCCATCTCAACCTTCATTGCCGCCCTGGTCTGGCCAAGATCGCTGATTTGGCCGCGCAACTCGGCCTGCGCCTGCTTTTCCTTTTCCAAGACCTCGCTCATCCGCGCCAGATCGCCATCTTTGGCAAGGCCGGCTTCCTCCAGCGCTTTAACGCGCGCAGAAAGTTCGTCTGCCCGCGCCAGCGCGTTTGCGTGATCTTGCCGGGTCTGTTCAAGTTGCGCCCGCGTGGCGGCCGAGGTTTGCTGCTCGGCAGAAAAAGAGGCGAGCAAATTTTGTTTTTCGGCCAGCGCCGCATCTATTCTGGATTCAAGCGTGACCCGCGCTTTTTTGTGCAAGTCCAAATTGGTCGCAAGCGCATCTCGGCTTTCCACCAGCCCAGTCACCTGATTGCGGAGCAAAGCCGTTTCCGAGCGGGCGGTTTCAAGGTCTGCGCGAGCGGTGTAATAATCTGCCTTAAACTTTCCCGCTTCCGACCATGATTGCATCCGGGCAAACACCTTATACAAAAGCAAGGCCAGCAAGGCAGCAATAGCTCCCCCAAGCACAAAGAGCATAATGGGGTTGGATTCCAAAGTGGTGGTCATTGTTTTATGCTGCGTTTTATGCCGCCAATCACGGCAACGCAATTATAGAGCCACTTTAGATAAATTTAGGAAATTTTGCGTTCAGTTTCGCTCACAATCGCAGACCATGCCTCTGGCTTTTCCAGATGCACGCTATGCCCTGCGCCAGCCACCACTTTCAGCCGCGCGTTGGGCATGAGCGCCTGCATGCGCCGGTTGATGCCGACAAACTTTGTATCCAACTCACCCGCGATGAGATTAACACTCAAGCGGTCAGACCGCTCAATTTTGCCCCAAAGTGATGGCTGCGCCCCCGTGCCCATGCCGCGCAAACTGAGCGCCAGTTCATGCGGGCGGTTGCGCAGGCGTTGCGCGCGCAGCTCCGCCCGCGCGTGGGCTGGCAGTTGCGCCTGCGAGGCGAACAGCGGCAACTTCTCCCATTCCTCCACAAATTTCTCAATCCCATCGCGCTCAATCCGGGCAGCCAGCGCTTCATCGCTGGCCGTGCGGGCGGCGCGTTCGGCCTCGGTCTCCAGCCCAGGCGATGCGCTCTCCAGCGTGAGGGCGCTCACCCACGCCGGATGCGCCAGCGCCAGATACAACGCCAGCCGCCCGCCCATCGAGTAGCCCAGCACATGCGCGGGTTCGCCCGCGATGCGCTCAATCAGCCGCGCCAGTTGCCCGGCCACCACCGGCATGGTGTAGGCCGTCACATCGTCTGGGGCAATCGTTTCCCCGTGACCGGGCAGGTCAACCGCAATCACACGCCACGTTTTTGCCAGCGATGGAATTACCCCGCGCCAACTCTCTTTGCTTCCGGTGAAACCATGCAAAAGCACCAGCGGCTTGCCTTCGCCAGACAGGGTGAAGTGGTAAAGGGTTTGGTCAATTTCCAATTGCATCCTCAACCTCATCTTTGGTCATTTTTCCAGCATCGCCCGCGCCCCTGCCCTATCCAACTTGCCATTCGCCAGCAGAGGCAGCGCGGGCGCAAAGCGAACCACGCGCGGGAGCTTGTAGCCAGCCAGCGTCG
>DAORUN010000022.1:26716-31998 GCA_035433205.1 Thermoflexales bacterium | reverse complement strand
CCGCGGGCGTTTTGCGCACCGAGCAAGAGCGGGTGTTGATGGGCGTGACGCGCTCGATTGTGCTGGAGCTGGCCGCCCAGCTTGCGCCGGTTTCGCTGGTGGCTTTGCGCCGCGATGAGCTGGCGAACGCGAAAGAATGCTTCATCACCAGCGTCTCACGCCAAGTGCTGCCGGTGGTTCAGATTGACGACGTGGTGATTGGCGATGGCGCTCCTGGCCCCATCACCCGCCAGATTATGGGCTTGTTTAACAGTTTGGTGGAGAAAGATGCGGATAATTAAACTGGACTTACGCAAAATGCCAACCCCCCAGCCCCTCTCTGAGGGAAGGGGGGCGCATAACGCCTATTTGCCACTCCCTCTAGGGAAAAGGTGGGAAAAGCTAAAACGCAAATTTTGCGTAAGTTCAATTAAAAGCAATAGTTTCACTTAATATCTGTACAGGGTTGTTCCCAAATTTCAATGTTATGAGCAAGCCGCCAGAAATTTTTCAGCTTAAGTATTGCCGCATCGTTGTGCTATGCGGTTTTCTTGTCTTTTTTACCAGTTGTAACTCACATGAGTCAATCCCTCCGCTGGCTGTTCAAACCTCAAAAACTAATATCTGCCTAGATGATCAACAACCCCAACTTGTCTCAAGCTATAAATACGATGATGGTCGCAAATTTGCAGCAATAAAAATAAATGCTGAGCAATCGCAGATATATGCTGTATCAAGTGGTGGATTATTCGGAGACGGAGTTTTGTCTCAGCATCTTATGCCCAATCTTTCTTTTATAGTGTCAAGGACAATTGGTTCTGTAAGTCTTTTTGCGACAGTTTTTGATTCTGGTGCAAATTGGATTGCAAGCGCATCTGCCGACAAACCCGAACTTCCCACGGTTCATCAACCATCCTATTCGCCCGGATCCGCAATCTTTAGGGGAATCACCTTATGGGATTTGAGTGACAACCGACAAATCAATAACTCAGATAAAGCCGTCAGATACTATTCTTACCTCGCCTTTGCCCCAAATGGACACGAATTAATCGCAATTGATGATATGACTTTTGATTACATCCAAGTGCCATCTTTAGTTCCTCTAGGCACAGAAATAGATTATGTCCCAAACAATAATTGGTGGATGGCAATAAATTATGATCAATCAGGGGAATATGTTGCCAAAGCAGGTTCAAATGGTGTAATTAGGATTGACAAAATAGAACGTAAGAATCAAGGACAATATAGCTCACGATCTATTGTTCTTGAAACACCTTTTAAAGACTCTGATCCTACATACAAAACCCTTGCAACTACTTTTGACCCTTCCAGACGCACGATTGTTGTTCTTAGAACTGATGGCTTGTTTCAATATAGCCTATCAACGGGCAACAAAGCCCGTCTAGGAGAGGGAAGCCAAGGTGATTATGCTTTGACAACCTTTCATCCTAGAGGTGATGTTATTGCAATTGCATCTCAGGAAGGGGTTCGAATTTTTAACCTGGTGTCACACAAATGGACATCAATCTCGATGGTAGCTACATACGCATTGGATTTTAGTGCGGACGGACGTTACATGGTACTGGGCAATCTTAATGGTTCAATCCAGTTGTATGATTTTTGCAAAGAAAAATTGACATACGCAAGCCAATAGATAGTGGTAAATCTTATGCAATACCGGTGTTTTTTGGCCGTTACTTTGCTGGGGAGCGATAGATTGCCCCCGTCTTCTGGCCGATATACTTCTGCGAGAGGCGACATACCTAAGCAGCCCGCGCCTCCCTTTGCAGAGACGGCAATAGCACGCGCGGGCTTTGTTAGCTCTATTTAGTTGGCGGCCACAAGCGCCGATGGCGGCCAGAATCGTGACCGCGTTGATCAGGCCAACGCCGGGCGTCACGGCATCTTAAAATCGCCGCCCAAAATGAGCATGATGTCTTCTGGGGCGGTGGGGTTGACCACGCGCTGCTCGGCGGCGTTGGGCGTTTTTAGCGCGTCTTCCAGCGCGTGAACCGTGGCATTTTTGCCGGTGTAATCTGTAATTTGGGTGGTCTCGTAATCAAATTTGTTGCCCGGCGCGTTGCCCACCCGCACCACGTTAAAGCCCTGTTCTTTTAGCGCGTCTGCCACGCGCTGGGCCAGCCCGGCGGTGAGCGTTCCGTTCAGCACGGCGATGCGCGCGCCTTCGCGCTTCCAATCGGGCGCAACCGCCGTTGCCACGCTGGATGGATTATTTTGCGCCTCTGCCGCGCTGTTCACCGGCGTGCTAAAAAAGCTGGTCTTTAGCTCGGCAATTTTGCTGCGGATGGGAATCTGGACTGCCTGCGGCGGATCGGTTTGAGTGAGGGCCAGTTCGGTGTAGTTGTCATCCAGCACCGCGCTTTTGATGTTTTTGAGGTCAACTTTTTGCGCCAGCGCGGCCAGTTGCATCATCTGGTCCACGCTCATGTTTGTTTTGATGGACTGGTTGAGGTTGGAGATGATCTCTGGGGCCTGCGCGGCCAGCCCGGCCAAAATTTGCGGGTTCTTCAGTTTTTCTCGCACGGCCAGAATCACCTGCTGCTGGCGGCGGGCGCGGTCAAAGTCATCGGCTCCGTGCCGCGTGCGCGAGTATTTGAGGGCCGTGGCCCCATCCAACGTGTGAATGCCTTTGGTGATGCTGAACACTTCCGTGCCAAAATTCTCGGTGGGATATTCCTTGTCGTAAATATCTTTTGGCACATCCACCGTCACGCCGCCCACGCGGTCAATCAAATCTTCAAATGCGGTGAAGTTCACCCGCCCATAAAAGTGAATGGGCACGCCCAGCACGTTTTGCACCGTCTGCCGCGCCAGCTCCGGGCCGCCGCCGCCGGGGTATTTGTAGGCATCGCCATATTGGTTGGCGGTGTTGATGCGGGTGTATCCAAACCCTTTGATCTCCACCCACAAATCGCGCGGCACGCTGAGCATTCCGGCAGACAGCGTGACCGGGTCCAGGGTGAGCACCATCATCGTGTCGGTGCGGTAGCCGGGGTCGGTCTCGCCCTGGCGCTGGTCAATCCCCATCAGCAAAACATTCACGCGCTCTTTGCCGCCCCACGCCTGCACGTTGCCGGTCAAAATGCCATCATCCGGGGCTTTGCCCGCGCCGGGCGCGGCGTTTGGGGCGGGCGTGGGCAAAGAGGGCGCATCGCCAATCACGCTTTTTAGCTCGTTGATGGCGTAACTTTTGGCGCGGTTATACGCGAAAACGCTTGTGCCGCTGGCCAGAATAAACAAAACTGCGCAAACCCAGAAAAGTTTGCTTCTCAAAACCGACATGGCAAAGATGATAACAGCGAGGCGATTGCGAATTAAAAATTACGAATTAAAATTTAACGCACAAACTAATTTTCAATTCGTAATTAGTAATTCGTAATTAGTGATTGATTATGGCTCCGCGAATTTTGATTGGACTGACCGGCAATATTGCCACCGGAAAGAGCGAAGTGACCAAAACCCTGCGCGAGCTGGGCGCGGTCATCATTGACGCGGACATTGTTGCGCGAGAGGTTGTGGAGCCGGGGCAGCCAGCCCTGGCAAAAATAGCCCACGCATTTGGCGATGATATTTTGCAGGCCGATGGCTCCCTCAACCGCGGCGCGCTGGCCGCAATTGTGTTTAACAACCCGGCGCGGTTGCGCGAATTGGAGGCGATCACCCACCCGGCGGTGCGAGAGCGCATTTTGCGCACGCTGGCCGCGCTTGCGCCAGATTCCACCGCTGTTCTAGAGGCCATCCGCCTGATTGAGGGCGGTTACGCAGACCGCTGCCAAAGCGTGTGGGTCACCCATTGCTCAGAGGCCGAGCAAATTGCGCGGTTGATGAAATCGCGCGGGCTGAACGAGCAAACGGCCATCATGCGGGTGCGCTCGCAAAACCCGCAAAGCGAAAAACTGGCCCGCGCCGATGTGGTGATTGACACCGAAGGCCCAAAGCAACACACCCACGATCAGGTGATTGTGGCGTGGCGAAAGCTAGTCCAGTTAAAAAACAGTTTCTAAGCCGTGCGATTGAAATCGCGCCTTGTGAGCCTGCGGCTGAGCGTCCGCCTGCGCGGACGCAACCCGTGTCGGCGCAGGCCGACACTCGGCAGAATGCCCGCCAGGCGCGATTTCAATCGCAAAAATTTATCCGGCGTCGGCAGCCAGACGCGGTATCATCACGGCATGGCAGATAAACAACCCACCGTCACGGTAAAAATTTTTGTAGATGGCGAAGAGACGGGCATGTTGCTCGTGATGCCAAAGACATTCAGCACGGGCAGCACGGGTTATTTTGGCACCGGCAAAGTCTCGCTGGGTGATGAGGCCGAGAAGGGCTATCAGGTGCAAGTGCAGATGGTTCGCATTGGCAGCAAACCCGCCGAGAAAAAGTGAGCCTTGCGGCGCAATTGCCGCAGGTGCGCAACCGGAGGTGAAATAGTGCCACCAATTACGCAAGCCGCCGTTCGCGCGGCAATGGTTTATCTTGTTTTGGGCGCGCTTTCTGCGCTGGCCTACTGGCTAAACGAGCGTTTTGGCTTTGCGCCCTGGCTGGCCGCGCTCAGCCCCACCTACCTGCATCTCATCGTGGTGGGATGGATCACCCAATTTATTTTTGCCATCGCCTACTGGATGTTCCCCGTGTTCAGCAAAACAAACCCGCGCGGCAGCCCGGCTCTGGCAAAAGCGGTATTCATCACCCTGAACGCCGGCTTAATTTTGCGAGCAGTGTGTGAGCCATGGCGCACCGCTTCGCCCAACGCGCTCAACGGCGCGGCGCTTATCGTCTCATCCATTTTGCAGGCAACTTCTGGCGTGTTGTTTGTGTGGCTGATGTGGCCGCGCGTGCGCGAGCGAGGAGGCTTCTGAGATGCCGCGTTTAAGTTGCTGGTTTGTCCGCTCCTCCTTCATCAATTTGGTTTTGGGGTTTGTGCTGGGCGGATTTATTCTGGCGGCCAAAGGCGGCGCAGACCCAACCGTATGGCTGTGGCTGCCCGCGCACGGCGATGCCCTGCTGGTGGGCTGGCTGGTGCAATTTGGCATGGGCATGGCCTACTGGCTCTTTCCCAGAATCTCCGGGTCGCGCGGCGCGGTCTGGCCGGTGAAACTGGCGTTTTGGGCGCTCACGCTGGGTTTGGTGATGGGCGCTGGCCTGCCCACGCTCTGGCTGTTTTTCCCCGCCCAAACGTGGCTGCATGACATCATGCCCTTTGGTTTTGCCATGCAGGTGATGGCGCTTGGGCTGTTTCTGCTCAACCTCTGGCGGCGCGCCTACGTGTATATCACCCCTGTCATCGC
>DAORUN010000022.1:6729-26616 GCA_035433205.1 Thermoflexales bacterium | reverse complement strand
TCGCCCCCTAGCGTTATTTGCGCGATAATCGCCGCATGGCGAACGCACTTCAAACCAACCCGGCGTATCTGTTTTTTGCCGCGCTGGCCGCCGCGATCAACATCTTTGCGCCACTCGTGGTTGCGCTTGCGGCGCGGCGCGCGCTCAACCTCAGCTGGAAATACATCGGTTTTGGCGCGCTCATCTTTTTGGTGTTCCAGTTGCTCACGCGCATCCCGGTCATGTTCGCCATTCAGGCGGCCATCGCGCCCCAGCTCAAAGCCTCGCGCGAGCTGACGCTGGCCTGGGGCGCGGGCGTGTCGTTCACCGCCGGGCTGTTTGAGGAAGTGGGGCGCTGGGTGGGCTACCGTTTCCTCATGCGCAATGATGACAAAACTTGGGGCAAAGGCGTTTTGTATGGCATTGGGCATGGCGGGCTGGAGGCGGCCTTGTTCGTGGGCGGGCTGGGGCTGATCACAGTCGTCAATCTGGCGGCGCTTCCCATGCTTGACCTTTCGGCGCAGCTCACGCCAGAGCAAATGCAGACCGCGACGCAACAAATTGCCGCCATCAACGCCCTGCCCGCGTGGATGCCGCTGCTGGGCGTGTGGGAGCGCATCTGGGCGATGTGTTTTCATGTGGCCGCCTCGCTCATCGTGATGCGCTGTTTTACCCGCGGTCACATGGTCTGGCTGGCCGTCGCCATTGCGTTTCACACCGTGCTAAACCTGACAACGCTGCTGCCCGCCGCGCTCGGCGTGCAAGGAATTTCTGGCGCGCTTCTAACAGAAGGTGTATTAACTGTGTTTGGTTTGTTTTCGCTTTGGCTTATTTGGAAAATGAAGGAGGAAAAATAATATGAAATTTCTTGTTCGCTGGGGTGTGCTGGCATTGGCAATTGCCGCCGCCGCGTATCTTGTGCCGGGCATTCACGTGGCGGGTGAGGGCACAAATCTAATCGTCAACTTGTTTATCATTGGCGCGATCTTTGGCCTGGTCAACGCCGTCATTCGCCCCATTATTGAGCTGCTCACCTGCCCGCTCATTTTGCTCACGCTGGGGCTGTTCACGCTCATCATCAACGCGGCCATGCTGATGCTCACCTCCAATCTTGCGCCCGGCTTGTTGCAGGTGGATGGCTTCTCCGCCGCGCTGATTGGCGCCGTCATCATTGGCGTGATCTCGTGGCTGGGCAACACCTTTATTGCCGACCGCAACCGTGATTGAAACCTGTCTGCGCAAGCTGGGCGTGGATGAAACCCCGCTCCGCGCCGAGACGCTGGCCGAGGGCGATAGCGCGGCCTTTCGCGTCTCGCTGCCCTCGCGCGGGTGTTTGCTGCGCGTGACCCCATCCACCGCGCCCGCGCAAACGCAAGAATGCGCCCGCCGCGAGATTGAATTTCACGCGCGGCTGGCGGCGCATATCCCGCTGAGTGTGCCGCGCTTGCTGGGCAGCCACGCCGATGACAGCGGCACATGCGCCATGTGGGCCGCGCCAGAAAGCGCAAAACCAGCCCGCGTTTGGGCCGATCAGGATTATTTTGACGCGGTGAGCGACCTGGCCAGCCTGCACGCGGCGTGGTGGGGCCGCGCCGAGCGGCTGGCCGAGTACGCCTTTTTGCGCCGCCCCACACCTGCCGCGCTGGAGGAAGACATCCGCGCGGCGTTTGCGGCGTGGCGCGGGCTGGCCGCGCATGAACACAACGCCGCGGTGCTCACCGGGCAAATGCTGGGCCAGTTGCGCGGGTTGCTGCTCAACTTTGCGGCCATTGAAAAAGCATTGCGGGCCACACCCGCCACGCTCATCCACGGCGATTGCTCGCCAGACGCCATTTTTCGTGGCGCGGCGGGGCAGTTGGTGTGGTGGGGCTGGGGGCGCGTGGGGATTGGCCGCGCGGCGCAAGACATATCGGCCTTGTTTCAAAACGCGCAAACCGCAGGGTCTGCCCCGCCCGCGCAAAAGGCTCTGGCGCAGTATCAGGCGCAGGTCAAAATGGTGCTGGGTGATGACTTCTCGATGGTGGCTTTTTTGCGAGCCATGGACGCGGCGGAGTTGCGGGCGCGGTTGCTGCATGGCCCTTTCGCGCTGGCCCGCGCCAACGCCCAAGACGTGGCCGACGCCGCCCATCGCATCGCTCAACTCGCCCGCAAACTGGGTGTTTAGCAGAGTGCCCGGAGCGCTCCAGAGGGGTCTGACCGCTCCGAGCGGTCAGACCCTTGTACAATCCCACCCATGATCTGCATAGGACACCGCGGCGCAATGGGTTATGAACCAGAGAACACATTGCGCTCTTTCCGCAAGGCTCTGGATATGGGCGCGCCCTGGGTTGAACTGGACGTATATAACGTAGAGAACCAACTGGTGGTGATTCACGATGACGACCTGGACCGCACCACCAACGGCAAAGGCGCGGTGATGAAGCACACCGTGGCGCAGCTTCGCGCGCTGGATGCGGGCAAGGGCGAGCGCATCCCGTTTCTGAGCGAGGTGTTTGACGCGGTGAACCGCCGCGCGGCGGTGAACGTGGAATTGAAAGGGCCAAACACCGCCGAGCTTGCCATCGCCGAAATGCGCAAGCGGGTGGCCGCTGGCTGGAAGTGGAGCGACCTGCTCATCTCCTCGTTTGACCACGCCCAACTGCATCGCGCCCGCGAGCTGGAGCCAAACGTGCCGCTGGGTGTGCTGGTGTGGGGCAACGCCGCGCCGTTCATCAAAACCGCGCTGGCGCTCAAGGCCGTCTCGCTAAACCCGGCCTTGCAATTTACCGATAAGGCTCTGGTGGATGAAGCCCACGCCAACGGCCTGAAGGTGTTTGTGTACACGGTGAACGAGCCAGACGACATCGCCCGGATGCGCGCTTGGGGCGTGGATGGCGTGTTTACGAACTTCCCAGACCGGGCGCTGAGTTGATTTTGGAAGGCGCAGTTTGCGCTGCGCGGGGGGCGCGTTTTCGCAGCGCGGCCAGCAGGGGTTTTTCGATGAGCGTGTGAAAGGCGATGGCGGCCAGCAGGCAGGCGACCAGCATGACGAGATACGCCGCCAGCGCGGCCAGCGGCCCGCTGCGCGTCAGGCCCAGCAGGGTCGCGCCCTTGCTCATCACGCTGATGAGCGGGTAGTGAATGAGATACAGCGCATACGAAGAATCGCCCAGCAATTGCAAAATAGGGTGGCGGCCCAGCGCGCGCCCGGCGTCTTCCAGCCGGGTGAGGCCCAACACGATCATGCTGCACGCCACGCCATACAGAGGCGTTTTCCACGCAGATAAAACGCCAATTTGCAAAACCTTGTCCGCAGAAATAATCGCATAGGCCGCAAGACCCATCACCAAAAGCAGGCCGGGGCGGGCAATTTTTATTTTGGGCGAGGCGTGCGCAAACGCCACGATCATGCCCATGCCAAACACCAGCATGCGCCAGCTTGCCAAAAAGTCGCGGGGGAAGGCGCACGAAGCGCCCAAGGAACACAGCCCAAAATTGAGCGCAAAAGCCAGCGCCGCCGCCAGCGCCATCCACTGGTTAACAATGAGCAGGGCAAAAAAGAGGTAAAAAACAATTTCGTATTGCAGCGTCCACGCCACGATGATGACGGGCGCGCCGGTGCCGCCCACCACGCCTGGGTCTTGGGGCAGCAGCGCCAGCGATTTGAGGATGATGCCCAAATCTCGCGGCGCATCTTCGCGCAGCGCAAGCGCCATCAAAAAAATAACCCCAAAAATAATCCAGTAGGTGGGGTAAACCCGGATGAAGCGTTTGTAAACATACGCCGCCAGTTTGCGCGGTTTGGAAATATCGGCGCGGTGGGCGGTGAAGATGATAAAGCCGCTCAGGACAAAGAAGAATTCCACGCCGGAATCGCCAAACGAAAACGGGATGCCGAAGGCGGGAATGCCGAAGTATTTGCTCGCAGAAACGGCCACGCCAAGGTGAAAAAGAACAACCAAAACAGCAGCAATGGCCCGGCCCGCCTGCAATGATTTATACATGCGTCCCGCATTGTATCGGATGGGCGGCCAGGTGTTTAGGCGTGTGCGGTTGTAGAGACGCAAAATCTTGCGCCTCTACAACCTGTCTGTCAGAATTTAGCCCTGAGCTTTTGTCAAACAATCTCTTGCACGGCCAGCGCCAGCGCGCCGGGTTTGCCGCTGCGCTCTTTGGCGTAACTCACAATCAGCTCGCGTTTGGCGCGGGTGATGCCCACATACAAAAGCCGCAGCCGCTCGGCGATGTATTCCAGCCGCGCCTCGCGCTCAAGGTCGGCCTGGGCGTTGGGCAGTGGGCTGACCAATCGCTCCAGCTCTTTGCGGGCGATGGTGGCCGGGTCGGCCCCGCCCAAATACCACTGCTGACCGCGAAAATCGGCGTCGGCATCGTGCGGGAACTCCTGCCGATCCACGCCCAGCAAATACACCCGATCCCACTCCAGCCCCTTGGCCTTGTGCATGGTCGTCACCGTAATCACGCCCGGAATTGGCTCAAACCCGGCCTCAATCAACGCGCTGCTCATAAATTTTTGGCGGTTGTAGGCAATGTCCAGCAAAATCTCGGCCATGTCTTTGAGTTGCAGGGATGGGGTGTTGGCCGCGGCGCGGCGCAGGCTGACCGCCAAACTGTGCGCAATCGCCAGATCGTTCTCCTTCGCCAAAATATCCTGGGCGATTGTGAGCACCAGTTGGTCCACCGGCAGCATGCTGGCCCGCACCCATTTTTGCGCCATTTGCGCCAAATGCTCAATTTGCCGGATCTCGTCCTCGCTAATCTCAACATTGGGCGGCAAGATGGGTTCTGCGGCGGGCGAGGGGAACATGGCCCGCTCCAGCATCGTGCTGTTCAAAAGCGTTTTCAGCCGCTTGTCTGAAGTTGCGCCAGCCCGCAGTTGCCCAATGCCAATGAGCGCCTCGCGCAGGTCAAACAAAGCCGCGCCGCTGGTTGGCGCGGCGCAAAACCGCACCGCCTGCCCCAGCGCCATCGCCACATCCCGCACGTTGGAGCTGTTTTTGAGCTGATCTTGATACAACGTTTGGCGGCCAGCCAGTTTGCCTTGTTCGCGCCACGCCTCTTCCAACGCCGCCAAATTGTCAACCGCCTTATCACCCATCCAATTGGTGGGCACCAAAACGGCGCAAGTGCGTGATGTGTTGGCCAACACAAACTCGGCGGCGTGCCGCGCAATTTTTTGAACCTCGGTCTCGGTGTCGGCATACGGCTGAACATGAATCCGCGCCTCGGCATCGGGCGGGTTGGGCTGCGGGTCGCCGGGTTCGGTGGGATGGATTTTTGGCGCGGCGGTGAGCGCCATCGCCCGGATGGCTGGCTCCGGGTGGGAGGTCACCGCCCAATCCACCAGCGCGTTTGCCAGCGCGATTATTTTTGGCGCGCTGCGCCCGCTCAAAGACAATGGCAGGCTGGTCACATCCTCGCGCCGCGCGAACTCGCGGAAAAAGCGCACATCGCTGGCGGTGAAGGTGGTCATGATGGCCTGATTAGGGTCGCCCACGCGCACCCAGTTGCCGTGATCGCGGCTCAGGCGGCCCAAAATTTGTTCTTGCAGCGGCGTGCTGTCTTGCGCCTCATCTTCCAAAATAAATTGGTAACGCTTGCCCAGCGCGGCGCGGTAGCCATCGCTGTTATCCAGCGCGCGAATCGCGCCCCAGATCAGGTCATCGTAATCCAGCCGCCCGCCCATGGTCAAAATGTTTTGGTAGCGCTGGTAGATGGCCGCCCCGATTCGCAAAAAGCTAGACGCGTCCGCGGGGCCAATCAGCTTTTGCACATCCGCCGGTGTCAGGCGCAGGTTTTTTGCCAGGCGGGTCACCTCTGTTCCAATTTTGCGGGTGGCCTCGCGCCAGCTTTCTTCCACCTGCAAGCGCCGCGCCTGAGACAAATCGCCGGGGATAAAACTGCGCCAAAAGTCCGGCGCGTCTATGTTGATAAACCCGTTCAGCGCATCGGGCATGGCCCCGCGCCCGCTGATCTCGTCATCCAGCCGGAAGTCGTGTTCCGCCCCGGCCAAATCGGCGTGTTCGCGCACAATTGAAAACGCCAGCCCGTGCAGCGTGTATACGCGGTAGCCGCCATCGGGCAGGTTGGCCTCGGCCAGCATTTTGCGTATCCTCGCCCGAATGTTATCTACCGCCGAGTTGGTGAAGGTGACGACCAGAATTTCGGCGTCGGGCGAAAGGTCGCGGCTGCGCAAAAGCTCCACTGCCAGCAAGGCCAGCGTGTGCGTTTTGCCGCTGCCCGGCACGGCGCTCACGGCCATCTTCCCGCCGCGGTATTCAAGGATGCGCTGCTGTTCTGGGCGAATCATGATTGTTTTACCGAAATTACTTGCCAAGGTTATTTTAACGGGAGTTGCGGCCTGCCAGCGATCAGCTTTACAAACCATAAAACCCTGCCAACAACTTGCGCGATAATCACGGCCAGCAGAAACCATGAACACCGTTGGCTATCTCTACGACCCGCTCTTTCTTGCGCATGACCTGCCCGGCCACCCCGAAAGCGCGGTGCGCCTTTCCAGCTTGATGAAGTTTTTGGCGAACACGCATGTGCTGGAACAATGCAAGCCCTTGAAGTTCGAGGCCGCATCTAACGAGGTGATTTGCAAAGTACACGCCCCGCGCTATGTGCGGGCGCTGGAGCAAATGAGCGCATACGGCGGCGGCATGTTAAACCCCGACACCTACGTGAACGATGCCACCTACGACGCCGCGGCGCTGGCGGTGGGCGCGGCCATTCACGCCTCGCGGGCGGTGATGAAAAACGAGGTAAGCCGCGCCTTTGTGCTGGCCCGCCCGCCCGGCCATCATGCCTACCCCGATCACGGCGAAGGTTTTTGCCTGTTCAACAACGTGGCCTTTGCCGCCAAGTCTGCGCTGGGCGATTTTGGTGGGCAAAAACACGCCGACCGCGTCCTCATTTTGGATTGGGATGTGCATCACGGCAACGGCACAGAGGCGTGTTTTTACAACGACCCGCGCGTGGCGTATATCAGCACGCACCAGTTTGGCGCGTGGTTTTACCCCGGCACCGGGCATGTTGGGCACATCGGTCAGGGCGATGGGGCTGGGACGAACATGAACATTGCCCTCCCGCCCGGCGTGGGCGATGAAGGCTACGCCCGCGTGTTCAACGAACTCATCGCGCCATACACACGCCGGTTCAAGCCCGATCTAATGGTGATTTCTGCCGGATACGACGCGCATTGGCGCGACCCGCTGGCCGAGATGAAGGTCTCGCTCGCGGGCTATGCCTCGTGGGCGCGCATCATGCGCGGGCTGGCCGATGAGTTGTGCGGCGGGCGTTTGGTTGTGATTTTGGAGGGCGGCTACGATTTGGATGTTTTGCATTACGGCGTTCTCAACACATTTCAGGTTTTGCTGGGCAATGATGGCGCCGTGAGCGACCCGTTTGGCGCGTATGCCGCTCACGAAACCCCGGCAGATGATGTCATCGCGCAGGTGAAGGCGGCGCACGCTTTGTAAATGGACGATAGACGATGGACGATAGACCATTTGCATCGTCCATCGTCCATCGTCCATCGTCTATCGTCTTTCCAAAAATGCCCTCCTACTTCTCCACCTTCGCCTCTGGTTTGCAAGAGGTTGCGCAAGATGCCCTGGCGCGGCAACTGGGTGACGCCAAAATTGAGCTGGCGCTGGATGGCCTGATCGTTTATCAGACCGGCCAACCCATCCAGCAAATAAAGAACATACGCTTTTTTAACAACACCTTTTTGTTGTTGCGGCTGTTTCAAAACCCGCGCGAGGCCGCGCTTGCCCCCATGATGACCGCGGTGATGAAGTCCGCCGATGCGCTGGTCATCCCGCCAGAGGTGACGCAAGCCGCGCAGTTTTACCGCATCACCGCCTCGCGCCACAACCAAACCACGCCCATTGACCGCGACACGCTGGCGCAACTGGAGCGCGTGTTCTCACCCAAACTGGGGCTGCGCGTTCACCGCACTTTGCCCGATGTTGAGGTGTGGTTTTTGGAGCGCAGCGAGGGCCTTGGGCTGGCCGGGATTCGCCTGACCCGCCGCGCCGCCACCGAAAAAGAGTTGCAGCGTGGCGAGCTAAAACCCGAACTGGCCAACATCCTGTGTCTGATTTCTGAGCCGAACAAAGATGATGTTTTCCTCGATCCCTTCGCCGGTTCGGGGGCCATCCCGCTGGAGCGGGCGCGCGGCTTTCCTGCGCGGCGCGTTCTGGCCAGCGATATCAACCCGCTTGCGGTGAAGCATTTGCGCGCCAGGGCGGCGCAGGAAAAAGTCAGGCTTGCCGTTGAGGAATGCGACGCGCTGGCCTTGCGGCATGTGGCCGATGGCGCGCTGGACAAAATTGTGACCGACCCGCCCTGGGGTTTGTTTGAGGCCCAAAACGCGGCTGCTTTGAGCGCGTTTTATGCCGCCATGCTGCGCGAATTTGAGCGCGTGTTAAAACCGGGCGGTCTGGCCATTGTTTTGATGGGGCAAAAAGAACTCTTTGAGGGCGCCATCCCCGCCGCGCAACTGGAAACGCTAAACCGCTACGATATTTTGGTCTCTGGCAAAAAGGCGGCCATTTACAAACTGCGCAAAAGGGCATTGACATCTGACCCCTAAATTGCGAAACTATGCCGCATGGCTGAAAAAATAATTGTCAATGGTTTTGAAATTCACCAAAACCTATTGGAGAAAAAAGCGATCACCCGGTGCGAGCTGGCGCGGTGCAAGGGCGCGTGCTGCGCCGATGGGGTGTGGCTGGATGTGCATCAGGCCGAGCGCATTTTGCAAAACGCCGAGATGATCAAGCCGTTTATGCCCGCCGACCGGCGCGATACCAGTTTGTGGTTTGCCGAGCTTCACGACGACGACCCCTCGTTTCCATCTGGCAAATACACCGGCACCACCACCGTTGAGGACAAAGCCCACCCCAGCGGCACATGCTGCCGCTTTTTGCGCCCAGAAGATCACTTTTGCGCGATTCAATATGCCAGCTTTGCGCACGGCCAGGCCCCGTGGTCGCTAAAGCCGCATTATTGCTGTTTGTTCCCGGTGGTGGATGAGCACGACTACGACGAGCAAAACCACATCACCCACAAGACGCTGCTGATTGATTCTGAGAACGATTTGTTTGAGCGCGGCGGCGGATGCTACGACGCCTGCAAGTGCGAGCCAGAGCACATGTTCCAAATTTATGCCGAGGAAGTTTCACTGGCGCTGGGTATTGATGGGTATCACGAGCTGTGCCAGAAAGTTGGCGTTGAGCCGAGGTTGTAAGCAGTTGATTACGCTTGTTGATGCTCAGGCAGCCGCGCCAGAAATGGCGCAATTGTGGAACGCGGCCGTGCCCGCTGATTTAGCCATCGGCCTGCGCGGTGCGGAATACAACACCTGCCCCGCGCCCGGCGTGGCAAAAGCGTGCTTTTTGGCTCAGGTTGATGGCGCGCCGGTGGGTTTTGCGTTTGCCACCGCCCTGCTTGAGCCGGAGCTGGTTCGCGTTCCCTCGCGGATGGGATGGCTGGACGCGCTGGCTGTGTTGCCACATGCGCGCAACGCGGGCGTGGGCGGCGCGTTGCTTGCGCAGGCGCAGGGCTGGCTGCGCGAACACGCCTGCATCAACATGACTTTGGGCGGCGGGTTGCGGCCTTTTATGGCCGGTTTGCCCGCGCAACTGGGCGCCGATGCCTTTTTTGAGAAACGCGGTTTTGTGCCCCGCCGTGAAAATGTGTGGGATGTGTCTCGCGATCTGGCGGGGTTTGTCGCGCCCGCCAAAACGTTTGACTCAACCTTTCCCCGCGCCCGCATTGCCACGCCGCATGATGCCGACGCGATTTTGGATTTTCTGCGCCGCTCTTTTCCGGGCAGATGGCGTTACGAGTTTGAAAATTATTTGCAGGCGAACCACGATGTCCTTGAGTGCGCCATCATAGAAACAAGCGCGGGCGTGGTGGAGGGGTTTTGCCGTTTTAACACAGAACGCTCAACCCAGCCAATGGATCGTTTGTTTCACGCTGGGTTGCCGCACCCCTGGGGGCATGTTGGCCCGCTGGGTGTGAGCGAATCTTTGCGCGGCACAGGGCTGGGGGCGCGGGTGGTGAACTGCGCGTTGGCGCATTTGGCGGCGCAGGGCATCCGCGGATGCATCATAGACTGGACCCACCTGCTGGCGTTTTATGCGGGTTTTGGTTTTGCGCCTTTCCGCGAGTATGTGATGCTGGGCAAAGACTTGTGAGCGCGAGAGAAAACTAGGCCTTTGCCGCCTCATCTGCTTTGGCAACGTAACCCGCAAAAATATCCATCAACCGGCCGGGGATGCGCCCGGTGATGAGCACACTGCGCTCTTCTGGCACTTCCAATTCCACCGCGCCCTCGCGGCGCAAAAGCGCCATCAGGTCGCCCGCTTTGTAGGGCAGCCGCACGCGGATGGGGATGAGCCGCTCGAATAACGTGGCTTCCACCTCGCTCAGCAAATCAGTCAGGCCGGTCTTGTTCATCGCAGACACGGGCACGCCCTCGCTCATCAAGCCGGGCAGGGTTTGGGCCAGCGTTCCCCACTCTGCCGCGCCAAATTTATCCATTTTGTTGAGCGCCACCACCATTTGCCGGTCGCCCGCGCCCAGTTCTTTCAGCGTCTCCATCACGGTTTCAAACTGTTCCACCGCGTTGGGGTGGGTGATGTCCACCACATGCAAAAGCGCGTCGGCCTCCACAATTTCTTCCAGCGTGGCGCGGAAAGCCGCCACCAGTTGGGTGGGCAGTTTTTGAATAAAGCCAACCGTATCGGTGAACAAAACATTGTGCCCGCGCGGCAGGCGCACGCGGCGGGTGGTGGGGTCTAGCGTGGCGAAAAGTTTGTCCTCGGCCAGCACATCGGCTTTGGCAATGGCGTTGAGCAGCGTGCTTTTGCCCGCGTTGGTGTAGCCCACAATGGCGACCACGGGCGCCTCGTTTTTCTTGCGCTGTTTGCGGTGCTGCGCCCGCTGCGCCCGCACATCTTCCAGGTCGCGCTTTAGTTTGCTGATGCGTTCTCCGATGCGCCGGCGGTCTATTTCCAACTGGGTCTCGCCAGGGCCGCGCAACCCCACGCCGCCGCTTCCGCTGCGGCCTGCGCCGCCGCCGCCCTGCCGCGAAAGGTGCGTCCATTGGCGCGTGAGGCGGGGCAGGCGGTATTCGTAGAGCGCAAGCTCCACCTGCAATGCGCCCTCGCGGGTGCTGGCGTGCTGGGCAAAAATATCAAGAATGAGACCCGTGCGATCCAGCACCTGCGTCTTGTCGCCCAGCATCTCCTCCAGCTCGCGCTGGTGGCGCGGAGAAAGTTCGTCGTCAAACACAACCACGTCAAAATCGGTGGCATCGCGCCAGGTGATGAGTTCCTCTACCTTGCCGGGGCCGATGAAGGTGTTGGGGTTGGGCGAATCCAGATTTTGAGTGGTGCGCCCCACCACCTCCAGCCCCGCCGTTTTGCACAGCAGTTCCAACTCGTCCATCGAGGCATCCAGCGACAACTTTGCGTTGGCTGGCCGCGATGGGATGTTGCGAATCTGAACGCCCACCAAAAAGGCTTTGCCCGCCTCCGATTTTGTATCCAGCGTGTTTTTGCGTTTGGTCATATCTTGCAGGTATTGTAAGCCAGCCGGGGAATAGCTGGGGGGCTGGGCGTTGGGGATTAGGGGTTAGGGTTGGAGATGCGCTTTATTTCAGCGCATCTTTGAGCAATTGGTTGACCACTTGCGGGTTGCCTTTGCCTTTCAGGGCCTTCATGGCCTGCCCCACGAGGAAGCCAAACAGTTTCTCCTCGCCCGCCAGATATTTTTGCACCTGGCCCGGGTTGGCGGCAATCACATCCTCAATCACTTTTTGGATGGCGCCCGTGTCGCTCACCTGCGCCAAACCCTTGGCGTCCACAATCGTCTGCGCGTCTGCGCCGGTGGAGAACATGTCCTCAAACACGGTTTTGGCGGTGTTGGTGTTGATGGCCTGCCGCTCAACCAATCCAACCAAAGCGGCCAATTGCGCCGGAGCAACTTTTACCTGTCCAATGTCGCCCACGCCGCCCGCCCGCATCAGCCGGAACAGCTCGCCCTGCACAAAATTGGCGATGGGTTTTGCGCCCGCCGCGCCGCTTGCCTGCACGGCTTTCTCGTACCACGCCGCGGTGGCTGGGTCTGCGGTGAGCTGCACCGCGTCGTAGGCGCTCAGGCCAAACTCGCGCTGGTAGCGTTCTTGTTTTTGCAAAGGCAGTTCGGGCATGTTCTGGCGGATGGCGCTCAGCCAGTCCTCGCTCACGTCCAGCGGCGGAAGGTCTGGTTCGGGGAAGTAGCGGTAGTCGTGCGCGTCTTCCTTCTCGCGCTGAACAACCGTCACGCCTCGCGCGTCATCCCAACCCATCGTCACCTGGCGGATGGCTTCGCCCTCGTCATACGCCTTGCTCTGGCGTTTCACCTCGTAAGCCACCGCGTCTCGCACGGCCTTGAACGAGTTGAGGTTTTTGATTTCCACTTTTGTGCCAAAGGCGGTTGTGCCCGCCACGCGCAGGCTCATGTTTGGCTCGCAGCGCATGGCGCCTTTTTCCATATCGCCGGTGCTCACGCCCAAATAGCGCACAATGTCGCGCAGGGCGCTCACGTAGGCATAGGCCTCATCCGCGCTGTTGATGTCCGGCTCGGTGACAATCTCCACCAGCGGCACACCGCTCCGGTTGTAATCCACATGCGAGAGCGCGCCCACATGCGTGAGCTTGCCCGTGTCCTCTTCCAGGTGCGCCCGCCGAATGCGGATGCGCTTGCGGTAGCTTTTCTCGTTCCAGCCCTGCGAGGTGTCGCGCACGTCCACGTCCAGGTAGCCATCAAACGCCAGCGGATACTGATATTGCGTGATTTGGTAGCCCTTGGGCAGGTCGGGGTACCAGTAGCTTTTGCGCTCCCAGAATGTGTGCGGCGCAATTTGGCAATTCAAGGCCAGCCCCAGTTGGATGGTGAACTCGACGGCGCGTTTGTTGATGACCGGCAGCGCCCCCGGCTGGCCCATGCACACCGGGCATACGTGCGTGTTGGGGGCCGCGCCAAAAAAATCTGCGCTGCACGCGCAAAACATCTTGCTGCGCGTGTCAAATTCGACATGCGTCTCCATGCCGATGATGGTTTCGTAGGTGGTCATTGTTTAAAAAATAAGAAACGAGAAATAAGAAAGCAAGGTGCAACCTGCAATTTAGGCTCACGAAGATTACATCTCAACATGGTTCATTCAGAATCTCAAATCTGCGAGATTATAGGCTGAATCAATTTGCCCAAGCAATCTTTTGAAGCGATTTTTTGATGAAGGCATGGCTGTTTGCTGTGATTACTATAATTGCGCTAAAATGATGTAATTGATGTATTTCAATTGAGATCACTGAAATGAGAGCCATGCCTGCCAAAAAAAACTCCCGCGCGGCCGCAAAAAACAATGCGCCCAAACAGCGCCCGCAGGCCATGTCAAAAATTCATGGGCGCGGCATCACCACCATTCCTGCCAAAATCCGCGATCTTTTGCAAATTGAGAATGGCGCGGCGCTCATCTACACCTATGTTGGCAACGGCAAAGTGGAAATTGAAAAAGTGAAACCTGCCGCGCCAGACAGCCCTGAGAATATGGTCAACCTTTTTGAAGAGATGGGCAAAGAGCTGGCTGCCAAAGGCGTTACCCTTGATGACTTGATGGCCGCTGGAAAGAAAGCGAGAAAGAAAATTTTTGCCGAACAATATCCTGAATTGAGCTGATCATGCGCTTCTTTGTGGAAAGTTATATTGGCGCTCCGGGCATTACTGCTGGCGACGCGTTGGTTATGCTTCGCAAAAAAGGGTTAACTTAATCTGTAAAGTGTAACGTGTAATCTCGTGTAGCCACACTTACGCATTACATCTTACACGTTATGCATCACACCCCAATCTTCAAATCTGGCGAGACATCCATGGCCAGCGTGTCGCGCACACCGCGAACGTAGGCATAATGCGCCGCTGCGCCGATCATGGCGGCGTTGTCTGTGCATAGCGCAAAGGGCGGGAACGACACCGGAAAGGCCGGGTCTGGGAACGCGGCCCGCATCTTCTCTCGCAGAAGTTTGTTGGCGCTCACGCCGCCGCCCACCAGAACAGCCTTCGCCCCAAATTGTTGCACAGCCAGCGCGGTTTTCTCCACCAGCCAGTCCACCACCGCAAGCTGAAAGCTGGCCGCGATGTCTTCAACCGGCACGGCGAGAGAAAGCTTGCCATTCACTTTGTCATTACCGCCAAATTGCTGGATGAGGCCGAGCGCGGCGGTTTTTGCGCCGCTGAACGAAAACTCAAACGCGCCATCGTATTTAGAGCGCACCACGCCGCCCTTGCGCGGCGAAATGCGCGGGCGGGCAAACTTGAACCGTTCGGCGTTGCCAGCCAGCGCGGCTTTTTGAATGAGCGGCCCGCCCGGATAGCCCAGCCCCAGCATCCGCGCCACTTTGTCAAACGCTTCGCCCGCCGCGTCATCCACCGTGTGCCCAATCAGCTCGTAGTCGCCGTGACCACGCATCAGCACCAGCTCGGTGTGGCCGCCGCTCACGATGAGGGTGAGCAGGGGAAACTCAAAGACAGGAGACGGAAGACCGGCGACGGCCAACGCGTCCGTCTTCCGTCCGCCGTCTCCTGTCTCCAAAAAGTGCGAGTAAATATGCCCCTCCAGATGGTTCACCCCGATGAGCGGCAGCCCGCGCGCCAGACAAATGCCCTTGGCTGCGTTCACGCCCACCACCAATGAGCCGGGCAAGCCGGGGCCGCGCGTCACGGCAACCGCGGTGATGGAATCCCAGGTGGCATTGGCGTCGGCCATGGCCTGCGCAATCACCGGGGTGATGGCTTCCACGTGCGCCCGCGAGGCCATCTCTGGAAAAACGCCGCCGTATTTTTGGTGTAAATCTATTTGCGATGAAATCACGTTCGACAAAATGCGCCGTCCGTCCTCAATCACGGCGGCGGCGGTTTCATCGCACGAGGATTCAATCGCTAAAATCCGGGTTCTTGTATCTGTGTCCAAGCACGGGTATTATATTGTTCCAATACTTTTGGATTATGAATGACAAGTGCAAAGTTCAAAGTGGCAAGTGCAAAGTGGTTGCGAGCTTAGATTCGCGGGTCTTCGCAACCTCGCATAACTTTGCACTTTGAACTTGTCACTTTGAACTACTCAAGTGAACACATCACCAACCGACACCCCGTCTGTCAGCGACCGAGTTGTGGAGCAGGCCAAACAGCAATTGCTGCAATACGCGCTGTTTCGCCCAGAGAGCGCCATTGTGCTGGCGCTGGGGATCATTGGCGCGGGGCTGACCGCGCTGCATGTTCCCTTCATGCCCGGTGAGTGGTGGATGTGGCTGGCGGGCGGCGCGGCAGGTTTTGGCGGCATCGTGCTCAGCACGCTCAAAGACCCGCGCTTTTTCCAAAGCGTGGTGAACAAAACGTTTGCCGAGCAATACGACCTGAGCAAGATCAAATCTAAAGAGTTGCGGGCGCAGGTGCAGCAGGCCATTGATTACCGCGAACTCATCGTGAAGGAGATTCAGCGGCAAGACAACCCGGTTTTGGATGAGCACTTGATGGACGCGGCCCGCCGCACCGAGGACTGGATTGGGCAGGTTTACCGCCTGGCCCAAACCATTGACCTGTTTGAAAATGACCGCGTGGTGATGCGGGATATGGTTTACGCGCCCAAGGAGCTGGCGCAGCTCAAAGAACAATTGCGCACATCGCTGGGGTCAAATGTGCAGATGGAGCTGGCGCGGACGATTGAGCTGAAGCAAAAGCAAATCACCTCGCTGCAAAACCTAAAAGACACCATGGCCCGCGCCCGCTTGCAATTGAACAACACCCTGAGCGCGATGGGCACGATGTATATGCAAGTAAAAGTGCTCAGCAGCCGCGATGTGAACAGCCAGCGCACCAGCCGCCTGCAAAGTGACATGATGGAGCAGGTGCAATCGCTGGAAGACACACGGGCGGAGATGGACGAACTTTACCGGTCGGGATTTAACAAAAGCAATTCCTAATTGCATTGCAAGCTGAGGATTGCGAAACATTCGTAATTCGTAATTCGTAATTAAATAAAGAGGGAAAACTATGCAGATGAATCGAACGCGGTTGTTGTTTTTCTTGATTGTTGGTTTGGCCGTGCTGCTGGTGGGCGGGGGATTGCTCCTTAACACCATCACAGGCAGGCCGGTGAACAGCTTAAACCCAACCGACACGCCGCGCCCCGACGTGCAAAAAACGGTACAGCCGCAAAACATCAAATCGCCAAACCCGCTTTGGGGGCCAAATTACAAGGCCGGAGATGGCAAGCCGACGTATATTTGTGGCACGGATGCGTTCGCGTCGTATCTCACGCTCAGCCTCATCCAACAAACCGGCAAAGATGTGGCCAACGGCTTTAACCTGGGGATTGTGCCCTTGCAGTTGACCAACAAGCCCGAATACGCGCTGTCTGCCGAGCAGGCCGACACGTTTATTGAGCAGGGCCAATGGGATTGCTTGCTGGACACCGCAGACAGCGCCAGCGTGACCGGTTATGGCGTTGTGACGGCGATTGTGGATGAAAGCGCGGGTGGCGATGGCATGTACGCCAAAGGCATCGCCACGCTGAACGATTTGAAGGGCAAGCGCATTGCCTACGTGAGCGATAGCAGCGCGGAGTATTTTGTGCATTACGTGCTTTCCATCGCCCAGCTAAATGCCAAATTTGATGTGAAGATGCTGCCCTACGACACGCCCGACGCGGCGGTGAAAGCCTTTAACGAAGGCAAGGCCGATGTGGTGAGCGCGTGGGAGCCGCAACTTTCCAAGGCCAGGCAAAGCGGCGGCGCTCCGCTCATTACAACCTCGCAATTGCGTTTGATTGTGGACACAGTCGCCACATCCAAGAAAGCCATCACCGACAAGCCAAATGTGGTGCAGATGTTCCACAACGCGTGGTTTGACGCGCTGAAATATTTGGCCGAGAACCCCGATGCCGCTGGCGACGCGATTGTGAAATGGGGCTACAACGATTGGACCACCATCCGCACCGCGCAAGATTTGAAAGACCAGTTGAAGAACATCGCGCAGGCCGACCTGGGCGCAAACGCGGTGGTGATGCGCGACCCAACGCCGTTGCTCAATCGCATGACGATTGCGCGGCGCGTGTGGGCCACCGCGGGCACACAGGCCAGCCCCGACCGCGTGGAAGACCTGATTGACCCGCGTTTTGTGCTGGCCGCCGCCCAAAACAGCAAGTTGCAGCCCGCCGCGCGGCCCATCAACGACACATTTTCCATTGGCGCAAAAATTGACCTGAGCGGAATTTCGACCAACGCGGGTGATGCCAGCACGCTGGCCGTGTTGCCTTGCCGCCGCTTCGCCTTTTTGCCAGAGAGCGCCACGCTCACCCTGGAAAGCCGCCGCGTGCTGGATGATTGCGTGGTGCCCACGCTCCAGCAATCGGTGGGGCTTTTGCTCAAAGTAAAAGGCTCCAGCGCGTGGCCGGGGCCAAAAGGAACCTACACCGAGGCGCAAATTTTGGAGCTGGCCAAGGCCCGCGCTCAATCGGTGGTGGATTATCTGGTCTCGCAAAAGGTGGATCGCGCCCGCTTCATCGTGGAGGCGACCCTGCCAGTTGAGGCTCACCGCGAAACCGAAAACGCCGATATTCAGGCCGAAGACCGCTACGTGGAGATGACGCTGGTCACCAGCGGGCGGTAATAGAACGGAAGACCGAAGACGGATGACGGGGGTATGAGCCGTCTTCCGTCTTCGGTCTTCCGTCTTCCCAAACATGAACACCTCAAAATTTCTCCGCGTCACGCTCTCGGCTTTGGTCGGGGTGATGGCGCTTGCGGCCTGCAATGTCAATCTCAAAGACAAAAACGGTGTGCCCATTGGGGCCACCCGCATTCAAATTGTGGCCAACACGGGCGCGATGCCCTGGCTGGAACAGGCCGCAGAAAAACTGAATGATGGCCGCGTGAAAAGCGCCAACAAACCGGTCTACGCAGATCTCATCAGCATGGAGGCCGGCCAGGCGGTGAACGAATTTACCCGCTCCACCGCCACGATGTGGATACCCGATGACGAGGCGTGGCCGGATGTGCTGGCCTCGCGCGGGAACGCCGCATTCAAGGGCAATTGCGTGAGCACAGCCACCAGCCCGCTGGTGATTGCGATGTGGAAAGACATCGCCGACGCGTTGGGTTACCCCGCCCGTTCGCTGGGCTGGCTGGACATCAGCAGCCTGACCGCCGACCCGCAATCTTGGGGGTATTACACCGGCGGGCAATTTGGCAAAACGTTGCGCATCGCCCACGCCAACCCGGGGCTTTCGGCATCCGGCGCAAACACGCTGATGGCCGTTGCGCAAGCCGCGAAATCATCCGCCGCGCCGGTGAGCGCGAGCGATGTGGCCTCGCCCATCGTCAAGGCCTCCATTGGCGCGTTTGAGGGCGGCGTGGCCGTGTTCGCCTCGTCCACCGCCGCGCTGGCTCAGGCGATGAGTTCACGCGATGCCAAATATCTGGGCGCGGCGGTGATGTACGAAAGCACGATTGTGCAAATGGGCAAAGAAGACATCGTGCCGGTGTATCCGTATGAAGGCACATTTGTGGCGACCCATCCGGCGTGCATAAACAGCGGCGCCAGCGCAGAAGAGCAAGCCGCCGCCAAAGCCTGGCGCGATGCGCTGCTGGGCGCGGATATGCAAAAGCTGGCTTTGCAAAATGGCCTGCGCCCGGTGAATGGCGCGGTCAAGCTGGGCGCGCCGCTCAGCGCAGATGCGGGCTTTGACACGGCGCAGCCCAAAATTGTGTTTGGCGCATCCAACGCGGCGGCGCTGCTGGCCGCGCAAGATGTGTGGAAGGCCGCCCGAAAACCCGTTAATTTGGTCATGGTCTTGGATGTGTCTGGCAGCATGGCTGGCGACAAAATTAACGGCATGCGCGACGCCGCCGCGCAATTCATCCAGCAAATGGGCAACGATGACGTGATTTCGCTCATCTCGTTTTCCACGGCTGCCCGCACAATTATGGAGAACCAAAAAATGGGCGCGGCGCGAAACACTGCCATTTCTGCGGTGCGGGGGCTTAACGCCAATGGCAACACCGCTTTGTTTGATGCGGTGGCGCAGGGCGCGACGCTGATCGCCAAATACAACTCGCCCAGCCGCACCAACATCATGATTGTGCTGACAGACGGGCTGGACACCGCCAGCAAGCGCAAGTTTGACGCCGCGCTCATCAAAGACGCCACCGCCAACAACACCTCGCTTTACACCATTGCCTATGGCGGTGATGCCAACACCGAGCAACTGGATAGCCTTGCCAAACAAAGCAACGGCACGTCATACATTGGCAGCGAGGCAAATATCAGCCAGATTTACCAGGACATGAGCGCCGCGTTTGGCGGAAGTGTGGGCATTGGAAGATGACGATGAGACGGGAGACGGAGGACGGCCTAAACGGTCTTCCGTCCTCCGTCTCCCGTCTCCCGTCTATTTAACAAATATGAACAAAATAATCCCCAGCCAGCCCGCCGAGTGGCTGCCCGCCAAAGTGGTGATGTTGTGCGAGCCGCGGTTGGAGACGCTTTACTCTATTTTGCAGACCGACTCGTCTAACTTTTTGCGCCCGTTTTCGCTGGCGCAGGCGCGAGAAGAGCATCGCAATTACCGGAGGGCGCTGGAGGAGCGCGGCATCCTCGTGTTCGACATCCGCGAGGCATTGCGCGAGCGCGGGAGCGCGGGTATGACCAACCTGCGCAAGTGGGCGCGGGAGGCCATCACGCTGGCGTTTGAGCCAGCCATCAGCCCCAAGCAAGCGACTGAAGTCGCATCTGGCGGGCTTTCAGCCGAGCGTCGGCCTGCGCCGACGCAAAATGTCCGCGAAGGCCGACAATCAG
>DAORUN010000022.1:0-6629 GCA_035433205.1 Thermoflexales bacterium | reverse complement strand
TCAGTCGCACACCCAATAACACCCAAAGACCGCGCCCAACTGGAAGCCAATTTAACAAAAGCGTTGAGCGTGTTGGACGCTGAAAGTCTGGTGGACGTGATTTTGATGCGGCCCACCATGCGCGTGACTTACAACGCCGACCCGGTTGACCCGACCACGCGTTTCACCACGCGCTTTGAGTTGAACGATCCGCCGTCGTGTTATTACACCCGTGACCCGTTGATTACGACCGCCAAAGGCGTGGTGATTACGCGCCTGCGCTTGGGCAAACGCAAGCCAGAGAATGACATTGTTGAGCGCGCGCTCCAACAAATCGGCATCAAACCCATCTACCGCGTGCAGGCCCCCGGCACGCTGGAAGGCGGCGATTTTTTGCCGTGCGGCGATTTTGTTTTGCAGGGCCAGGGTTTGCTGACCAACGCCGAGGGCGTGCGCCAATGCCTTGAGCGCAAAGTGTATGGCTTTGTTGAGGTGGGTGTGGTGAAAGACCAGCGCAACAACATGGACGAGATGCACCTGGACACGTATTTCGCCATGCTGGATAAAGATTTGGCCGCGTGTTGCGACACGCGTTTGAAAGGCGAGGAAGAACCGCTGGTGGATGTGTACGCGCCGGTGGGCAGCCCCAAAAAGTTCAGTTACCAGCTCGCGCGCACAGTGCGCTTCTCGGAATATCTCAAAGAGAAGGGCATCCGGGTGATTCCATTTTCCAAACGCGAGCAGGAAGATTTTGCGCCAAACGGCCTGCTGGTTGGCCCGCGCCAGTTTATTGGCGTGAAGCAATCGGGCAAGTCATTTGAGCGGCGGTTGCAAAAGGCGGGCGTGCAAACACAATTCATCTCGTTTGACGCGCTCACCGGCGGCTACGGCGGCCCGCATTGTTCATCACAAGTGCTGGTGCGAGAATAAAACGGCGACTTTGCCGCTCTTTGGTTCGGTGTAAAATTCGCTTGATATGAGCAAAAGATCACGACGCGACCGCCGTTACAACATCCCCGCCGAGGCGTTTGACGCGCCGACGGCCAAAGCCGCTGCCTCACCCGCAAAAGCGGATGGCAAACCCGCCGTGCGGCAGAACATGACCGCCCGTGTTTTGGACTGGCAAGCGGAATACGGCGATGTGATTGGCGATTTGAAGCGCACGTTCATTATCGCCGTGGCGCTGGCGTTGATTATGGTCGCGCTTTCGTTCGTCATTCGCTAGTCTCTTTCAGCGCAATCAACCAGCCAGATTAAAAACAGTCTGGCTGGTTTTTCTTTTTTCATCTTTTGCGCGCCATGCAAAACATCATCCAGGTTCGGCGTTCCGTCATTCCATCTGTCATTGGCGTTTTTGCCATTGCGGTTGTTGTTGGGGCGATGGCCATGCCGCCGGGCGCGACGATGGTCTTTGCGTTATGCGTGGTTGGTTTGCACTGGCTCTCGGTCATCGTGCATCATGCCGGGCATTTTGTTTTTGCGCGGTTAACCGGGCATCCCATGCGCGGCATCGCCTTTTGGTTTGTTTTTGCCCAAGACCTATACCCGCCCAATGAGCCAGACCTGCCGCCGCGCACACATCTCATCCGCGCCATTGGCGGCCCGGTTTTTAGCGCCATTCTTTCTGTGATGGCGTTTGGGTTGATGCAGGCTGTCTCTGCCCCGCTTTGGCTTGCCTGGGCTTTGCGGTTTTTCTTTTTGGACAATTTGCTGGTGATGACGCTGCAAGTATTTTTGCCCGTGAGTTTTGGCGATGGCAGCGCCATTTGGAAGTGGCTGCCCCGTTTGCTGCGCGGTTAAACCCGCATCAGCGCCAGCGCCATCACCGCGGCCCATGGCATCACCTTAAACTCGCCGCGCAGCAAAGCCGTCTGCACATCCTCGCGGCTGAGCAGCACAAATTCCTGCTCTTCCAAGTCATCGGCGTTGCGCTCGGTTGTCTTTCGCGCGTCTGTGGCTAAAAACAGATGGCCGTTGCCGCAGCCGCGATTTCCATCCACCGCATATTTGCCCAGCGCCAGCCAGGTTGCGGCCTCGTAGCCCAGCTCTTCGCGCAGCTCACGTTTGGCGCAGTCCAGCGGGTCTTCGCCGGGTTCCAGGTAACCGCCCACTGGCGCCAGCGAGACGCCATCCACCGCGTATTTGTTTTGGCGGAACAGCGCAAACTTTCCCTCGGTGGTGATGACGGCAATGTTAATAAAATCTGGCGTGTCCACCCATGTCCAATCGGGAATCACTTTGCCGTTTGGCAATTCAATTTCGCGCTGCTCCAGCGTGATCCAGGGCAGGTGTTGGTAAAGCGTGCGGCGTGACCGCGTTTTCCATTGTTCCATTTTCTAGTGTTGAGTAGGCTTTCTGCTTCTCTTAAGTTTTTGATACACCACATCTTCCGCGTCGTACACCCGCATGTCCACGCGGTATTCCTCGCTCACGTCCACGCCCTCGGCGCGGAGCAGCTCGCGTTGAATATCTGGCGCATTTGGCGAGGAAGAATTGCTAATTCTGCCCTGCGAGTTGATCACCCGCCACCACGGCACGGCGCGGTGTTTTGCTGTGTCGCGCAGGGCATACAGCGCATAACCCGGCACGCGCGGCGCGTGAGCAATGCCCGCCTGCCGCGCCACGCCCGCATAACTCATCACCCGGCCTTTGGGAATTAGTTTTACGATGCGATAAATTTGTTCGTAAATCTCGCTCACAAGACAAAGTATACGTAGATGTGAAATTTGCATTCAAGTTAAACTTGCCCTCATGTCAGTCACAAATTCAATCATTGAGCATATTCATGCGCACGCCTCTGCGCGGCACTACAAACCCGACCCCGTTCCGCAGGAATGGCTGGAGGCGATTGTGGCCGCCGGGCAACGCGCGTCCAGTTCATCCAATTTGCAGGCATACAGCGTCATCGCCGTGACCAACCCGCAAACCCGCGCCGCGCTGGCGCATTTGTGCGGCGACCAGGAGCATATTGCCGAGGCGCCGCTGTTTTTGGCCTTTTGCGCCGACCTCAGCAGGCTGAACCGCGCCGCCGAGCTGCGCCATCATTCACTTGTGAGCGAGCCAACCGAGCACTTTCTCATCGCGGCGGTGGATGCGGCCCTGATGGCGCAAAACACGGCGCTGGCGGCAGAATCGCTGGGGCTGGGCGTGTGCTACATCGGCAGCCTGCGCAACCACCCGCCAGAGGTGGCAAAACTGCTCAACCTTCCGCGGCTGATGTTTCCGCTGGTGGGCATGACGCTTGGGTTTCCAACGCGGGCTGGGCGCGTTCGCCCGCGTCTGCCGCTCAAAGGCGTGCTGCATCACGAAGTCTACTCAGATCAAAATCAAGATGCGGCGCTGGCGGAGTATGACGAGGCCATGATTGCCACGGGGATATACGACAACCGTCAGGTGGCCGTGCCTGGTCATCCAGATAAAATGGAACAGTACGGCTGGACAGAGCATTCCGCGCGGCGCATGTCCCAGCCATCACGTGCGGCTTTGCGCAAGCAAATTCAAGACATGGGCTGGGGGCTGGAATAATTTATCCGTTCCAGATTGCGAATTTGCATGTAAGATGCCATAATCAGGATTAAGAATTAATATGCGCACAACTACATTTTTCCGATTGTTTAGCTCATTTCTCGTCGCCATCGCCATTTTTGGCGCGGCCCAGCCCGCCCAAGCTGCAGATAACTTTGCGGCCGGGCGATACATTCTGGTGAGCGTGGGGGCCCAGCGAATTTACGCGTATAACAATGGTCAGCTTGTTTTATCTGCGCCAGTAAATGTGCGCGGGATTCGCCGCGGCACGTTCCGGGTGCAAAACAAAATTGCCGCCGCGCCATCCATTTACCGCGGCTGGACGCTGCCCTACTGGATGGGTATTTATTACGTGGGGCGGGTGCAAAATGGCATTCACGGCCCAGAAATGCTGCGCGGCGGCGGATACGCCTACAACTCGCTGGGCTGCGTTGTGATTAGAAGCATGGATTCTGCGGCGCGGTTATACCGCTGGGCCAGCGTGGGCACAACCGTAATTGTGAGATAGCGTTTGCGCGCTGACAAGCAAACTCGCAAACCCGCAAACGCATTTTGGAACAAAAAATTTATCGCCGCAACTTCGTGTTGCATGTCATCAATGGCGCACTTTCGGGGTTGGGCGATGCGCTGATGGATTCGCGGCTGATTATCACCGCGTTTCTCTCGCAGCTCACCACCAGCAACGTTCTCATCGGCCTGATTGCCCCGCTGCGCGACACGGGCTGGTTTTTGCCGCAATTGTTCATCACCGGGTTGGTGGAGCGCGCGCCGGTTAAGCTGGATGTGTATCGAGCCACCACCGTCGCCCGCGCCATCACCTGGGGGCTGCTGCTGGCGGCGGTGTTCACCATTCACGATACCAACCTGCTGCTGCTGGCGTTCTCGGTGTGCGTGCTCAGCCTCGCCATCGCATCGGGCGTGGCCGGGCTGCCGTTTATGACCGTGACCGCCAAACTGATACCGCCCAACCAGCGCAGCACGCTGTTTGGCCTGCGCCAAAGCACGGGCGCGTTGCTGGGGGCGTTGGCGGGCGGGGCGCTGGCGTTTGTGTTGGGCGGCGGCCTTGGGCTGACTTACCCTCAGAACTTTGGCGCGGCGTTCGCTGGCGCGGCGGCGGCCAACCTCATCGCCAATTATTTGTTTGGCTTGATGGTGGAGAAGCCAGAGCCGGTGAATCGCGCCGGGCACGCCATGTTAAAGGATTTGCGCCGCGCGTGGCTGGTGGCAAAATCCGACGCGACGTATCGCTCGTATCTCATCGCCCGCAGCGCCATTCTCACCGGCGCGGCCTCGCTGGCGTTTCTCACCGTGTATGCCAAACGCCAAATGCACGTGCCTGATACAACGCTGGGCGGTTTTGTGCCTCTCACGCTCATCACCACGCTGGTGTCTAACATGTTGTGGGGCCGGCTGGCCGACCGGCGGGGCGGCAAGCTGACGATGATGCTGGGCGCGGGTGTGGGCATCGCCTTTGCCGCGCTGGCGGTCGCGCTCACATCGGGCGGGGTGGCAAAGGAATCCGCGCTGGCCGTGCCAACCCTGGCCGCGGCGTTTGTGGTGGGCGGGGTGTGCAACAGCGCCATCACCGTGGCGGGCAGCCCGCTGGTGATGGAAATTGCGCCCGCGGAACGCCGCTCGCTGTATTTTGGCCTCACCAACACCGCGCTTGGCGTGGTGATGCTGCTCACCAGCCTGTTGGGCGTGATTGTGGATCAGCTTGGCTTTGTGGCGCTGTTTATTTTTGCCGCGCTGGCTTTTGCCTTCTCTGTATTTGAATTTGGGCGCATGAAAAGCGCCTGACCGCGCTGGCTACAATGACGCAAAGCCGTCCATCACCCGCGCAATGTGGCGGGTGGCCTGGGCAAAGTCGTCAATGCGGATGTGCTCGTTGGGCGCGTGGGCGCGGTTGTCCCAGTAGCCAATCCCCGGGTTTACAACTGGAATGTTGCCCAGCGGTTGTTTAAAGGCGTAGATGGGGCTGCTGCCGCCAACCATTGGGTAAAGCAGGGCAGGAACCGGATACACCTCCGCCGCCGCTTGCGCCACCAACTTGACCAGCGGGTCATCGGGGCGGGTGCGGCTGGGCGCCATTGAGCCGATGTATTTCACGTCCACATCGCCGTATCCAATCGCCACCAAATGCGCCTTGAGTTTGCGCAGGCAATCTTGGGGGTCTTGGTCTGGCACCAGCCGGAAGTCAATCTTCACGCTGGCTTTGGCCGGAATCACGGTCTTCATTCCCTCGCCCGTGTAGCCGGTGCTGATGCCCTCAATGTTCATCGTGGGTTGAAACACGGCGCGGCGGACTTCGCTCTCGGTGCGGTTGAGATGATATTTTTCGATGCCGTAAATCTGTTTGTGCAGGTCAACCTCGCTGGGTAACGCATCCAAAAGCTCAAGGTCAAGCGGCAGGGGCGGCCTGGCGTCATCGTAAAAACCGGCAATGTTGATGTGGTCGTTCTCGTCTTTGAGGGCGTTGAGCAGGCGCACAAGCCGCCAGGCCGCGCTGTGCAAAAAGTGGGCGCGCCCGCTGTGCGCGTCGGTTTTCATGGTGGTGATGGATAACTCGACGGCCAAAATGCCGCGGCACCCCAGCGAGCAATACGGGGCGCCGCTGCTCTCTATCCCGCCTTCTTCCCAAAGCGCCCCAGACGAAGCGAGGTCTTTGAGATGCGCCTGAACAAAAGCGGGCATGTTGGGGCTGCCCACTTCTTCTTCGCCATCCACCACAAACACATAGCTGCACGGCAGCTCGCCGCCGTTGGCCTCGCGCACGGCGTCCAGCGCGGCCAGCCGCGAGATCAGCTCGCCTTTGTCATCGCGGCTGCCGCGGGCGAACAGTTTGCCATCGCGGATGGAGGGCTGGAAGGGCGGGGTCTCCCAAAGCTCCAGCGGCTCCACCGGCTGAACATCGTAATGGTTGTAGCACAGCAGGGTCTTATCGCTTTTGCCCGCAGCGCGGCCCATCACCACCGGGTGCCCGGCGGTTTGGTAGATGGTCGCCTGCACACCATGTTTTTGCAGCGCGGCCAGAACAAGCGCCACGCATTCGTTTATGCCTTCGTGTTTGGCGCTCACGCTGGGCTGGGCGCACAACACAGAAATTTCATCCAGATACGCGGGCA
>DAORUN010000021.1:0-32394 GCA_035433205.1 Thermoflexales bacterium | reverse complement strand
GTTTGTCTCACCAAAATCTCGCGGGCATGTTGATGTTCGCGAGATTTTTATTTTTTCATCGGAAGATGACGGAAGACGGAGGACGGAAGACGGATATTTGGTCGCGCAAAAACCGTCCTCCGTCCCCCGTCTTCGGTCTTTCGGATTACAATTCGCCCCATGGCAGAAGAACTCAAACGAACCTCGCTTTACGAAACCCACAAACAACTTGGCGCGCGCATGGTCCCTTTTGGCGGATGGGATATGCCGGTGTGGTACTCATCCGTAAAAGATGAACACGCCGCCGTGCGCAATAACGCTGGTCTGTTTGATGTGAGCCATATGGGCGTGCTGGACGCGCGCGGGCCAAACGCCGCGGCGTTTCTGGACCTCATCGGCACAAATGACGTGAGCAAGCTGGCGGTTGGCAAATCGCAATACGCCTACATGCTGGATGATGATGGCGCGTGCGTGGACGACATCATGATTTACCGCGTGGAGCCAGAGCGATATTTGGTCGTGGTGAACGCATCCAACAACGACAAAGATTGGGCATGGCTGCAAAGCGCGATGGCGCGAGACGGCGCGCCGAAGTGCGATCTGCGCGATTTGCGCGCCCCATCCAGCGGCGATGACATGCGCGTGGATATTGCCCTGCAAGGCCCGGACGCGCAAAAAATTTTGATTGCGTTGATGAACGACCAGCCGGAGATTGCCTTGATGCAGGCGCTGCCTTACGCGGGCATCATGCGCGCCAAGGTCAACACCTTTGATGTGTTCATCTCTCGCACGGGCTACACCGGCGAGCGCGTGGCGTATGAAATTTTCGTGCATCCCGCGCAGGTGGTGGAGTTGTGGAACGCCATTTTGGCGGTGGGCAAAGCGACCGGCGTGAAGCCGTGCGGTCTGGCCTCGCGCGATTCGTTGCGCACCGAGGCGGGCTTGCCGCTGTATGGTCATGAGCTGGCTGGCGAGATGAAACTCCTGCCGTATCACATCGGCTTTGCCAACTTTGTAAAAACAGGCAAGGCCGCCAACTTTATTGGCCGCACCGCATATATGGATGGCGCAGCGAAAAGCAAAATGACCCTGCAACGCTTTCGTCTGAACGACAAAGGTGTGCGTGTGCCCAAGGGCGGCGACCCGATTTTGGACAAGAAAGGCCGCGTGATCGGCACGATTACATCTTGCGCGGCAGACAGCGATGGCTACTTGCTGGGGCTGGCGATGATTGACAACGCCGCAAATGTGGTCGAAGGCAGCGCAGTGGGCGTGTTGGCCTTGCCAGAGCGGGCCATTGAGCCGCTAAAGCCGTTTGCCGCGTTTGGCTCGCGGGCGCTTGTGCCAGATGGGGCCACGATTATTTCAAGATTCCCGCCAAAGAAGTAAGCCTTAACCCGCATAGGCCTCTCAGAAAATTAATTATGGGTGGTTTTTCGGTCGCGAAAAATTGCCCATAATTTTTTTGCCCTTTTCCTGCTCTATGACACAAAGCTCATCATTGCCAAAAACAAAAAGGCGGCGGCCCTTTGCGCTATACGCCATCATTATTTTTCAGGCGCTTTTGGCGATCATGGGTCTGATGACCGCCATTGTGTTGCTGTATGAAGGGCAAGGGCTGTTTGATATTGACCCCGCGTTGGGTGTTGACTTGAGTCCGATGGTGATGATTGGCTTGGCCATAATCCAAATTTGCGCTGGCATTGGGTTGTGGTTTCATAAATATTGGGCGTGGTTGGCGACGATGTTGCTCACAGGGTTTTCGCTGGTTACAGATTTGATGAGTTATTCAAACAGCCGCGCCGATTATTTAAGCATGTTGATTGGGGTTTTGATTGTGTTTTATCTCAATCAGCGCGATGTGCAATACATGTTTAGCCGCGCTTCCCTCAAAACAAATCCAAACGATAACAATCTATGACGCTGAATGATGAAAGCCTGTTGCGCAAATTTGAGCCGGTGGTGCGCTACACAAAAGGCGAGCATTTCTTTCCGTGCGAGGTGAACGAGTATGTGCGCCGCGCCAGTTTATGGCTATACAAAAACAATGAGGAAGACAAGCCAATTGCCGCGCCCGGAGAATTAAACGTTCAAAATCTGTCCGGGTTCCAGAAGGCAAATCCAGGCGGCGCGCTCTATTTGCGTTTTGTGGATGAACCCCTAAACGCCATTCAGTATCAACGATGGCTGGAGCGCTCCGACCTGCCCAGATTTCAAGCCTATGGCCGGCTGGCTCGCGTTGGAATGCTCTCGCGCATCATAGATTCTTTCTTCACCATGTCTTTGTTGGTGCGCGGCAAAGTGCCGGGTGGCACAGCCGCCGCCGCGCAAATGAAATACGAAGAGATGCAAAAAGAAAATCCGCGCCGTGTTTATTATGGCCGCGTATTGCGCGTTGGCGGGTACACCGTTTTGCACTACATTTTCTTTTTCGCCATGAACGACTGGCGTTCTACGTTTTATGGCGTGAATGACCATGAAGCGGATTGGGAGCAGATTTTTATCTATCTTGCGCCAGACGCAAACGATGAATTACAACCGCAATGGGTGGCGTATGCCTCGCACGACTTTAGCGGAGATGATTTGCGCCGCCGCTGGGATGACCCCGTTTTAGTCAAGGTTGGACAAACGCACCCGGTGGTTTTTGCGGGGGCGGGTTCGCACGCCAGCTACTTTATGCAGGGCGAATATCTGCGAGACATACAACCCGACGCGCTAAAACCCGTTCAGCGCGGGTTTGAAGAAGTCGCCCGGTTTTGGCGGCGCACGCTTAACCAGGGCCTTGCGCCCGAAAAACAACCCAGGGCAATTTTGGGTATTCCGTTTGTAGATTACGCGCGGGGAGATGGAAAATCCATCGGCCCAGGCCAGGACGAGGAATGGACACCCATTTTGATTGGAGATGACACGCCCTGGGTGGATGGCTACCGCGGCCTTTGGGGGCTGGAGACAAAAGATGTGTTTGGCGGCGAGCGCGCCCCATCTGGCCCAAAATACAACCGCAACGGCGCGGTGCGGTCATCTTGGTACGATCCTTTGGGTTGGGCAGGTTTGGATAAAGTTGTGCCGCCCCGAGACGCAGAAAAGCGCTTGGAGACGCACCTGATTGAATTGAACAACAAAGAAACGACGCTTGAGCAAAAGATAGAGGATGCAAGAGAGAGGCTTCGCGCTCTGGCTTTGGAAGTAAATGCGCAAAGCCACTTTGAAACACCTGGCGGGCACGAAAAGGGCTTGCAAAAGAGAGTTGGCGCGCTTGAAAACGAGTTAAAAGAGCTGCAACTTGAGCGGGTTCAACTGGTGGAAACACAACGCGCCGGCAAAGCCCAGCTTGCCAAAATAAAACTTGGGGATGTGGGCGATCCGCGCGCTCATCTAAAACACGTGGAATTGCCCGCCCCCGCGCCAGATAAACAAGCGCGAATCGCGGAATTTTGGGCGGCCATGAGCGCTGGTCTGCTTCTTTTGTCGTTGGTGGGCTTGCTGGTTTTTCAACCGGTTCAATGGCTGCTTGGAATTTTGATCGTTTTGTTTTTATTTGGGGGCATAGATGCGGCCTTGCGCGGGTATCTTTCGCGCTATTTGCTAAACGCCACAATTATTCTGGCCTTTTTGACAACGCTGGTTTTGTTAAAAGAATTTTGGCGGCTGGCTCTCATAATAAGCGTGGCGGCCATTGTTTTTGGGATGATTCGCGCAAATTTGGGCGAAGTAAGAAAACGTTGACGCGGTTCAGAAATTGCCTTAAAACAGGGCGTTAAAAACAGGATGGGGAAAATGAAAATAGCATACATCTTTGTGGTGATGGGCTTGTTGATCGCAACTTTTTTCTTTCCTGCGGGCACAACCGCTGCGCCGCAAGCCGACCTGGTTGTGTATGACGACGCGCTGGCCAGCGGCTGGCAAGATTGGTCGTGGAATGCCACGCGCAATTTTGCCAATACCGCGCCAGTTCACGCGGGGACAAACTCCCTTTCTGTTTCGCTGGATGCGGCTTGGGCGGGCTTTTCGTTGCGCGTAAACCCGGCGCTGGCAGGGGCAGGCTACACCGCGCTCACCTTTTGGATTCATGGCGGCGCGGGCAGCACAAAGCAGTTGCAGTTTTATATTCAACAAACAGATGGCGGCGGGGGCACCAGCACGGTGAATGTGGATGCCCCCGCGGGCGCGTGGACGCCCATCACGATCACGCTGGCCTCGCTGGGCAGCCCGGGCGCCATCGCCCGCCTGAACTGGCAAGACCGCACCGGCGCGGCGCAAAGCGCATTTTATTTGGATGATGTTCGGCTGGTGGCTGGCGGCTCTGGCCCAACGCCCACGCCAACGCCCGCGGTTGGCGGGATGACCGCAAACATCGCCATCAACAACCTCGCGGCGGGGGCGCCGTTTGATGCGCGATTGCTGGGCACAAATTTGCCCACCTGGCTGGGGCAAAGCAAGTTGGAGAGCGCCACATTTCGCGCTCGCACCACCGCCTCGGGCGTGAGCGTTATTCGTTTGCCGGGCGGGAGTTATAGCAACACATACGGCTGGCTGAGCTGCGAGATGCGGGCCAACCAGAGCGGGGCGCAACCCTGTGGCAGCGGGTGGGAAAGCTGGGTGGCGCGGCCCACCGATTTTTTGAACTTTTTGAAAGCCACCGGCAAACAAGGGATGTGGGTGGTGGACCCCAACGGCACAAAACAAGAGGCGGCGGCGGTGGTCGCGTTTTTTAACAGCCCCATCACAGACACAACAAGTTTGGGGATTGATATACGCGGGACGAACTGGTACACCGCCGGACATTGGGCGCAACTGCGGGCCGCGCACGGCAACCCCAGCCCGTATACCATCAACTTGTGGGCGTTTGGAAACGAAGTGTTTGCCGGAAAGCCGGGCAGCGTTGACCTGGGCGGGTTGTGCACGGCCTGGGGTTGGGAAGTGATATGGACGTGCGATGGCACGCAATACGTGACCGGCGCGACGGGCGGGCAGGGGTATCACGAAGGTTATACCGAATTTCGCAACATGATGCGCGCGGTTGACCCATCCATTTTGTTTGGCGCGGTGGGCACAAACCCCGCTAATGATTTTGCAGACTGGGGCAACAAAGTTTTGGCGGCGGCGGGCAGCACAATGGATTTTTATGATATCCATCCGTATGTGTATTACAACCCGCCCGCCGATTTTGCCACCGCGCTGGCCGCGCCGCAAACGCATTGGGCGAGCGTGATGCTGGACGCGCGGACGGCGATGACAAATCAGGCGGGCGGCAGGGCCATCCCGGTGGGCGCGACCGAATACAACATGTTTTCTGTGCAAGATATGGACAACGGCCAGTGGCTAACCCGGATGGTGAACGGCTTGTTTATCGCAGATTCCATCGGCCAAATGGCGCAAAACGGCTACGCGCTGGCAAACCAATGGGATTTGGCAAATGGCCGCACGACCAATGGCACGGAGTATGGCTTGATGCACGAAGATAACGGCTGGTTTCGCTCGCCGCAGTATTACGCGTTTGTGTTGTGGTCGCGGTTTGGCAACACATTTTTGCCCGCCACAAATTCGCTCAACCCAGCCACGCAACTCAGCGTGTATGGCGGGCGGGTGAACACCAGCACGGTCTCCTTGTTGGCGGTGAACAAAGCGGGGATGGCTATCACGGCCAGCATCACGGTCAGCGGGTCGGTCATTTCTGGCGGGCTGATGGATACCGCGCAGGCCAGCGCCTTGAGCGATCAGACCGCGATTTTTAACGGCCAAAGCAACCCGGCGGATGACTTAAGCAACGCGCCACCGCAAACATTGAGCGTGAGCGGCGCGTTGGCGCAGGTGGTCTTGCCCGCCAACTCGGTCACGCTGGTGCGGTTGAACACGCGCCCGGTTTTGCCGCGCGTGTTTGTCCCGCTGGTTATGCGCCAGTTCAGCGCAAGCTGGTGAGTGGTTGTTTGAGCGTTTCCTTAATTCTGCGCAGAGCTAATTGTTAGCTGTGCTAATATTAGCCCTGCTAACAAATACAAGAATCAGACCGCATCCGAACGCGTTCGGAAAAGTGGCTTGGTCTTTCAAATCAGCTTATGACCACATCAACACAACTGGCCCGCAAACTGATGGAGTTCACGCCAATGCTGCTGGGCGCCATGAACGCGGCGTTGCGCAGCAAAAGCGATGCCGACCCATCCACGATGGTGCAATTGCACACCTTGCGGATGTTGCAGCCCGCGCCGCGCACGTTCAAAGATTTGTGCGCTCATCGCAAAGTTGCGCCGCCCACGCTCTCGCGCTCAATTGAGACGCTGGTGAAACGCGGGTTGGTGGAACGCGCCCCGCACCCAGATGACCGCCGTCAGTTTGTGCTGCACCTCACCCCGGCGGGTGAGCGCGAAGTGAGCGCGCTGAATGATGGCACACAGGCTTATTTGGCAGAACGGCTAAAAGAGCTTTCGCCGCAGGAGCGCGACATTGCCAAAGAAACGCTGGATGTATTGATGGAAGCATTGAATAGTTAACTACTGGCAAATTGTTGGTTGGTTGATGAACACCGAAAAAACCCGCGTTCAACATTCAACAATACCCAACAATTAATAGCCAACAACCCACGAACCCAAAAACATGCAAAGATCACAAACGGGCGGCGCAGGCCGCCAAAAAACAAATACCAAAGCGCTGCAACGCGCCATGAAATACCTTGGGCCATACAAGCTGCTCAGCGCGGGCGCGTTTCTCAGCCTGATTATTTCGCAGGCGATGAACCTGCTCACGCCGCAGCTTTTGCGCCGCGTGATTGACGATGGCGTGACGCCCAAAAATCTGGGCGTCATTGAGACGATGGGCATCGCGCTGATTGTCCTGGCAGTTGTAAAAGGCGTGTTCACCTTTTTGCAAAGCTATTTGGCAGAAAAGCTCTCGCAGAATGTGGCGTATGACATGCGCAATTTGATCTTCAACAAGATCACCACGCTGAGCTTTAGCTACCACGACCAGCAGCAAACCGGCCAGCTTATGACGCGCGTCACCAGCGATGTTGAACTGGTGCGGCAATTTTTGGGCAATGCGCTTTTGCAGCTTATTGGCTCAGTCATCGTGGTGGTGGGTGTGGTGTTTGCGCTGGTGCAAATGAACTGGAAACTGGCCCTGATTGAGCTGGCTGCCCTGCCGGTCATCATGGTTATCTTGATTTACTTTTTGTCTAAAGTGCGCCCGCTGTTTAGCGTGGTGCAGGGCAAGCTGAGCGCATTGAACACCATTTTGCAAGAAAACCTGGCGGGGATGCGCGTGGTGCGGGCGTTTGCGCGCGAGCCTTACGAGTATGACCGATACACCAAGATCAACGCCGAACTGAAAGACATCAACCTGACGGTGAACCGCGCCAGCGCGGGCACGTTTCCCTTGCTGTTCACGGTGGTCAGCCTGGCGCTCACGGTGGTGACGCTGGCGGGTGGTTTGCAGGTGATTGACGGCCAGCTCACGGTGGGCGAGCTGGTGGCGTTCTCCACCTATTTGGCTGTGCTGATTATGCCGATGTTCGCGTTTGGCTTTTTGTCTGCGTTTGTGTCTCGCGCCAGCGTGAGCGCAGAGCGCATCTTTGAAGTGCTGGACGCTGAGAGCGAGGTCAAAGACAAACCGGGCGCCATCAGCCTGCCGCTGGTGAATGGCAAAGTGGAGTTCCGCCATGTCTCATTTAAGTTTGCGGGCGCGGAACGCTGGACGCTGGATGATGTGAATTTTGTGGTGCAGCCAAACAGCAAAGTGGCGATTGTGGGCCGCACGGGCAGCGGCAAATCCAGCATCACAAACTTGATCCCGCGCTTTTATGACCCGCAAAAGGGCGCGGTGTTGATTGATGATCACGATATCAAGGATGTGACCCTGGATTCGTTGCGCCATGATATTGGGATTGTGCTGCAAGACACGATTTTGTTTAGCGGAACGATCAAGGAGAACATCGCATACGGCAAGCCCGACGCGACCGACGAAGAAGTGATGGCTGCGGCCAAGGCCGCGCAGGCGCACGATTTCATCACCGAGATACCCGAAGGCTACAACGCGCAAATTGGCGAGCGCGGGGTGGGGCTGAGCGGTGGACAAAAACAGCGCCTGGCAATTGCCCGCGCGTTGCTGCTAAAGCCGCGTTTGGTGATTTTTGATGACAGCACCAGCGCGGTGGACGCGCAAACCGAATATCTGATTCAGAAGGCGCTGCAAGACATGCTGAACGCGTTTAGCTGCACCAGCTTTGTGATTGCGCAACGCTTTAGCAGCGTGCGCAACGCCGACCTGATTTTGCTGGTGGATGGCGGCAAGATTGTGGCGCAGGGCACGCATGAGGAATTGCTGCGAGACAGCGCGCTTTACGGAGAAATTCTGGACACACAGTTTGCCCCGGAAAAAGAATTGGATAGCGAGAACAGGTAGTGATTTCACCGCGGAGCGCGGAGGCGCGGAGGATTTTTATTTCTCTGTGTCTCGGTGTTTGTGCGGTGAAAAGAACAGGAGAACACAACCATGATGAGAGGCGGGCCGCACGGCGGCGTTCAAATGATGATGGAGGCGGATGGCGTAAAGGCCAAACGCAGCGGGCAAACCGCGCAACGGCTCATGGCCTACGCGGCGCCCTTTAAAAAAGAAATTGTGCTGCTGGTGATTTTGATCATCCTCGGCTCGGCGGCGCAGGCGGTTGGCCCGGCCATCATTGGCAGGGCCATTGACTTGTTTGTGTATCCGGGCGGGAACGCGCAGGGCTTGATTATGGCCATGCTCATTCTGGCGCTGGTGAACATTGCGGCATTTTTTGCCAGCCGGTATCAAATTATTTTGATTGGCATTGTGGGGCAAAACATCCTCATGAACCTGCGTACGCAAATTTTTAGCAAGGTGCAGGCGCTCCCCTTGCGCTACTTTGACAAAAACCCGGTGGGCGACCTAATGAGCCGTCTCGTGAATGACACCGAGACGATCAACCAGTTTGTGGGCAACGGGCTTACCCAAATTTTGGGCAGCATCTTTGGGCTGATTGGTGTTTTGATCGGCATGTTTATTCAAAGCCCGCTGCTGGCTTTTGTCAGCTCGCTCACCATCCCTGCGATGTTTTTGATGACGTGGGCGTTTGGCAAGCTGGCCCGCGCCCGTTACCGCGAAACGCGCAAAACCATTGGCGATGTCTCGGCGGATTTGCAAGAGGAAATTCAAGGTGTGCGCGTGGCGCAAGCCTACAACCGCACCGGGGCCAACCAGCAGCGCTTTGCCGAGCGCAACGCGGCCAACCGCAACGCCAACATCCAGGCCAACGCCCTCACCAGCGCGTTTACGCCTTTGGTGGATGTGTTGAGCACGGTGGCGATCGCCATCGTGGCGGGGTTGGGCGGTTATTTGGCGATCAAGGGTTCCATCAGCGTGGGCGTGGTGGTGGCGTTTATTGCGTATATGCAAAACTTGTTCCGCCCGCTGCAAACCATCAGCACGCTGTACACGCAGGCGCAATCTTCGCTGGCGGGCGCAGAGCGCATTTTTGACCTGATTGACACCGATCAGGAAATTGATGAAGCTGGCGCCCGAACGATGCCGCCGATCAACGGCAAGGTTGTGTTCGACCACGTTTCCTTCGCCTATGACCCCAAGAAGCCGGTGCTGAGCGAGGTGAGCTTTACGGCTGAGCCGGGTCAGGTGATCGCGGTGGTGGGGCCAACCGGCGCGGGCAAAACCACCATCATTTCTTTGCTGGGGCGTTTTTATGATGTGACCGATGGCGCAATAAAAATTGACGGCATAGACATCCGCGATGTCTCGCGCAGTTCTCTGCGCTCGCAAATGGGTGTTGTGCTTCAAGATGGCTTTTTGTTCGCTGGCACGGTTGCAGATAACATCAAATACGGCAAGCTGGATGCGACCCGTGAGCAAATTGAAGCCGCCGCTAAAACCGCCAACGCCCATGAGTTCATCATGCGCTTGAAGGACGGCTACGACACGATGTTGGGTGAGCGCGGCGGTGGCCTCTCGCAAGGGCAACGCCAGCTCATCAGCATTTCACGGGCCATTTTGGCCAACCCGCGCATTTTGATTTTGGATGAGGCCACCTCCAGCGTGGACACCTACACCGAATCGCTGATTCAGAAGGCGCTGGAGCGGCTGATGGAAGGCCGCACCAGCTTCGTCATTGCGCACCGGTTGAGCACCGTGCGCAAGGCTGACCAAATTCTGGTTTTGCGCGATGGGCAGATCGTTGAGCGCGGCACCCACGACGGGCTTTTGACGCAAAACGGCTTGTATGCGGATTTGTATCGGAAGCAGTTTAGAGATGAAGCAGAAGTGCAAAGCACAAAATGAGAAATGTAAGAAGCCGGATTTCGTAGAGGAATCCGGCTTTTTTATTTCAATTTGCAGAAATTGCGCCTTTGTCCTATGGCTGATTAGTTGCCGGCGGGTAACTCGCGCTAAGTCTGTTTAGCGCGGTGGCATGGTGTTCCAGGGCCGGGTTTTTATGATGAAATCCGGCTGCCTTTACCCTTCACCCTTCAAAACTTTATTCGCCAGAGCGCGGGCGCGGATGGGCGCATCGCCCACATAGGCGCTGGCGTCCAGCAGGGCGCGGGCGCGTTCGGGCGCAACCCAGCGCCCAATCTCGGCGTCTGCCAGCAGTAATTCAATCAGCGGGTTGGGCTGGCCCGCGCCAATGGCAGCCCAGGCGGCCATGCTGTGTTTGCGGATGACCTCGTGCATGGCCTGGCGGTCTGCGCCCGCTTTTGCCAGCGCCATCAACAAACGCTCGGTGGCGGCGAAAGGGCCATAGGTTTGCATATTGCGCTCAATTTGGGCCGTGTTCACCCGCATGTTTTTGATGATGCGCGTGGCGGTGATGAGCAGCTCATCGGCGCACAAAAACGCCTCGGCCAAAACCACGCGGCGGTTGGCGCTGTCATCCAGTGTGCGTTCCAGCAGCGAATGCGCCGCGTTATCCCACATCACGCGCGGCAACGTCGCCAAATACCGCGCCAGCGAATCTATTTTCTCGGCGTTGATGGGGTTGCGTTTGAACGGCATGGCCGATGACCCCACCTGGTTCGCGCCAAACGGCTCGGCCATCTCGCCAACCGGCGGCATTTGCAAAATGCGCAGGTCAAACGCAAATTTATACAACGACCCCGCCAGCCCGGCCAGCGCGTTCACAATATGCCACTCTTGTTTGCGCGGGGCGGTTTGGTTAACCACATCAAATTCTGAAAGCGAGACGGAAGACAGAAGAAGGGAGACGGGCGAATCGGTCTTCGGTCTTCCGTCTTCCGTCAACTCCAAATACCCCGCGCTGGTGCCCACCGCCCCGCGAAAACCCTTGCCGCGCAGGGCAGCGGTTGCGCCATCCAGCGCGTTGGCATCCATGAGCAAATCTTGCAGGTAGAAGGCCAATCGGTAACCCAGCGTGGTTGGCTCGGCGGGTTGCAAATGGGTAAAGGCCATCACGGGCAAATCGGCATAGCCATCCACCTGCGCAGCCAAAACGCGCAAAAGCTCGCCCAGCTTTTGGTTGATGAGGCTCAGCGCGTCGCGCAGGCGCAGCGCATCGGCGTTGTCCTCAATATCCATGGAGGTCGCGCCCAGGTGCAACGCGCCGCCGCCGATGGGGCATTGCTCGGCAAACGCCTTTAGCTCGGCCATCAGGTCGTGATGAATTTCGGCTTCAATCGCCAACGCGCGGTTGATGCTGGCCTCGTTCACCTCGCCCGCATGAGCCTCAATATCTGCCAGTTGCGCGGCGGTCAGCAGCCCCATCTTTTGCTGAGATTGGGCCAGGGCCAGCCACATTTTGCGCCACATCAAACGCTTGTTGCGCTCGCTCCAAATCTGGCGCATGGCGGGGCTTCCGTATCGCGTGGTGAAGGGTGATTGAAATGTGTCGTGGCTCATAGGTCTATCTTATAGGTCTGACCGCTGGCAAAAAAAAGAAGCGCAGAAACGAATCTGCGCTTCAAAGCGGGAGACGGGATTTGAACCCGCAACCCTTTGCTTGGGAAGCAAATGCGCTACCGTTGCGCCACTCCCGCATGGCGCAAATTATATTACATTGCAAAACCGGCGTTGGGGCGCCTTGTGTTTACCAACCCGCCGCAACAACGCGCTGTGTGCTGGGTACATAGGCGCGAATGAGGTCTGGTCCTTCAACCGAGCCGATATCGCAACGCCCCGCTTTGGGGCGCGCCATGCCGCGCTGGTCAACCGTGAGATATGCGCCGGTGAGGCCGTTGATGCACCCGGTGGGGTCACCGGCGTTTAATACCGGGCTGTTGCCCAGCGGTAGATGGGTGGCCGAATACCCGCCATTTTTGGCCAGATATTGGAAAAGCGGGTCCACATTTATTTGGTTGCCGCTGGATGTGCCCTGAAGTGTGCAGCCGGTGGAATTGCCCAGAATGTTGTAGCCGAGCGAGTTGGGGAATCCTTCGCAATCTGGTTTGTTGCCGGTGTTATAGGCCAGCACCGTATTACCAAACCATACCTGGCCGGTGCTGGCCACGCCGCCGGTTCCGGTGATCAAGCTGGCGGTGTTGCTCAAAATATCCGAGTTGTAAAAATACGCCCCGCCTAACGCGTTGTTGTATATTCCGCCGCCCGTGCTGGTGGTGGTGTTGTTGCTTAGGGTGCTGTTCACCATGCTCACAATCAAGGTGTTGGATATCCCAGCGCCATCACCCTGCGAGCTGTTAAAAATAATGCTGCTGGCGTGGATAGATAGATTGCCTGCGTTTGCAATTCCGCCGCCGCCAAACGCCGTGGATTGATTGTTGCTCACCTCGCTGCTATCCAAGTTCATGATGGAATTGGTGGTGTTGAACAGCCCGGCCCCCTGACCATTGGACGAAGTATTGCCGTAAAACACAGAGCGCCGCGCGGTAAAGCGCCCGTTGTTGTAGACCCCGCCACCTTGCGCCCCGCCCAATGCCCCACCAGAAATGCTGTTGAACGAGGCCGCGCTATCTTCAAAAATCATGCTTGCGCCAGAGAAAATATTTATTGCGCCGCCTTGTATGGCGTTGTTGGAGACCAGCGAGCTGTTTGTAACGGTGAACGCAGAATATCCGCTGATGGCCCCGCCGTATGTGGCGGAATTGGAAAGAAACTGAACGCGATCGAAGGTGAGATTGCCCGATGGAGCCGCGCCAAACACACCGCCCCCACCATTGCCTTGAATAACTGTATCTTGCACAAACAAATTGCCAAACCCGCCAGAAATGCCTGTGCCGCTGTTTCCTTCAATATGCGATTTATAAATTTGCGTGTTTGCGCTAGACATGATGCCAGCCGGAGAACCCGTGTTTTGCGTTACCTCGGCGTTGGTGATGAACGCCGTGCCTTGCAGCGCCATCGCCCCGCCACCCGTAGCTGTGTTTGCGCGGAACAGGCCATTGGTAAGCGTAACCACCCCCAGGCTGGTCATGCCGCCGCCACTGGAGGCCGCGTTGGTCAAAAACTGTGTTCCGCTGATGAGAGCCGTGCCGAGGTTGTACAACCCGCCTCCGCCAGAAGCCGTGTTGGTGTTCACAGACCCGCCGGTCAAGGTCAGCCATCCGCGGTTGGCAATTCCCCCGCCAGAATTGCCAGAGATCGACACATTGCTGGCAATGGTCACATTGCTCAAATCGGTTTGCGCGTCAATGGCAGATATGCCAATCCCCGCGCCTTCCATCCCGCGGTTGTTTTGCACCGCGCCGCCGCTCATGCTCAGGGCGCCCGATGTGCCAATGCCGCCCGCGCCGGATGTTTGCGCCGAATTGCTCATCACTTTGGTGTTCACAAGCGTCATTCGCCCAATGCCAACATTGTTAAAGCTGTTGCCGTTGCTGATGCCCCCGCTGGCAATGCCTGCCGTGTTGGAATACACGCTGGAGTTGGTCAGGGTCATGATGCCGCCGTTGTTTAGAATCCCCGCGCCATATTGCCCTGTGTTTTTCCAAATGGTTGTGTTTGAAAGAACCATCGTTGCGTTTTCATCGTTAAACAAACCCGCGCCCCAGCCGCTCACCGTGTTGCTAAACACCTCGGCGTTGGTCATGCTCACCTTGCCTTTGTTGTAGATGGCCCCGCCGTTCGAGCCTTGCCCGTTGCGCAGACTCACGTAATACAAGTTGAGGCTGCCGCCCGGGTCCACCTGAAAAACGCCGCGAGGATAACCCGTGTTGTAAATGACAGCATACGGGTTAGATTGGCCCGTGATGGTCATGGGCGTGGAGATGACAATCACGTAGTCTAGCAGTGGAACGTTTGCCATGACCGGAATTTGAATGGTGCTGCCCGGATTTTGGTTGGCCGTGATCACCGCGCCGCGCAGAGTGCAATCGTTGGCGGCGGCGGTGCAGGCCGAGGGCGGGCTGAGGATGGGGTCGTCAAACCGATCCACCAGCAGCGTCAGACCTTCTGGCGCTGCCAGTTGAGCGCCCATCACCCGCGCGGGCAAAGCCGCAAAGTTCCATGCAAATAGCGCAAAAAGAAAAACCCAGCGAAAAATTTGTTTCATCTCCGTTCTCTCCATTTTCCAAATCACATTGTTTTGATTTGCAAAGTATGAGCAGAACGGGTCTTAAGTCAGTATCGCAAACAGATAGCGCGGGGGATAGAGAAAGAAAAAAAAGAGGGCAGGAAACAAGCGCGTTTCCTGCCCTCTGCTCAAAAACAAATGTGAAATTACAGCTTCTTTTCCGAGGAGTGCCCGGGGAAAGCCTTTGAGGCAGGGTTGAGATATTGATACGCGAAGTTCATGGCGCGGCTGGCTTGCGCAAACCCCTCCACAATCAGGTTCATCGGCTCAATATCATGCTCGGCGCAAATATCGCCCGCGGCGTAAATGCCCGGCACGCTGGTTTCTTGCTTGCTGTTCACGCGAATGTAGCGTGTGCCCTCCATCTCCAACCCCCATTCTTTGATGGGGCCGAGGTCTACGCTATACCCCAGCGTGAGGATAACCGCATCCACCGGGATGACCGTCTCCACGTTGGTGCGGTTGTCAAAGATGGTGGCGTTTTGCACTTTGCCTTCGCCGCCCACCGTCTTCAACTCGTAAAACAGTTTCACATCCACCGGCGACATTTTGAGCGCGGTGACAGATGAATCGTGAGCGCGAAAGCCATCGCGCCGGTGAATGAGCGTGACCTTCTTCGCGTAGTCTTTCAGGTTCAAGGCCCAGTCCACCGCGCTATCTCCGCCGCCAACCACCAAAACATTTTTACCGCGGAAATCGGCTTTGGATTTGACCGAGTAATACAAACCCTTGCCCTCATATTGGGCCAGCTCTGGCTGAGGGAGCTTTTTGGGCTGGAATGCGCCAACGCCCGCGCAAATGAGCACGGCGCGGGTGTAATGAACGCCTTTGTTCGTGGTCAGGGTCATCACGCCATCCTCGCTGCGGGTCATGCCCTGTACGCGTTCGCCCATCGCCATTGCAGGTTTCCACATATGGGTTTGCTCAAGCAGGTTTTTGACCAAATCAATAGATTGGATTTTTGGAAAACCCGGCACATCGTAAATAAATTTTTCCGGGTAAAGCGCGGTAAGCTGGCCGCCCGCTTCGTCTAGGGCGTCCACAATTTTGACGTGCATCTCGCGCAGGCCGGCGTAAAACGCGCCAAACAAACCGGCTGGCCCCGCGCCAATAATCGTCACATCAAATACCTCGTGGTCACCCGCGGGTTGCGCGGGCGCGGCGGGCGCAGGCGCGGCGGCTTGGGTAGATGGGTTTGTGACGGGCGCAGGCGCAGACGCGGGCGGCGGCGCGGCAGATTTTGGCGGGCCAGCGGGTGGCGGGGGCGGTGCGGCGGGTGGTGTATCGGCCATAATAAGAGAACTCTCCTGAAAGTTGCAAAATTTTTGTTAGACAGCTTCATTTTACCCGTTGAGCCGTATAATCGCAATGTCCGAGTCCGCTGGTTCATCGCGGTTACTCATCTGGTTTAACTGCCAGAAAGTGGCTGAGGAAAGTCCGGACTCCGCAGGGCGCGATGCTGGCTAACGGCCAGGGTGAGCGATCACACGGAAAGTGCAACAGAAAACAAACCGCCGCCGGTTTTTGGCCGGCGGCAAGGATGAAAAGGTGCGGTAAGAGCGCACCGGCGCCGCAGCGATGCGGCGGCCTGGCAAACCCCATCGGGAGCAACGCTAAGGCCAAAAACTCTTTGCGGGTTTTTGGATGCGCAGGTGAGGCGGCCCGCCGATGCGCAGGTAAGCGGCACGAGGCGTTCAGCAATGAACGTCCCAGAGAGATGATGATGCCCGGCGCTTTGCGCTGGGAACAGAATCCGGCTTATACGCGAACTCGGACACGTTATGACTTTGCACAATTAACCTCGCGGGTTGGTCTGCGGAGCCAAAGCATTACAAAGCCCCATCGGCCAACCCGCGAGGTTGTAACGCTCGCTATCAGCTCCGCCAGACCGGGCGGGTTAGGCAGGTTGCGCCGCCCTCGGCCTTGAGCGAAATTTGAGCGCCGCGATACGTCGCCACCTCGCAGCCCGCATGTGCCAGGCGGCTTTGGGTGATGGGGTTCCCCTCCAGCATGATGCAATGACCCGGAGCCACGGCCAGAACATTGGTGGCCATCGTCTTTACAAATTCTTCTTCGGGCGCTTCAATCAAGTTGAACCCGCGCTCCATCAGCAACTGCCAAAACGCCACGGGCATGAGCGATGGGTAAATCACCGCCATTTTTTCATCCACCACGCTGATGAGCGAGAGCAGGTGCAAACACGCCTCCGGTCCGGTGAAGTAGGGCAGGTCGTAGGCCAGCACGCTCACCCCTTGCGGCTTTAGCAGGTCGCGCAGTTGGCGGATGGCCTCTGCATTCGTGCGAAACCCAACGCCCACAACCAGCGTGTGTTCATCCAGCCACATCATGTCGCCGCCCTCGGCGCGGGCCGTGCCGGTGAGCCGCCCCAAAATGGGTACGCCCATGCGCTCGTAGGTTTTTGCCAGCGCGTCTTCTTCGCCGCGCCGCAAAATTTTGCCCATGCTCAGCACAATCGCGCCCTCGTTGGTGATCCAGGTTGGGTCAAACACAAAGATCGAGTCGGCGTGATCGGGCAGACTGGCCTCGTGATACACCACTTCCGCGCCAGATGCGCGCACAGTCTGCGCCAGCGCGTCGTGCTCGGCTTGGGCCTGTGCCAAAACTGGCTGGGATGTGTAATGCCACTTGGCCGGGTCGGCGTTGCCAAACGCGGCATCGGGCCGCCGCATAATCACCCGCTTGAGCGGCGCAATCATCGAGTGCCCGCCGTATTGTTTTGTTGTCATGGTTTAAATTGAAAATGCATTGGGTTTGAGGTTAAAAGTTTGACCCCTGAATTTTACAGTTAGGCCGTGTGGCGCGATTTCAATCGCACGGCTTGGTCTTTTAACGAATTACTCGGAATACACGCCCATCAACCTCGCAGGTTGGCCTGCGCGATTTTGGAAAACCGAATCTTTGCAGGCCAACCTGCGAGGTTTTAATTTTGCGTAAGCCCCGTCATTTCTTATTTCTTATTTCTTTCACCTCCCCGTTCAAAACTGATGTATCTTTGCCCCATGAACAACGCCCAGCTCTCGCGCATTTTTGATGACATCGCCGACCGCAGCGAAATTCGCGGCGAGAATCCGTTTGCGGTGCGGGCGTATCGCGCCGCCGCAGAAACCATCTCTGGCTGCGAGCGCCCGCTGAAAGATATTTACGCCGAGGGTGGGCTGGATGCGCTGATGGCGCTCAACGGCATTGGCAAAGAAATTGCGAAAAAGATTGAGTCGCTGGTCAGCACGGGCAAACTGGAGTTTTACGACAAACTCCGCGCGGATGTGCCGGATGGCGTGGCGGTCATGCTAAACGTGCAGGGGCTGGGGCCAAAGCGCGTGAAGCAAATTTGGGAGACGCTGGGCGTGGACTCGCTGGAAAAACTGGAAGCCGCCGCCAGCGAGGGCAAAATTGCTCAGTTGCCCAAAATGGGCGCAAAAAGCGAGAAGGCCATTTTGGATGGCATTGCCGCGCTCAAAAAACGCGCCACTGGCCGCTTTTTGGCCGGTGATGTGGCCGCAATTGCGGATGATATTTTGGCGATGCTGAAAACCATCCCCGGCGCGGAACAGCTCGCCTACGCCGGGTCTTTGCGGCGCGGCAAAGAGACGATTGGCGATCTTGATTTGCTGGTCGCCACCCGCGACCCCGCGCCGGTGATCCGCGCGTTTGTGAGCATGCCCGGCGTGGAGGCCGTGTTGGGCAACGGCGAGACCAAAGGCAGCGTGCGTCTGGACAATGGGCTTCAGGTTGACCTGAGAGCCATCCAGCCAGAGGTTTGGGGCACGGCTTTGCAATATTTCACTGGCTCGCAACAACACAACATTCGCCTGCGCGAGATGGCGCAAAAGCAGGGCTGGTCGCTTAACGAATACGCCCTCAGCCGGGGCGAGGAAAAACGCGCTTTTGCCGATGAGGCCGCGCTGTATGAATTTTTGGGCCTGCCGTTCATCCCGCCGGAATTGCGAGAAGACCGCGGCGAGTTTGAGAACCCCATCCCCAAAAACCTGATTGCGCTGAGCGATATGCGCGGCGACTTGCAAATGCATACCACCTGGAGCGATGGCGCGCTGGATGTGATGGGCATGGCGCGGGCCGCTTTGGCGCTGGGCTACGAATACATCTTAATCACAGATCACACGCACAGCCTGGGGGTGGTGAAGGGGTTGACGCCCGATGATGTGCTGCTCCAGGGCGAGGAAATTGCGCGGGCGAACGCCATCCTGAAAAAAGAAAATGCGGGGCTGACCGTACTGTACGGCGTGGAATGTGAGGTGCTTGCCAGCGGTGCGCTGGATTTGCCAGATGAAATTTTGGCGCGCTGCGACTTGGTGCAGGCCAGCGTGCATACCTCGCTGGGGCAGGCGCGGGCGCAAATTACCGCGCGGGCCATTGCCGCGATTGAAAACCCGCACGTGGATATTTTGGGTCACCCGCAAGGTAGGCTTATTAATGAGCGGGATGGCGCGGATTACGACTGGGACGCGCTGTTTCGCGCAGCGGCGCAAAACAAGGTTGCGCTAGAGATCAATGCCAACCCGCACCGCCTCGACCTGAACGAGAACAACGCCCGCCGCGCGGTGGAACTGGGTTGTCTATTGTCCATCAGCACAGATGCGCACACGCCAGAAATGTTGCGAAACATGCGCTTTGGCGTGTCCATCGCCCGCCGCGCGTGGGTGACCCGCGAGAAAGTCATCAACACCTGGCCGTTGAAGAAGTTGCTGGAGTTTTTTGGAAGGTAGCGCAGGATCTGCCACCTTGTCTAAACATCTCTCGCAAAGCCGCAAAGCCGCAACGTTTTGGCCTTTTCTTTGCGAGAGATAAAAAGTGAAAATCTTCTGGTTTTGTCTGGGTGACAAGTCGCGTTAATATAACTAGCGAACAGCCAACCAGCCACTAGCGGCTAACCCTTCGCTCGTATTCTCGTATGGTGTCTAGCACGCGCACGGGCACGTTTTGTTGCAGACAAAACATATTCCACACCGCGCCCCAGGGCATGGCTTTGAGCGCCTCGGTCTGTGCCAGCCGCGCGGTGTAATCCCCGGCTTTTTCCAGCGCGAAGAGCAGCCCATGCGGCTCCAGAAGCGCCATCAGCAAGCTTTTTTGCACCGCCCGCGCCCCAATTACCCACGCCGCCACGCGGTTGATGCTGGCATCAAAATAATCCAGACCAACAAACGCGCGATGCAGCAAATTGCCGCGCACCAGTTCCTGTGCCACGGCTTGCAAGTCGTCATTTTGAATGGGCACATGGTCGCTATCCCAGCGCACCCCGCGGCTGATGTGCAGCAACACGTTTTCGGTGAACAGCATCACCGCCGTCAGTTTGTCGGCCACGCTCTCGGTGGGGTGGTAATGCCCCATGTCCAGCGTGGGCATTATTTTGTTGGCGATGGCGTACGCCAGATAAAACTCATGCGAGCCGACCACGTAGCTCTCTGAGCCGATGCCAAACAGCTTGCCTTCCACCGCGTCCAAGTTGTAGCGCCGATCTGTCTTTTGCGCATAAATTCTGTCCAGCGATTCCTTGAGCAGTTCGCGCGGCTCGGCGCGATTCACCGGCGTGTCTTTCATCCCATCGGGCACCCACAAATTGGTCACGCACGGCGCGCCCAGCGCTTTGCCAAACGATTCGCCGATCTCGCGGCTGGTGATGCAATGCTCCACCCAAAACTGGCGCACGGCGGGGTCGGGGCTGGCAAGAGTAAGCCCGCTGGCCGCGAGCGGATGCGAGAAGCAGGTGGGGTTAAAGTCCAGCGCGTGTCCCTTCTCTTTGGCCCACGCCACCCAGCCCGCAAAATGCTCTGGCCGCAGCGCGTTGCGCTCCACTTTTTTGCCATCCGTTTCGGCGTAGATGGCGTGCAGGCTGAGGCGATGCTTGCCGGGGATCATGCCGTATGCGGCGTCCAAATCCTCTCGCAGTTCCGCGGCGTTGCGCGCCCGGCCAGGATAATCGCCCGTCACCGCGATGCCGCCGGTCAACGCGCCATCGGCGTTCTCAAACCCGCGCACATCATCGCCCTGCCAGCATTGCAACGAAATGGAGACCGTCTCCAGCGTTTCCAGCGCCTTGTCTGTGTCCACGCTCAGCGCGGCGTAGCGCTCCTTCGCCAGCTCGTAAGTCGCCACCATCTGCTCTTCGGAGGTCATGGAATGGATGTTGATTGACATGAATAATTCTTTGTCTTGGGTTGTCTTAAATTGAGAGATACCTTGTAACGCGTAAATGCCTTTGCCCTGTGCGCGGTGCAACGAATTACACAGGATTTTCCCTTACGCGTTACATATTACACCTTGCGCATTACAAAAAAAATCGGGTCTCTCTCGAAACCCGATTTTTTGAGTCCTGCATTCCGACTTTTAAATTCTTACTTCAGCGCTTCGGTGCCGCCGGCAATATCCAGCAGTTCGCTGGTGATGGCTTGTTGGCGGGCCTTGTTGTAGGTGAGCGTGAGCGAGAGGATGAGGTCGCTCGCGTTGTCGGTCGCGTTGCGCATCGCCACCATGCGGGCGGTATGCTCGCTCGCCAGCGATTCCAGCACGGCCTGATACACCTGCATTTCGGTCAGGCGTGGCAAAAGCGTGTCCAAAATCCCCTGCGGGTCCGGTTCAAAGTCATAAGCCGGGCGCGGGCCATCAGATTTGGTGCCTTCCAGCAACTCCTCGGCGGCCAAAGGCAGCAGCTTTTTGAGCGTGGGCTTTTGAATTGCCGCGCTCACGTAATCGGTGTAAGCCAGCCACACCTCATCGGTCTTGCCTTCCAAAAAGTCCTCAATCACCTGGCGGGTGATGGGTGTTGTGTCGAGCAAAACAGGCCGCGCGGGGATGGGCGAATAATCTGCGATGACATTTCCACCCCGGCGAAACACAAAGTCGCGCCCTTTTTTGCCGTAAGTCACATAGCTCACCGGCGCAGTTTGCTCGCGCCCAAAGTTAAAGGCGATGCGGCCCACGTTGCTGTTAAACGCCCCCGCCAAACCGCGATCTGCCGAGATCAGCACGATGGTGACGTTCTTCACCTCATCGCGCTTGGTCAGCAGGGGATGGCGCGTCTCGCCGCCCGCCAACGATGCCACGCTGGCCAGAAGGTCGCGGGCTTTGGCGGTGTATGGGCGCGTGGCCGTGGCCGATTCCTGCGCGCGGCGCACGCGGCTGGCGCTCACGGCCTGCAACGCCTTTGTGATTTGCCGGATGTTTTTTACGCTGCGTATCCGGCGGCGAATTTCTCGTAAGGTTGCCATGAAGAAAGTGTGAAGAGTGAAGAGCAAAGGGTGAAAGAAATTTCGTTTCTCTCTTCACCCTTCACGCTTCATCCTTCTTTAGCTCCATCCTCGGTTAAAGCCTTCCAGCGCCTCGCGCAGTTTGCCGATGGTCTGGTCGCTCATCTTGCCGCCTGTGCCAATTTCTTTGGCCAGTTCGGGATACGCCGAGTCAAAATATTTCATAAACGCGGTGGCCCACTCGCCCACGCGGCTCACCGGCACTTTGTCCAGGTAGCCGTTGGCCGAGGCAAACAAAATAGCGACCTGCCCAGACAGCGGGCGAGGCTGATACTGACCCTGCTTGAGCAGCTCGGTCAGGCGGCGGCCTTTTTCCAGCGTGGCCTGCGTGGATTTGTCCAAGTCGCTGCCAAAGCTGGCAAACGCGGCCAACTCGCGGAACTGCGCCAACTCCAGCTTCATCTTGCCCGCCACCTGCTTCATGGCCTTGGTTTGCGCGTCGCCGCCCACGCGGCTTACGCTAAGACCCACGTTGATGGCTGGGCGCACACCGGCGTTGAACAAATCGGCTTCCACGAACATTTGCCCGTCGGTGATTGAAATCACGTTGGTGGGAACGTAGGCAGAGATGTCGCCCAGTTGTGTCTCGATGATGGGCAGCGCGGTGGCGCTCCCGCCAGAGCGCGGGTCGCTTTGCAGGCGATACCCATCGCCCAGTTCTTTCAGGGCGTGCGCGGCATGTTCCTCGCCCAGAACGCCATCGTACACTTTGCCATCAACCGAAGCGGCCACGTCATACCCGGCGGGCGCGTCTTTCTTGACAACAATGTATCGCTTGGCCAGACGCGCAGCGCGTTCCAGCAAGCGGCTGTGCAGATAGAAAATATCGCCTGGGTAGGCCTCGCGGGCGGGCGGGCGGCGCAGGAGCAAAGACACCTGGCGATACGCGTAGGCGTGTTTGGTCAGGTCATCGTAAACAACCAGCGCGTCGTTTATAAACTCGCTGCCAATCTCCACGCCGCTCTCCATAATCTCTTCGCCGATGGCTGCCCCGGCGTAAGGGGCAATGTATTGCAGCGCGGCGCTCTCGGAAGCGGAGGCGACCACGATCACCGTGTATTCCATCGCCCCATATTTTTCCAGCGTGGCGACCACGCGGGCAATTTGCGCCAGCTTTTGGCCAATGGCCACATAAACGCACACCATCTTTTTGCCCTTTTGGTTGATGATGGTGTCGAGCGTGACGGCGGTTTTGCCGGTGGAGCGGTCGCCGATGATAAGTTCGCGCTGACCGCGCCCAATGGGGATGAGCGCGTCAATGGCGGTGACGCCGGTTTGCACGGGCGTGTCTACGTTTTGGCGCTGCACCACGCCCGGGGCAATGCGCTCCAGCGGGCGGTATTTGTCGGTTTTGATGGGGCCTTTGCCATCCAGCGGGCGACCCAGCGGGTCTACCACGCGCCCAATCAAACCTTCTCCTACCGGCACAGAAATAATGCGCCCGGTAGAGGTGACCGCGTCGCCTTCGCCAATCTGGGTGAAATCGCCCATGATGACGACACCGATGCTGTCTTGCTCCAGGTTGAGCACCATGCCCAGAATGCCGGTCTTGGTGAACTCCACCAACTCCGAGGCTTGCACATTGGGCAGGCCGTTCACGCGGGCGATGCCGTCGCCCACTTCTGTGACCGTGCCAACATCCACCGCGCTGACAGATGAGGCAAATGAATCAATTTGAGCGCGTAACGACGCGGCAATGTCGTCCAGGCTGATTGGCTGCGTTGTGTCAATGGCCATTAAATTTCCTCCGAAACCGTTTGGTTCTTTGTAATGTCTAATTTTAACAAAAGAATTTGGAATTCAGAACTGGATTCCCGCTTCTGAATTTTGCTTTTTATTGGACTTGCGCAAAGTGTCATGCTTCGCTCCGCTCAGGGTGACAGGTTTGCTTTTGTCTTGGATAACACATTTTGCGCAAGACTGTTTTTTATTGGGTTTGCGCCTGGAAGTTCTTGATAAACGTCTTGATCTCGGCGGGCAAAAACTTGGTAGGCGCTTCAATCCTGTTCACAATGGCCGTATCGCTTTGGGCTTTGGTGATCCAGTCGGTAAATGGCTTTTGCTGCTGGGTTTGCAGTTCGCTCGCGTTCAGCGGGCGCACTTCGCGTCCCTTCACCAAAAAGATGTGAAAGCCGCCCAGAGTGGATGTGACGATGCCGGTGGGTTTGTTGATCGTGGCCGCATCCAGCGCGGGCAGCACGTCTTCGCCATATTGCGACCCAACCTCAAACTTGCTCATCCATGTCTCTTGCGAGGCCCCGGAGCCAATTACTGCGGGCTGGGTGATGGCGTTTGTGGCGCTGATGACGTTGCTAAAGCTGGCCCCGCTGCTCAACTGAGCCAGCGCCTTTTGCGCGTCGGCCTCGGCATCAAACCGCAAATAATCAAACAGGTAGTGCTGGGCGGTGGTGGGCACATCTTTGCCCAGCTCTGTTTGCAGTTTTTGGCCCAGCAGTTTCACCTCATACGAATCGCGCAGCCCGGCTACGCCCAGCCCAACGCCATCGAAATACTTGACGGCGCTTTCGTATTTGGTTTGGTAATCGGCCTGAGAGACCGAGGTGGGTTGCGCCTGCGGCTCGGTGGTGGGCACAGGTGTTCCATTCACGGCTGGCGCGGGGGTGTAGGTGGGGTAGGGTGTGAGCGGCACGGCGTAATACCCGAAGTCGCTCTCCATCTCCTTCTGCACTTCATCCGCCGAAACGGTGATGCCGCGTTTCTTGGCTTCCTGCCGGATCAACTGGTCGTTGATGAGCGTGTCCAGCGAGTTTGAGGCCACCGCGTCATTGCTGATTTGGGCGGCCACTTGCTGCATTTGCTGCTGGTATAGCTGGAGCAAGAACCCGGAGGTCTGATCGCTCTGGCTTTGTTGCTGCAATTGCACAACCGCGTTTTGCATGTTGGAATACTGGTTGTAGCTGCTGTTTAAGTTCAGGCGCATGGCCTTTTGCAGTTGGTTCACCGTGATGTTCTGGCCGCCAACGCTGGCAACCGCGCGGTTTGGCTCCAGCACAAACATTTGCAGCAGGGCCGCGCCAATTAGCAAAACAACCAGCAGCAGGGTGATGAGCGACCCCCACAACACGATTTTGCGCGTCTGGGCTTCGGTGTCTTTTGGCCGCGTAGGCATGCTGGGCATCGTTTGGCGGTAGCGCACATTCTTCAGCTTTTTATCCGAAGATGGTTGAGCCGCGGGCTGGTTTTGCGCTTCGGCGGGTTTTTCGGTCTTATTTGCCATGGTTTTTAAGATGCAGGCGCAAGATGTAAAAGGCGGTTGAAGCGATGGCGGCAATCTTTTACGCGTTGCGCATTACACTTTACAAATTAAAAAAAATGCCGGACGTGAGGCAACGAAAATACGCGCCGCGTCCGACACCTGCGAGGCCGCCAACGCTGCGTTGAAACGGCCTCAATTTTTTTAGAAGAAGAAACTAAGCCGCAGGCGCAGCCTCGGCGGGAGCGGCATCGGCAACCGGCGCATCGGCGGGCACGGCTTCAACCGGCGCAGGCTGAGCGGGCTGGCGCGGCGGCGGCACATTCTCGGAAATCACCAGCAGGTGGCGCAGAATGTCCTCGTTCAGGCGCACGCGGTTTTCCAAACGAGCCACAGCCGTGGCCTCAAGCTCGGTCAGGAAATGCACATACTGGCCCTCGCGGTATTTGCGGATGGGATACCCCAACCGGCGCAGACCCCACGCATCGGTCTTGACGATAACGCCGTTGTTCTCGGCGATATAGCCTTTCACTTTTTCCAGCACAGCGGCCAGAGCGGTCGCATCCATGTCTGGCTTCACAATAATTGTCAATTCATACTTACGCACGTTCTCTATTACTCCTTAGCTGGCGGGCGTTTTTGCGCCCGCTCTTCCCTCGGTATATCTGTGCCCCTGCCCAATACGGCGCAAAAAAACGAGCGCGCCCGTTGCGCGCCCGCCTGTACGCTGTCTCCAGCGGGAGCGGAAAGTTGATGAATTATAACGCAGGGGGAATACTGGTTTTTATTCTGAATGTAGAATGTCGCCATGCAAAACACCCCGAGCGCGCGCCCAAATAATTCGTTGTCGGTCATCAGCCTGGTCTCTGGCTTGGGCGGATGGATCTGCGTGCCGGTGTGGTTTTGCGTGGGGCTTTTGCCGTTTATTGGCTTGTGCATCACGCCGTTGTTTGTGCTCATCCCGGTCGCGTGGGTCACCAGCATCGCCACCGGCCACATCGCCATCCACCAAATAAAAACCAGCGGCGAAAACGGGCGGTCTTATGCCATCACGGGTCTTCTTCTGGGCTATGTTGGTTTGGCGATGGTCGCTCTGGCCTTCATCGGCTTGATCGTTGTTCTTGTTTTGAGCAATGGCGACTTTTTGCCGCTGCCGCCGCAATAGAATTTTGTAAACCCGCGGGTGATTGCACACATGTCTCGCAAATCTTTGGCGATAAAACTGGCGCAGGCCGCCGCGTTGCTGGCTGGCATTTTCTGGCTAATCTCGCAGGCAAGGCCGCCGCAACTGCTGGTGACGCTGGGCGAGCAGCAGGCCGTGCGCACCGCCAACCCCATCGCCGGGGTACACACCCGCTTTGTGGATGAGGTTGAGGAGTGGAAGATTAAGCGCGGGCTGGAGATGGCCCGCGAGATGGGCGCGGGCTGGGTGGTGGAGTTTTTTCCGTGGGCGTATTATGAAGGCCGTCAGGGTGCGCGAGATTTCTCTGGCGCGGATCGCATCGTGGATCATGCCAACCGCCAGGGGCTAAAAGTAATTGCCCGTTTGGGTTTTGTGCCCGCATGGGCGCGGCCAAAAACCTTGCCCGATGGCCGCCCCACCACTTTTACGCATTTGGACCCGGAGCATTATGCGGATTTTGCCGCGTTTGCCGCGGCCTTCGCCGCGCACTTTCGGGGCCGCATCACCCAAATTGTGATTTGGAACGAGCCAAACTTGAGCGGCGAGTGGGGCATGCGCCCGGTTGACCCCGCCGCCTACGCGCGGATGCTCCAGGTGGTGTATCCGGCCATCAAACAAGCCAACCCAGACGCGCAAGTGCTGGCGGGTGCGCTGGCCCCCACGCTAGAGACCGACCGAAATGGGGCGTTGAATGATTTGGTTTATTTGGAAGAGATGTACGCCGCGCTGGAAGACGGAAGACCGAAGACGGCAGACGGTCTCCCGTCCTACGTCTCCCGTCCTTTTGATGGCATCTCCATGCACAGCTACGGGCGCAACGCCCCGCCAGATGAAGCGCCCGCGCCGGATCGCATCAACTTTAGGCGCACGGAGCTGCTGCGCGAGGTGATGCTGAAACACGGCGACACCTCGCCTGTGTTTATCACCGAGGCGGGCTGGAACGACGACCCGCGCTGGGCGTTTGGCGTCTCGCCCGCGCAGCGCATCGCCTACACGCTTGGCGCGTGGGACTATGCCCGCGATCACTGGGACTACGCGCGCTGCGTGGCGATGTGGGTGTATAAGCTGCCCGCGCCAGAAAACAGCTACCGCGATCATTTTCAGTTCATCACCCCCGGTCTGGAGCCATTGCCCATTTACGAGGAAGCGAAACGGCATCTTGTGGACAGATAAAATACTTGGCTGATCTCTTAAATCAATGGGCAGGTGATTATTTTCACCGCGGAGACGCAAAGGCGCGGAGAAAACTTTTTTCTGCATTCTGAATTTATGAACATTCCACTTGAACTCCCCCAACTTTTGCTGATTGCGCTGGCCGCGCTGGCCGCGGGCGCGGTGAACGCCATCGCGGGCGGCGGCACGCTGATCACGTTTCCAGCGCTCACAGCGGTGGGTGTGCCAACCGTGGCGGCCAGCATCACCAACACGGTGGCGCTCTCGCCGGGTTATCTCAGCGCCACCTTTGCCCAATGGAACGATCTCAAAACCCAGCGCCAGCGGCTCTTGTTTATCGCGCCGACGGCCGTGATTGGCGGTCTCGTGGGCGGGTGGCTGCTGCTTAACACCGGCGAAAAAGTCTTCCGCCAAATTGTGCCGTTTCTCATTTTGCTGGCTTCTGTTTTGCTGGCCTTGCAAGGCCGCGTGCGCAAGTGGCTGGTGGCGCGGCAAAAGACGCAAAACGCGGCGCATCGAAACGAAACGTGGGCGTTGATCCCCATTTTTTTTGCTTCGGTGTATGGCGGGTATTTTGGCGCGGGCCTCAGCGTCATTGTGCTGGCCGTGCTGGGGCTGGTGATTGACGACTCGCTCACGCGCTTGAACGCGCTCAAACAGGCGGTGGCATTTTGTGTCAACATCGCCGCCGCGCTGTTCTTTTTGTTCAGCGGGCAGGTGGTGTGGCTGGCGGCTGGGGTGATGGCGGTCGGGGCGATCATTGGCGGAATGCTGGGTGGAAAACTGGCCGGGCGCATCAAACCCGAAACGTTGCGCGTGGTTGTGGTTGTGCTGGGTGTGCTGGTCTCAATTATTTATTTTGTGAGAGGGTAGGGAATTCTGAATTCAGAAGTCTGAATGCTGAAAGGGCTGTGCAATTGAAACCGCGCCTGGCGATGCTTAACTTACGCCTTCACTTTTTCAAGCCTCTCTGCCACCCAGACCTTTATGATGGATTGGCGGGTGACACCCAACCGCCGCGCTTCTTTGTCTAGTGAGTCAATCATCCATGCTGGAAAATCAACATTCACGCGGCGCTGTTCTTCGCCAGGTCGCCGCGCCTTATCTAAATCCAGTTCGGCGGTAATGTCCTCGCCGCGGTCAAATTTTTGGTCAAATTCCTTCGCCTTCATACAGTTTTATCTCCTCTGGTCGGGATCTGCGCACAGAAATAATCCGAATTGCTTCCCCTCGATACGTAATAACCGCAGACCAATGCCGTTCATCAATTTTGCCAATTATTAATAAACGAGGCTCGTCTTCGGTGCGGGCGGGTATTTCCAATCGCGTCTCATCCTGCCATAAAACCTGAGCCTGAACAAAATCAATGCCATGCTTTGTTTTGTTTGCCGCGCTTTTTTGCGGGTCAAACTCAAATTTGGTCATGGTTTAAAAATTATACCTTTTTTGCGCTCTCAACTCCTCTCGCAATAATTTTGGCAAAAGCGCAACCTGCGCCGCCTGAGCGATTAACTCGGCAATGTGCGGCAAGCGCGGGTCGTTTGCGTCTCGCACAGAGATAAACCGCACCCACTTGAGATTTTCATCTTCCAGCAGGCCGCGCGGGTCATTCAGCGCCGCGCCGTAATGAAAACCAATCGTGGCGTGGGCTGGATGCGGGTTGATATACGCAAAATAGCGCTCGCGTTTCCCATCTGGCACAAGCAAGCCCAGCACACCCCAGCCCGCATACACGCGCTCAACGCTGGCAGGCACAGTTTCCATCACCAACGCCCGCAGGCGGCTGGCAATGGCCCGCGTTTGCGGCGAGCAGTGGGCGAAGAATTGGTCGGGGGAAATCATGGGCTGGTCGCTAGTGGCTGGTCGCTAGTCGCTAGTTGCTAGTTACCAGCCACTAGCGACTTCTCATCGCCTCATACAGCGGCGTGGTTGTAAAGTCTGGCTCCACCATGCGAAAGTAATACCAGCTCTGATTTTTCTCCGCGTCGCTGGCGCGCTTAAAAAACCAGATGGAGATGGGGCCAACCCACGGCCAATCGGTTTGGGCGCGCTCGTAGGCCTGCGCCACATACCGCGCCTGCTCATCGGGCGACACCATGCCAAAGCGGCCCACATCCGCAATTTTGTCTGGCGTGTTGGGCACGGCGTTCCAGTTCATCTCGGCCAGATAGATGGGTTTTGCGGCATCGCCATAGCTCACCATGATGTCGCGCAGCAGCGTGTGCCGCGCCACATTGGTCGTGCGCCAGTTCAGGCGGTGATCGCCCGGCCCGCTGAACAGCCCATACCCCTGAGCGCTGGCCGCGTCAAAACACTTGCCCGCGCCCGCCACATACATGCGGTTGAGGAAAACAAGGTCGCTCAAATTGTCGCCATTTTGCTCAATGGTAGAGGCCAGCGCGGCGGCGATCACCACATTTTGCGGGTCAACCTGTTTGATGCGCCCATACGCCATGCACAACATTTTGGCGTAATCTTCGGGGTTCACCGCCTGATTGCCCCACTCCGGGTAAATGTTCGGCTCGTTCCAAATTTGCCAATACGTCACGCGGCCTTTATATCGCTCGGTCACGGCCTGCACAAAATCGGCAAAATCGCTCAGGGTTGCGGGCGGGCCGCGCGTGCCCAGTTGGGCGTAGCCCGCATGCGCCCACGCGGGCGGGGCGCTCAGCCGCACGATGAGTTTTAGCCCGTGCTGCTCGGCCAGCGAGACGATGTTGTCATATTTTGCCCACGCGCTCACCGCCCCGGCAGATGGGTTGCGCGTGTCGGTGAAATTCCCCTTCGCGCTGATCTCGATGTCTTCCCACGGAAATTCCTGGCGCACCCACGTAAAGCCTGCGCCGGCGATCATTTGCAATTGCCGTTCGCGTTTGGCGGGTTCAACTTCCTGCTCCAAAAACGTGTTCACCCCGCGCGCCTCGGTTGGGGTGATGGCATCTCCGCGCCGCACGGCTTGCGGTTGCAAGTTCAGCGGCGGGCGGCCCAGATCCAGCGCCATGTTCCACAACGCCCGCGTCTGCGCCAGCGTGTTTTCCTCGCCGGTCAGCCCGGCCAGTTGTGTTTTTGTGGATGGCCTCGTGAGCCACCACGCGCCCAGCGCCATCACCAAAACAGCCCCAATTGCAATTGCTTTTGCCCGCATGAGGCAAGTGTAAACTACAAAGTGCCCGGAGCGCTCCGCCGAACTTGTTCGGACGCGCTCCGGGCATTAATTACAAAACCATGAAAATTCTTGAACAACGCATTTTGGCCGAGGGCAAAAACCTGGGCAGTGGCATCCTCAAAGTAGATTCATTTGTCAACCATCAGGTGGACCCGGTTTTGATGAACGCCTGCGGCGAAGAATTTGCCCGCCTGTTCGCGCCGGTGCGCCCGACCAAAGTCCTCACCTGCGAGATCAGCGGCATCGCCCCGGCGCTCACCACCGCCATTCACCTTGGCATCCCGGTGGTGTATGCGCGCAAAACAAAACCCATCACCATGCCAGACACGGTGCTGATGGCCACCGCGCCATCGCACACCAAAAAGAAAGATGTCAGCCTGATGGCCTCGCCAGAATACATGCGCCCCGGCGAGCGCATCCTGATCATTGACGACTTCCTCGCCACCGGCCTGACCATTTTGGCGCTGGCCCGCATTGTGAAAGCCGCGGGCGGCGAGCTGGTGGGCGTGGGCGCGTTGATTGAAAAAAGTTTTGAAGGTGGCCGCGCCGCGCTGGCCGAGCTAAACGTGCCGGTGCGCTCGCTGGCCGTCATCGCGGGCATGGATGGCAATGCGATCACATTTGCAAAAAATGCCGATTAACAAGAAATAAGAAACGAGAAATAAGAAAAATTTGCCCCGCGCAATTTCTTATTTCTCGTTTCTTATTTCACCCTTCACCCTTCACTCTTCACTCTTCTCAATGATTTCCCTCGTCCTCACCGTTCTCAACGAGGCCAAAAGCCTGCCCGCGCTGCTGGATTCATTCGCCGCGCAAACGCAGCCGCCAAATGAAGTGGTGGTGTGTGATGGCGGCAGCACAGACGGCACGCCGGAGATTCTCCGCGCGGAGAAACGCTTTCCCATCCGCGTGGTGAGCGAGCCGGGCGCGAACATCTCGCGGGGGCGCAACCGCGCCATCGCCGCCGCATCTGGCCCCATTATTGCCTGCACCGATGCCGGCGTGCGGCTGGAGCGCGACTGGCTGGAGCGCATCACCGCGCCGCTGCTGGCCGATGAAACCCGCGCCGTATGCGCCGGTTTCTTTGTGCCCGATGCGACCAGCACGTTTGAGATCGCCATGAGCGCGACGGTTTTGCCCGCGCTGGAAGACATCGCGCCGGAAAAATTTTTGCCGTCCTCGCGCTCGGTGGCCTTCCGCAAAAACGCCTGGCAGGCGGTGGGCGGCTACCCGGAATGGCTGGATTACTGCGAGGATTTGATCTTTGACCTGAACCTGCGCCAGAAGTTTGGCGCGTTCGCGTTTGAGCCGCGGGCCATCGCGCATTTTCGCCCGCGCGGGTCGTTCCGCTCGTTCTTCAAACAGTATTACCTCTACGCCCGCGGCGATGGCAAGGCCGGGTTGTTCTTTAAGCGGCACGTCATCCGCTACGCCACCTATTTTGTGGCCTTGCCCATTTTGTTGGCGCTGGTGGTGATGGGTCTTGCGGCGGGCAACGCCCTTTGGCTGATGGCCGGCCTGGCCGGGTTCATTTTCGGCCTCGTGGTGTATTGCCGCGCCCCGTTCCGGCGGTTGCGCCATTTGTGGGCGGGTCTCGCGCCGCGCGAGAAACTCCGCTCCGCGCTGCTCATCCCCGCCATCCGCGTGGTGGGCGATGCAGGCAAGATGTGCGGCTACCCGGTGGGGGTAGCGTGGAAATTGCGGCGTAAAGCGTAACCGTCTACGTAGACGTGAACGTAAACGTAAACGTAGACGTAGACGTAGACGTAAACGCAGACGTAGACGTAAACGTAAACGCAAAATAGTGCGTATACTCCGTGCCATGCCGGATGACATCAACACAGGCGGAGGAAGCCACGTTGGCGGGGATGTAAGCGCAGGCCGTGATTTTGT
>DAORUN010000020.1:0-34510 GCA_035433205.1 Thermoflexales bacterium | reverse complement strand
ACTTTGCACTTTGCACTTTGCACTTTGCACTTTGCACTTTGCACTTTGCACTTTATACTTGCCCCATGACCACCCCAGACCCACGATTGCTCACTGATCGCAACATTTGGCTGGCCACCACCCGGCCAGATGGCCGCCCGCATCTTGCGCCTGTTTGGTTTGTGTGGGTGCGAGACCGCGCCTATATTTGCACACCATCCAAAAGCGTCAAAGGCCGCAATTTGGCGGCCAACCCGCGCGTATCTTTCGCGCTGGAAAATGGAGATAAAGGCCTGGTGTGCGAAGGCATCGCCACGCGCCTCGCGCTGCCCCATCCAAAGGATGTGCTGGCCGCGTTTAAAGAAAAATACAACTGGGATATTCCCACCGATGTGGCGTATGACGCGCTGATTGAGATCGCGCCCGTGAAGTGGCCGAAGATTGGGGTTTAATTTCAGCGCCCGGAGCGTTTAAAACACTCCGGGCGCTTATGTTTTCTCACACAAACTTCCACTTCATCCACGGGGCGGTGTTGAAGAAGCTGCACACCACGCTCCCCGGCGCAACAAGTTCATCGCAGGCGGCGCGCAACTCGTCCGAGAGCGCCATCCCCAAAACGGGCAACAGGTTTTGCAATTGCGCCAGCGTGCGCGGCCCAATGATGGGCGCGGTGATGCCCGGCTGGTCTTTTGCCCAAAGGATGGCGAGTTGGGCGGGGTCGTAGCCATGCGCCCGCGCCAGTTGCGCAAAAGCGTTGCCCACCTCCACCCCCCGTTTTGTGATGCGGTCAGCGTAAATGCCGCCGCGCAAAATAGCGCGCGAGTCCGGCGGCGGCACATCTGCCGAGGCGTACCGCCCGGCCAACATCCCCATCGCCATTGGCGACCAAACCAGCACGGCCAGGTTGTGGCGCTGGCACATCGGGATCAGCTCATTCTCAATGCGCCTGTCCAGCAGGTTATACGGCGATTGTTCGCTGGCGAACTTTACCCAGCCGTTCATTTGGCTGGTGAAAAGCGATTCGGTGAGCCACCACGCGGGCGCGGTAGTGCTGCCAAACATGCGCACTTTGCCTTGCGTCACAAGGTCATCCATCGCCCGTAATATTTCATCCATCGCCACGCTCATGTCTGGCCGGTGCGTTTGATACACGTCAATGTAATCCGTGCCCAGCCGCGCCAAAGACTCCTCGCACGCCTGCATGATGTGCCTGCGCGAGAGACCGCGATCATTGACGTTGGGTGAGGTGGGGTAAAACACTTTGGTGGCGATCAACACATCGTCGCGTTTGCCGCGCCGCTTGAGCCACTTGCCAATAATCCGCTCGGCCTCGCCTTTGGCGTAGCTGTTACTCGTGTCAATCAGGTTGATGCCGCCCGCAACCGCCGCGTCCAAGATTGCCAGACTTTCTTCTTCGGGGGTTGGGTTTGCCAGGTTGTCTGTGCCAAGCGCCAACGGGGATATTTGCAGGCCGGTTCGGCCAAAGGGTCGGTAATTCATATGTCCTACCAGCGCTCCGGGCGCGTCCGAACAAGTTCGGCAAAGCGCCCGGAGCGCTAAAAATCCTACATCGCGGTGTAACCCGCGTCCACCGGAACCATCGCGCCGGTCATGTAGCTGGCCGCGTCGCTGCACAAAAACAAAACCACGCGGGCGATCTCTTCCGGCTGGGCCAGGCGACCCATCGGCACAACGCGCTCGCCAATCTCGCGGGCTTCGTCATCGGTGAGCGGTTTGGCGCGGCCAGCGGCGCGGAGCATGGGCGTGTCCACCTCGCCGGGGCACACCGCGTTCACGCGAATGTTCTCGCGGGCGTGATCCAACGCCAGCGAACGGGTGATTTGATGCACCGCGCCTTTGCTGGCGGCGTAGGCCACGTGGCCCTTCGCGCCCACATCGCCCCAAATGCTGCCAAAATTAACAATGGCGCCGCCGCCCTGTTTTTGCATTTGGCGGATGGCGCTCCGGCACATGAAGAACACGCCATTGGTGTTCACGCTCAGCACGCGCAGCCAGTCGTCATCGCTGGTGTTTAGCGCATTCGCGCGGACGATTGTGCCCGCTGCGTTCACCACGCAATCGAGGCGGCCAAAGCGGGCCACGGCCTCATCCACCGCGCTCTGACAAAACGCGCTGCTGCTCACATCACCCGCAATAAACGCCCCGCCAATTTGGGCCGCCATTTTTTGCGCGGCTTCTTCCGCGCGGTCAACGATGAGCACATGCGCGCCAGCCTGCGCAAACAGACGCGCCGCCGCCGCGCCCATGCCGCTGGCCGCGCCGGTCACCAGCGCCGTCTTTCCTGCAAAGGTATATGTTGGGAGAGTGGAGTTTGTCATGGGAATAAGTTTAATACGAGTAACGCATTTTTTAACATTTGTTTTGAACTTTGTATTGCCAACAACCCAATACAAGAGTCGCATTACAAATTCATGCTAAAGGCTTATGTGTTTATGCCAAAAATTTTATAAACTCTACCCATCTTGTGTGACTTGAGTTTTGAATAAGGAATAAAAGAAATCTTGCCGTTCTGGGCGCGCACTGAATCAAATTTGCGCGTGAAAAGATAATGCGCACGAAGAACCCTGACAAGCCAGCCTTGCGTTGGCTGCCTTAGCGATTCTTCGCCCCCTTCGGTCGCTCAGAATGGCATATTCTGTTTTGCAATGCTTACAAAAAACCAGGGTTATACAAAGACTTTTTGCCTAAGATTGCGAGGAAGGCGCAACACATAAAGCGTTTCATATTGGAGGAAATTATGGATATTTTGCAAAACTTCTGGAATCAGATTGTTGTGACCGTTGGGCCGTTTGTGCCGCGGGTGGTGGGCGCGCTGGTCATCGCCATCATCGCATGGATCATCGCCTCGGTGGTGAAGGCGGCCATCAAAAAAGTATGCGAAGCCGGCAAGGTGGATGCGCGGCTGAAAAGCCCCGGCATTGGCGCAACGCTTGCCAGCGCTGGCTATTGGCTGGTGTGGCTGTTTGCCCTGCCCATGCTGCTCAGCACATTGGGCTTGAGCAACATTTTGGCCCCTGTGCAAGACATGATCGGCAAGCTGCTCGGTTTCCTGCCCAATCTTTTGGGCGCGGGCGTGATTCTGGGCATCGGGTATCTGGTGGCTAAACTGGTGCGCGATATTGTGATCGGTTTGCTCACCGCCGCTGGCTCAGAGCGCCTCGCGGCGCGGCTGGGCATGGCTGGCTCGCTGGGCAAAGGCGGCCTGGCCGGGCTGCTGGGCATGATTGTGTTTGTGCTGATTCTGTTGCCGGTTGTGGCGGCTGCGCTGCAACCCCTCGGCCTGGATTCGGTCACCCGCCCGGTCACCAACATGCTCGACGCCATCATGGGCATGATTCCGCGCCTGTTCACCGCCGCCATCATCATCCTGTTCGCGGTGATCATTGGCCGCCTGATCGCCACCATCGCAGAGACCATCGCCCGCGGCGTTGGCTTTGACAAGCTGCCCCAAACGCTGGGGCTGGGCAACGTGGTGATCGCCAATCGCTCGCCATCGGCTTTGGTGGGCACGCTGGTTTTGGCTGGCATTGTGCTCATGGCGGTTATTCAAGCCAGCGAAGTGCTGGGGCTTGGCGCGCTCACAACTGCCATCAGCGGTTTGGGCGGCGTGCTGGCACAGGTGGCCTCTGGCTTAATTGTGCTGGGGATTGGTCTGTGGCTGGCGAACCTGGCCTTCAGCGCCATCAATGGCAGCAGCATCGCCAACGCCGGCACGCTGGCTAAAGTCGCCCGCATCGCCATCATGGTGTTTGTCATTCCGATGGCGCTCCGGCAGATGGGCGTCTCTGGCGAGATCGTGACGGTCGGCTTCACCGCCATCATCGGCGCGGCTGCGGTTGCGGCGGCCATCGCGTTTGGCATTGGCGGGCGCAACACCGCCGCCCATGTGCTAGACCGCGTGACCAAATCTTTGGAAGCCGATACCAGCGCGTTGGATTAGTTCTACACGCTAAGCGCTGTGTTCCAAGCGCTGAGTGCGAGTATTTCACTCTGCACTCAGCGCTTTTTTTGCGCCTGCGCCCGGCATTTATTCCGCAAAACCAATCTCAGAATATCTCTCGGCGCGGGCGAGGCGCTCGGTCAAAATCTCGCGCACATACGGCACAGTGTTGGCGGGCAGCGCATCCAGCGCAAACCAGCGCAGGTCATCGCACTTGTCCGGCTCGCATACGCGCGGGTCGCCATCCCACTGGCTGGCCTCAAAATAAAAATCGTAGTACATGCGGTCTGGGTTGCGCCGATGTTGGACGTGAACAAACTGACATTGCGCCACATCCAGCGTGATGCCAATTTCCTTGCGGGTCTCGCGGGCCAGCGCGGCGGTGACGGCCTCGCCCAGTTCGATGTGGCCTGCGGGGAGGCTGTAAAACCCATCCATGAAACCGGTATTAAAACGGCGGGCAAGCAAAACGCGATTTTGCGGGTCTCGCAAAACAAGATACACGGCGGAATATTGAAATGATGACATTGGCATGACGCGCAAAGTGTACGCTCTGCGCGTGTGATGGCCGAGCCATTGTTATACTCCCCAAACCCTGAGCAAAATGATGACCAACGCGGGCGAACAACTGGACGGCAAAACACTTTACGAGCGGCAAAAAACCGCGCGTGATCTGGCCGGGCCAACGGTCATCGCGGCGAATTTGGAGAAGCCAGAGAATATTGGCAGCCTGCTGCGCGTGGCCGATGCCGCCGGTTGCGCCGAGGTCATTTTGGCTCAGGACCGCCGCCTGCGCCACCGCGAGCGCATTTTTGCCACGGCGGTGGAAACACAAAACCATGTGCCGTGGCGCGTTTCTTTGGTGGATGAGTTTTTGGCGGGCGCGGCGGCCATCGGCCCAAACCTGATTGCGATTGAGTTGACCACAACCTCGCGCAACGTGTTTGAGGTTGCGCTGCCGCGCGCGTGCGCCTTCGTCATCGGCAACGAGCGTTATGGCATTCCAGACAAAATTTTGGCCGCCTGCAATTCTGCGGTGCATGTGCCCATGTTTGGCGTAAAAGGCAGCATGAACGTGACCCACGCTCTGGCGGTGGTTTTATGGGAGTGGCGCAGGCAGATGGGCAAACAAGACAATGAACGATGAAAAATCGCCCATCGTCCATTTTGGCTTATCTCTTAAAAATCTGGTTTGAGGAAAAATAAGATCACTTTTATTTTTCACCGCAGAGACGCGGTGAAAAATAAAAGCCTGTCTTTCAAATGCCTTCCATCCAATTCGAGAGATGCGCCTCCATTTTTTATATTCGCATCCACCCCGCGCCATCGCTCGCCACAGACGGGTAAATTTTGGGGATGCGGCCCGTGCGGGCGGGGTATTCTTTGGCGATCACCTCGGTGAGATGCTCGACCTGGGCATCATCCACCAGCGCGATGGCGCACCCGCCAAACCCTGCGCCGGTCATTCTTGCGCCATACACACCTTCCACCTCGCGGGCAATATCCACCACCGCGTCCAGTTCCTTGCTGCTCACCTCGTATAAATCGCGCAGGCTGTCATGCGATTGGTTCATGCAAATGCCCAGCGTCTCAAGATCGCCCTCGCGCATGGCCGCAACGGCATCCAGCGTGCGCACATTCTCAAACACCACATGCGCCACCCGATCCAAAATATCTGGCGGCAACATGCCGCTCTCGGCCTTGAATTTTTTCACGTTCACATCGCGCAAACTTTCCACGCTCAGCAGCATTGCGCCAATTTCGCATTGGCCGCGCCGCTCGTTATACGCGCTGCCCGCCAATGTGCGCGGGGCGGTCGTATCCACCACCAGCACGGTCGCGCCCTGCGGCACGGGCACAAGCTCATATTCCAGCGAGCGGCAATCAATCAGCAAAGCGTGGCCTTTTTTGCCCAGCGCAGAAATAAACTGATCCATGATCCCGCACTTCACGCCCACAAACTCGCTCTCTGCGCGCTGGGCCACACGGGCGGCCTGCACCCGGTTGATGGGATTTGCGGCGCTCAGCAGGTTCGGCGCGTCATTCGCGCCTGGGTGGATGGAGCCTGCGGCCTCGAAGGCCATGATCGTGGCCAGCTCTGTGGCCGCGGAAGATGACAACCCGCTGGCGATGGGCACATCGCCCTGCATCACGGCGTTAAACCCGCGCAACGCAAAACCAAACTTTTGCAGCATATCCGCCACGCCCTGCGCGTAAAACGCCCATTCAGGCCCTTCGCGTTTCAAATCATCCAGCGCAAACTCGGCGGTCTGGTTAAAGTTGAGCGAGTGAATTTTCACCCGGCCATCTGCGCGAGGGGCGCCCACCAGCGTCACATCGCGGTCAATTGCCATGGGCAGCACAAAACCATCGTTGTAATCCACATGCTCGCCAATCAGGTTCACCCGCCCGGGGGCGCGGGCCACAAATTCGGCGGCGGCGTTGAAATGCGCAGAAAATTCAGAGAGCAGTTTGGTTGTCATGAGCGGGATTATATTGTTTTATCGTTTGCGGGTCTCAATTGGCAAACGCGCCCACAAAAGGACCCGCCCGTCACGTAATCCAAATGCCTCCTGGATGATTCGTATTTCGAGTAATTCGCCCCAAATACTGATTGGAGCCGTTTCCTCCCCAAAAATTTTGCTAAAAAATACATTTTCGCCAGATTTATTTTGCGTCACTGCGTCCGCATATGCCAGCAGCAGATAAATCCGCCGCCTAAGCACTAAGAAACCCGCTGGCCGCAACCGGCGCACATCGCGTCAGAGTGATTTTCTCGGAATAGCTGATTTCAGATATCTCGCCTCTATCTCGCCTCTATCTCGCCTCACACGTTTTGCGCAAGTTCCATCTAAAATCACACAACACTGCTACAATAGAACGCCTGTCCTATGAAGCTTTTTTCTCGCTTCAATGCAAGCAAGCCCAGAGCCGCCGCTAAAAAAAGCGGGCGCTCTACCAAGACCGGCAGCGGCAAGCTGCACGAGCCATTGCTGAACAACGATCAGCGATTGGACGTCATCGGCTACGTGCTGCTGGCGGGGTCGGTGGTCACCATCCTCAGTTGGGCCAGCCAGCAAAAAGGCGAGCTAACCGGCACCTGGATCGCCATCCTGAACAGCATGTTTGGCTGGGGCGCGGTGATTGCGCCCGCGCTGATGGGGCTGCTTGGGCTGTATTTGGTGGTGCGCCGGTTTGGCGACCGCTTCCCGCGCCCGCGCGTTGGCCGGGTGATGGGTTTGTTTGTGGGTTATTTTGCCGTGCTGGGATTGATGCACTTTATGGTGTTGGCAACCCAGCCCGACCAAAGCGTAAAACTCCCCGGCGGCGGCGAAATTGGCCGCATCATCGCCGAGATGTTCTCTGCCCTCATTGGCAACATTGGCGCGGTGATCGCCCTGCTGGTCATTTTGCTCATCGCGGTCATGCTCATCGCGGCCACATCCATGAGCCAGATGATTGAGACCGCCCGCAACGCCATCGCCAAAATGCGCACGCCTTTGGCCGAGCGCGGGCAAACCGTGACCGAGGACGGCGTTATTTTGCCGCCCTGGGAAAATGACACCGACATTCCCATCAACGGGTTAAAACGGGCCAAGACCAAGGCCACTTCTGCCCCAGCCCGCGGGGATGGGGTGATTGGCGTGCCGGTTGCGCCACCTCCAGCCCCCACCCGGCGAGAGGGGAATGGTTTGCCCCCGGCGCGCATGATTGGGCAGGTGGATGGGACTTCGCTGCGCGCAAATCTTGGGCAACCATCTGCGCCCGCGCCCGCGCCCAGCCCTTCTCGCGCAGAGGTGAGCAGCGCCCCCGCCGCAGTTTCCATCACCAGCCGCTACCAGGGCAAACAAGATTGGCAATTGCCCACGCTGGAGAAAATGCTGGAGCCGGGCAGCGATGCCGAGCTGAAAGAGAGCGATATGCGGGCCAAGTCTAAGGTGATTGAGGAGACACTGCGCTCGTTTGGCGTTCCGGCCAGAGTGATTGAGATCAACTGCGGGCCAACCATCACCCAATATGGCGTAGAGCCAGGCTTTACCGAGATGAAGAACGGCAAACAGCAAAAGGTCAAGGTGAGCCGGATCGCCGCGCTGGCCGATGATCTGACGCTGGCGCTCTCCGCCCCACGCATCCGCATCGAGGCGCCGGTGCCGGGCAAGGGCATCGTGGGCATCGAGGTGCCAAACGGCGCGACCTCAATCGTCTCGCTGAGAGATGTGATGGAGAGCGAAAATTTTGGCAAGATTGAGAAGAAAACCCACCTGCCGCTCGCGCTGGGTCAGGATGTGAGCGGCGGCCCGGTTGTGGCCGACCTGACCGTGATGCCGCACATGCTCATCGCGGGCACAACCGGGTCGGGCAAATCGGTGTGCGTCAACGGCATCATCAACACCCTGCTCATGCTAAACAGCCCGCTGGACCTGCGCATGATCATGGTGGACCCCAAGCGGGTGGAGCTAACCGGCTACAACGGCCTGCCGCATTTGCTGGCGCCGGTGGTGGTGGATGTGGAAAAGGTGGGCGGCGTGTTGCACTGGGTGACGAAAGAGATGGACAACCGCTACCGCACCTTCGCCAAATTTGGGGCGCGCAACATTGTGGACTTTAACGCCAAAGCCGTTGAAGCCGAGAGCAAACGCGCCAACGCCGCCGCCAACGGGGCCACCGCCAGCGAGACCGAACTTAAGAAACTGCCTTACATCGTGGTCATCATTGACGAATTGGCCGACCTGATGATGCTTGCCCCAGACGAGACCGAGAAAACCATTTGCCGCCTTGCGCAAATGGCCCGCGCCACCGGCATTCACCTCATCATCGCCACCCAGCGCCCCAGCGTGGATGTGGTCACGGGGTTGATCAAGGCCAACTTCCCGGCGCGCATCGCCTTTACCGTGGCCACCAGCATAGACAGCCGCGTTATTTTGGATCAACCCGGCGCGGAAAAACTGCTGGGCCGCGGCGATATGTTGTTTGTAGACCCGGCCAGCGGCGCGCCCATGCGCGCGCAAGGCTGTTTCCTCAGCGATAAGGAAATTCAAAAAGTGGTGCGTTTTTGGCGCGGGCAATATGATGGCGCAACGCCAGAATCGCTGCCCACCGCCAACCCATCTTTGGCCGATGGCGCAGCGAACGGCGCAGAAGCCGCGCTGCCAACCGGGCAAATTACCTGGGACGAAGCCCGCGCGCTGGATCAAGCCGCCAAAGACGCGGTTTCATCGGGCGGGGACAAGCTGTTTGATGAGGCCGTGGCGACCGTGCGCATGCATGGCAAAGCATCCATCTCGCTTTTGCAGCGCCGCCTGCGCATTGGCTACACCCGCTCCGCCCGCATCATCGAGGAAATGGAAGAGAAGGGCATTGTTGGGCCGCAAACGGCTGGCAGCCAGTTCCGCGAAGTGTTGCCGCCAAAGTAGAGATGCAAGGTAGAGACGCAAAATCTTGCGTCTCTACTTCACCAAAAACACGCGGTAATTTTCATCGCCAACCGCAGAGGTGAACGTGCCAACCAGTGTGGTCGCGCTGTTCAACGTGGCAACATCGGCAGAGTACCACTGGAACAAGCTGCCATACGAAAACCGCGCTGTGCCAGACTGGCGCGGGCCAACATCTTTGTGACCCAGCACAATCAACACCGGCTTGCCATATTTGTTTTTCAGGTCAATCGCATCGTTTAGCAAAATTCCCAGCGTGATGTATTTGCTGGATGCGGTGGTGAATGAGACGTATTTTCCAAAGCGTTGTTCGCGCGGGTAAAACAGGCTCACCGGCGCGTAATACGGCAAAGACTCCACCAAATAATCTGGCTCAGGCACAATGATGGCGTCTCGATACGCCTCGGATGAAGTGAGAAACGCGCCCAGGTCTTTGTTGGAACTCATTTGGGTGGTGATGTCTTGCGTGACCGCGCGATAGCCCACAACCACGCCACCCGCGAGCAAACCCACCAGCGCCACAAGCCCCATCCCCTGCGCCACCCGCGCGGGCAGCCGCGCCGGTTTGGCGTTTGCAGAATCCATCCGCAGCCAATACAAAAACACCACAAACACAAAATAAATTCCCTGATGGCGCAATTGCCCCCAATACACCAGCAAAAAGAGCGCGGCAAACGCCACAAGGCCAGCCAGCGCCGCCAAAAACAGCGCAGGCCGCCGAATCAGCCCCAGCGCCGCGAGCGCCAACAAGGCCATCGCCAAAAACGGCTGCGCTTCTTCTGGCATGAGTTTTGCGAATACGCCGCTGGCCTCTTGAAATACCTGCTCCGGCGGTTTGCTCAGCGCGGGCGGCCCAATTGGGTTGCGGTAAATTCCAAGGATGGATGTGTCATCGGGCAAAGCGGTAAACACGTCCAACGCCACGCCCGCCGCAATGATGACAAACGCCGCCGCAAAACCCGCGCCTGGGTTTAGCGTTTGCCCGTTTTTGCGTCGCTCGGCAACGGCGTCCCAGGCCCACACAAGCGCAATCAAACAAACCAACATGGCCGAATGAATGTTTGTGTTTGCCAGCAACGCCAGAACCACGCCCAGCAAAACGGGATGCCGCGATTTGTTTTTGTAGAGCGCGGCGGCCACAAAAAACAGCAACATGCTGATGCCGTAATTCCGCGCCATCACCGAATACTCATACACCGGGAGCACGCCAAACAAAAACAAACACTTGAGCCAAAACGGAAATGGCGCGAAGAACATGAACACCGCCACCGCGCCCAGCGCAATGACAAGGGCCGCAAATGGCAAAATTTGCGGCGCAAGCAGGTTGCCCAAATACAAAATTAAATACCAAACGATGGGATGCCCCTCGTTGTGAATTTTGTTGAACAAGTCTAGCGGTGACGCAGCCGATTGCGCCACCGACAAGGCGCGAACCTCATCGCGCCAAAACTCGTGCTGGCTGGCAGTGAAGACGACGAGGATCAGCCACGCGCAAAGCACAACCAGCGCCGCGATGAGGGTGGCAACGCTGGCCCGCGGGTTCTTGGATTGCGCGAATGCCAGAAGTTTTTTGATGAGGGCGCTATCTGAAGAACGCGTGATGTGTGTGGTTTCCATTTTTCGCAAACGTGTAACATTCTACGCCGCAACGCTATGGAGGATATTCACTCAAAGATGTATGATCGAAAAAATATTCGCAGTTGGCATTTTGTTGCGCTGCATTTTGCAAAACAAGCGCCTTCTGATCAGATCAAGGGGAAACATGTTTAACAAATTTAATAAAACTTTCACCGCTTTCGTTGTTGGTTTCTCGCTTTTTTCTGGAGGGGTTTCGGCGCAAACACAACCTGCGCCGCTTGCCGCTTCATCGGGGCCAAACACCCGGCAAATCATCATCAAGTTTGGCAGCGCCGCCCAGCGCGAAACCGCCGCCCCGGAGTTGAACGCGCTGGCGGGCGAATCGGTTGAGTTTGTGCGGTTGATGGCTGGCGGGGCGGAGGTGTGGCGGCTGACCACGGCCAAATCTCAGGCCGAGGTGGAAAACATCGCCGCTCGCATCGCAACGTCATCGCTGGTGGAGTACGCCGAGGCGGACGCCATCATGCATGCGTATGACCGCCCTTTGCCAGACCAACCCCTGTCTGCGTTGCTCACCCCAAACGACACTTATTTTGGCAACCAGTGGCATTACAAAGCGCCTTCGTCTGGCGATTACGGCATAGACGCGGTAGGCGCGTGGGACATCACCACCGGCTCCAGCACGGTGAATGTGGCCGTGATTGACACCGGCGCGTTGTTCAACCACCCGGATATGACGGGCAAGTGGCTGCCCGGTTACGACATGATCTCGGATTCGTATATATCTCGCGATGGTGATGGACGTGACAGCGACGCCTCGGATATGGGCGACTGGACGACCTCTGGCGATTGCGGCGATTCTTCCTGGCAGCCCAGCGACAGCTCATGGCATGGCACGCATGTGGCGGGCACCATTGGCGCGGCCAGCAACAACGGCGTGGGCGTGACCGGGGTGAGCTGGCAATCCAGGGTTGTGCCTGTGCGCGTGCTGGGGCGCTGCGGCGGATACACCTCGGATATTGCGGATGGCATGTATTGGGCGGCAGGATTATCCGTTGCGGGCGCACCCGCCAACCCCAACCCCGCCAAAGTGTTGAACATGAGCCTGGGCGGCAGCGGCGCGTGTGGCACAACCTACCAAAATGCCGTGGATGCGATTAGAAATGCAGGCGCGACCGTGGTTGTGGCTGCAGGCAACGAAAATGTAAATGTCTCTAACGCGCGCCCGGCAAATTGCACCGGTGTGATCGCCATCGCCGCCACAGGCCGCGATGGCAAACGCGCGTATTACAGCAACTACGGCTCGCTGGTCACACTGGCCGCGCCCGGCGGCGACCAAAGCAGCGGAGCGCAAAACGGCATTCTCTCCACCCTGAATTCTGGCCTCACGTCGCCCGGCCAGATGGCATACGCGTACTATCAGGGCACAAGCATGGCCACGCCACATGTCGCGGGCATTATCGCCCTCATGCTGGCGCGCAATAATTCGCTCACGCCAGATCAAATAAAGACCATTTTGAAACAAACGGTCACGCCGTTCCCCAGCGGGTCCACCTGCAACACATCCATTTGCGGGGTTGGCATCGCCAACGCAAAGGCGGCTGTTCAGGCTGTTTCGGGGGCTTCTGGAGCGCGCAAGGTGTTTTTGCCGCTGCTCTCCAGAGCGGGCAGCGTCACCCCGCCAACCGGGGGCGCCATCACCGGGTTGATTGAAGATGCGGGCGCCACGGCTTCTGACATACAGGTGGTTTTGGTAAAGCGCGTTGGCCCAACCGACACGCCGGTTTTAACCACCACCACGAATAGCGCGGGGCGGTACACGTTCAACAATATGCCTGCGCTGGGCAGCGGGGAATCATATTTTGTGAAATTCACAAATGAAAACGACTCGACCCGTTTGTATTACTGGCGCACCAGGCTTCTGAGCGCGTTTGGGGCCAGCGATACCGTTGATTTGGGCACATTTGACGTCTCCAACGTTGAGCTGCTTTACCCATCCGATGACGCCACAATCACCCTGCCAGAAACTTTTTATTGGTCTACGCGCGGCATCAGCGGCGATTCGTATAGTCTCCATTTGTATAACTCTGACGGCACAACCTACGCGGCAACAAACCCGCTGGGCGATGTGTCTAGCTTTGAGATGACTTCGTTGCCAACAGGCTTTGTGTATAACACGCCATATGCGTGGGAGGTCGGCATCGTCACCCCAGATGGCGCACTTGGTCTTTCGTTCGCGTATTACACAATTACATTTACCGAATAACACATGCTTGATCTTGAATTGCATTGTCATACCCGCTGGTCGCCAGACAGCCTGAACAAGCTGGATGAGTTGATCGCTCACGCCCGCGCGGTTGGCCTGGGCCATCTGGCGATTACCGATCACAGCGAAATTAAGGGCGCCATCCTTGCAAAAGAGATGGCGCCCGACCTGATTATTGTTGGCGAAGAAGCGATGACGGATCAGGGCGAACTGTTGTGCTACTTCATCACCGAACTGATTCCGCGCGGGCTGACGATTAGCGAAGCGGCGCGGCGGGTGCACGCGCAGGGCGGCATCTGCGGGCCATCCCACCCGTTTGACCCCAACCGGTATGGCATTGGCGGGGCGAATATTCGCAAACACGCGCACGAATTGGATTTTGTGGAAGTGTTCAACGCTCGCACCCGCGATGACAGCAAAAACACGCTGGCGAACGAAATCGCGCTGGAGCTTGGCTTGCCGCGCATTGTCGCCAGCGACGCCCACACCCTGCGCGAGGTTGGCGTGAGCCGCGTGCGTGTGCGCAGCGCCATCACCAACCCGCAGAGCTTTTTGGCTGCGCTGAGGGAGCCTGAGACCGAGTTAATCACCCATCACAGCCCAATGAGTGTGCATGTGCAATCTACCTTTGCCACCATGGCGCACAAGATGGGGCTGGACAAAGACAAGGCGTAATGCGCAAGAAGCGCAACGTTAAACACCACGCCTTATGTTTGGTTTAACCATAACGGCGCAACCAACTTCGTTTGCGCGTGTTCTTCTAGTAGTTGCTAGTTGTTAGTTTGCTAGCCAAACACATTACACATTACACGTTACAAAACATGCAAGACAAACTTCATCGCGTGGTCATTACCGGTCTGGGTGCCATCACCCCGCTGGGAGCAACCGCACAAGAAACCTGGGATGGGTTGGCCGCTGGCAAAAGCGGCGTGGGCGTCACCACGCTGTTTGACCACAGCCACCTGGAAACGCATATCGCCGCCGAGGTGAAGGGATTTGACCCCACCAGGCATTTTGGCCCCAAAGAAGCGCGGCGGCTGGACCGCAACGCGCAATTTGCCATTGTGGCCGCCAAAGAAGCGCTGGAAGACGCCAAAATTGTTGTGACCGATGACAACACCCACGAGATTGGCGTGGTGCTGGGCAGCGGCGTGGGCGGCATTGGCACCATCATTCAAGAGCACACCGTGTTGATGCAAAAAGGCCCGCGCCGCGTCAGCCCGTTTTCTGTGCCCATGATGCTGCCTGATACAGCCACCGGCCAGGTGGCGATTCAGTTTGGCATCCGCGGGCCAAATATCTGCGTGGTCTCGGCCTGCGCCAGCAGCAACAACGCCATCGGCGAATCGTTTGAGATGATCCGCGCTGGGCGGCTGCCTGTTATTTTGACCGGCGGCTGCGAGGCGGCCATCAACGAATTTGCGGTGGCGGCGTTTGCCAACATGGGCGCCACCAGCACCCGCAACGATGACCCAACCAAAGCCAGCCGGCCCTTTGACAAAAACCGCGATGGCTTTGTGTCTGGCGAGGGCGCGGCGGTGTTGGTGCTGGAATCGCTGGAGCACGCGCAGGCGCGCGGGGCAAAAATTTACGCGGAGGTGATTGGTTACGGCACATCGGCAGATGCGCATCACATCACCGCGCCAGACCCCAAGGGGGCGCAATACGCCATGCAGATGGCGCTTAAGCAGGCGGGGGTTTCCACCAAGGATGTGGACTACCTGAACGCGCACGGAACCAGCACCCCGCTCAATGATTCGAGCGAGACAAAAGCCATCAAAATGGTGTTTGGCGAAGACGCGTATGGCGTGAACATTAGCAGCACCAAGAGCATGACCGGCCACTTGCTGGGCGCGGCTGGGGCGGTGGAAGCGCTGGCCTGCGTGAAAGCCATCAACACCGGGCTGATACCGCCCACCATTAACTACGAAACGCCCGACCCGGAGTGCGATTTGAATTACACCCCGAACACGGCGGCGCATCGGGATGTGCGCATTGCCATGTCAAACTCGTTTGGGTTTGGCGGCCACAACGCCGTGATTGTTTTGCGGCGGTTTGAGTAGCACTTAAGCGCCCGGAGCGTTCTGCCGAACTTGTTCGGACGCGCTCCGGGCGCTACTAAATCTATGCGTTACGCGCACATCATTGGCTGGGGAAAATACGCCCCTGCAAAAGTATTAACCAACGCCGACATCTCCAAGATGGTGGACACCACCGACGAGTGGATTCGCGACCACACCGGCATTTCCAGGCGGCATGTGGTGGCAGAGCATGAAACGTGCGCCAGCATTTCTGCGGCGGCAGCTCAACATGCGTTGGATGAGGCTGGGATTGGCGCGCATCAGATTGACCTGATCATTGTGGCGTCCACCACGCCAGACAACACGTTCCCATCCACCGCGTGCGGAGTGCAAGATATTCTGGGCGCGGGGCAGGCAGCGGCGTTTGACCTGACCGCCGCGTGTTCTGGCTTTATCTACGCGCTGAGCATGGCGACGGATTCCATCCGCATGGGCACACACACCCGCGCCCTGGTGATTGGCGCAGAAATGCTGACGCGCATCGTGGACTGGAAGGATCGCAATACCTGCGTGCTGTTTGGCGATGGGGCCGGGGCGGTGGTTTTGCAAGCCAGCGACCAGCCCGGCGGCGTGCTGGCATCCATCATGCATGCCGATGGCGCGGGCGGCGAGTTTCTTTATCTGGACAAAAAGAGCCAGTTTGTAAAAATGAACGGGCGCGAAGTGTATCGCTTTGCCACGCGGGTGATGGACAAAGCCACGCGCGATGTGCTGCAAAAAGTGGGCTGGCGGCCCGCCCAGGTTGATCTGGTCGTTCCACATCAGGCCAATTTGCGCATTATTGATAGCGCGGCGAAGGGGCTGGGCATCCCCCGCGAGCGCTTCTTCACCAACATTCACGAATACGGCAACACCAGCGCGGCTTCCATCCCCATTGCCTTGTGCGATGCAATTGCCGCAGGCCGGCTCAAGACCAATCAGAAAGCCGTGTTTGTGGGTTTTGGCGGCGGCTTAACCTGGGGCGCGGTGGCGGTGCAATGGAACGCCCGCAAAGAAGTGCCACGCGCCGAGAGGGCCGTTAACCGCGCGGGCGGGCTGCTATCTGGCTTGCGCAACCGGGTGCGCAAGGCGGCCAACCGCAGCGCGGGCAAGGTGTTTGGCACCACCGACCCCACCCTCGTGGATCGCGTGAGCAAAACCGCCGAGAAAGTGAAGCCGGTGGCGAAGAATTCAGAATGATGAAATTTTTACATTCATCACTCTGAATTCTGAATTCCCTTTACTTTTTGGGTGTTGGCGTGGCCATCAGCGCATCAAAAGATGGCTCTTTGGCCGCCTGCGGGTTGGCCGGGCGCTCAATTTTGATGTTTGCGCCAAAATCGTACATGTGCGCTACGATAAGCATGTCCATCATGATGCCGTTTCCGGTGAAGTCGGTTTTGAGCGTCATGCTCAGCTTGTGAAGATAGCCGTCATCGCAAATCCATATTTTGTATTCGCCGGCTTCAATCTTGGCCGCGTCTTCGCCGCTGGTGCCCAGGCCATCATAGGCTTTTTGCAGCGCATCTTTGTTGCCCAGGTAAATATCGCACTTCTTTCCATCCACCGTTTCGCTGCCAGATTTTGTGAAGTCGCTGTCTTTTACCTGGTTGTCGCCTTTCTCTCCAAAAATGCCCGCCGCCGGGTTAGACACAACGCTGGATGACCCGCCGGTCATGGTGTACCACTTGCTGTCTGGCGCGCCAAACAGCGGGGCGGGGCCTTTCACATACGTGTCGTCGCCAATGGTGAGCATTTCCATGGGCTTTTCTGGGTCGCCGGTGAACAGCGCAAAGATCACGCCGCCCATCTGCATGTGGCTGTTTTTGCCGTTTACCTCGCCTTTTGCAAAAATAACGGGGGCATCGCCAATGCCTGCGCTGGCGGGCATGCCTTTGGCGGTCATGGTAATCTCCATCCGGTAGGGCGTTTCTTTGCTCATCCGTTCAATCACATCGCTAATCATCCCGCCTGTTTTTGGCGCGGTGGTGGCCGTTGGGGGGATGGGTGTCGCGGTGGGCGGAACTGCGGTGGCGGTGGGTGGCGCCGCGGTGGCCGTGGGCGGAACAGCCGTTGGCAAGATGGCCGTGGGCTGAGGCGCAACCGGTGCGCTGGTGGGCGCTGGCTGGCTGCCGCACGCCGCCAGAAATGTGGCAACTGCGCCCAGCGCGAATATCTTTGCGGAAATTGTGTATCTCATCATATTCTCCTTTTGGTAGCGCCTGGTGACCCAAATATCATCATACGCTTCCCCTTGTGAGCGCATTGTATAAACAATTTGCGTCAACACAACGTTTATACGTATTGCGCATCATCTTGGCGCACTTTTATGGCCCGCGTTTGCGCGGCGTGCTGAGATAGTGATGCCACAAAATGCGCGCGGCAACCGCGCGGTGAGGCCGCCACAACTCTGCCAGGGCCAAAAACTCCTCATGCGAGGGGCGGGCGGGCAGATTTTTCACTTCGCGCAGGGCAATCAGCAAGGCAAGGTCGCCGCGCGGCAAAATATCGGGGCGGCACAGCACCATGAGCAGATAAATATCCGCCGTCCAATCGCCAATGCCTTTGATGCGCTTGAGCGCCTGCCGCACGTCCTCGTCCTCGGCGCTGGGCAGGCTTTCAAGATCAAGCGAGCCATCCAGCACAGCCAGCGCCAGCTCGCGGCAATACAGCGTTTTCTGGCGGCTAAAGCCCACGCTTTTCAGTTGCTCATCACCCAGCGCCAAAAAATTTTGCGGGGTGATGGAACCCAGAACGGCGCGCAGCTTGTCGTATGCAGAGCGCGCGCTGGCCAGCGAAACCTGCTGCTCCAAAATGATATGCACCAGCGTGGCAAACCCGGCCGGGCGCGCCCAAAGCGGCGGCACCCCAAACAAACTCAGCACCCGCGCCAGGTCCGGGTCGCGGGCGGCCAAATCGTGGCAGGCTTGCCCCAGCGAAGATTCAGTTAATGAAAAGTGTGGCATGTTTGCCCTGGATTTTACCGGCGGGTTTTTCCCTGCCGTTCTAGAGCATCATGGCGCACAGCGATTCAATCAGCGGCATGATCCGGCGGGCTGGCCCTGCATCGGCTGGTTTATCCAGCGAGGCGGCGCGGCGGCGCAGTTCGCGCAGCAAATCGCGCATTTCGCTCATAGGGTCGGGCTGGGCGGGTTCATTGCCCGCGCACATTTTGCGGTGCAGTTCGGTTGTTGCGGGCGATGGCTCCACGCCCAATGTTTCGCACAGCGCGATCTTGCAGCGGGCATACGTTTGGGCAACCCCGCCCAGGTCTCGCAAAACGGCCTGCGCCTGCATCAAAACGCGGTACGCCTCTTCTGTCTCGCGCGAGCGGGCGATCCAAAAATTAGCCCATGTGATGGTCTCTTGCCAGCGTTGTTCCGTCATCAAGCGGCGGGTCAGCGCGTCCATCACAGCGTGAAAAGACACCGCAATCTGCTCGCGGTATTCGCTCACCCATTCATCGTAAAAGCCGGGCAAAAATTCACCGGAGTACGCGCGGGCGGCCTGAATCAATTCGCTCACGGGCGCGCGGCCGGGCTGGCAGCGCAGCAAAATATCCACATCCACGCGAAATGGGGATTCTCTAAGCCACCCCACTTCAAGGCGGCCATCCGCAAAAATGAATTGCGCGGCGTTAAAAATGTGCGCCTCGGCAGATTCTGCCAGTGTGCGGTTGATGCGCCACAACACGCAACGCAAATTCTGGCGGGCGGCGGCGTCTCCCACATCCGGCCACAACATGCCAGCCAGTTTTTCGCGGCGATGCTGCGCCCCAGCCGTGAGCGCCAAATACGCCATCAGCGATTGCGCGTGGCGCGAGCGCAAATCCAGCCGGCGGTTATTCCAGCGCGCCTCAAAGTGCCCCATCGTTTGAATCGTAAGTGTATGTGTGTTCACCTTTCTTTCTCCTGTGATCTGGCACAGTTTTACGCCAAAGGGCTTCTCATTACTTCGCAAGATGGGGCTTTTGGCAGACAAACAAGTAGACGATTAAGAGACGATTGAGAAGCGATTGGATGCTGGGAAATGGTTTTCAACCTTTTTCCAACCTTTGCGTTTTACGCTATTTACCGATTTTTACCATTCGGCTTTATAAATCATGTCAACAAAAACAAATTTCGTTATTGATATCCTGATCTTTGTCGCGTTTCTCGTGGCCTACGAGCTTCGACTGACCGGGGTTCCCATCCACGAATGGCTGAGCCTGGCGCTGTTTGTAGCCATCGTGATTCATCTGGCCTCGCACTGGAAATGGGTCGTGCAAATCACGCTCAAGTTCTTCCGCCAGCTTTTTCACTCCTCGCGGCTGAACTATGTGATCAATCTGCTGTTCTTCATCTCGTTCATTGGCGTGATGCTGAGCGGGCTGCTGATCTCTCGCGCGGCCCTGCCTGCGCTGGGTTTTCAGATGGGGCGCAATGAGGGCGCGTGGCGATTCCTTCACACGGTCACAGCCAACGCCTCGGTAATTTTGCTGGCGCTTCACTTTGCCCTGCATTGGGATTGGATTTGGAACACCCTCAAGAAATATGTGTTCGCGCCAATTGGGCGTTTGTTTGGGCGGAAGAAACTTGAGCCGGTTGCAGCGGCAGCCTCTGCCGCGCCGCCACCCGCCGCAAAGCTGCCGCCCATGCCCAAAAAATAAATTGAAACATCTCGCAGAAGCGCAAATTTTTTTTGCCCTTTGCGAAAGACGAGGAAAACTATGAACAAAATTTTACGAGCCGTAATTGTGACGCTGGTTATTTTGGCAATCACGGGCATAACGGGCGCGGCGGTTTACGCGCTGGGACAAAACACATCGGTCACAAGCGCCATCCTTGGCAACGCGGGGCGCGGCCCTGGTTTTGGCGAGGGCAACGGTCAGGGGCAAGGGCGAGGGCGCATTGAGGGTCAGCGACCTGCGCCGCCCGCCGGCGCGCAACCGGGCAACTTCCCTCCGCGTGGGTTTGAAGGTGAGGGCGAACACGGTGGCGAAGGCGGCGGGTTAAACATCTCGGTGTTTACGTTGATGGGTCTGGCCCGCAATATCGGTTTGGTCGCGGCCATCACGTTTGTGATCGTGGTCTTTCAGAAACTCATCAAGCTGATTTTTAAGCGCAAACCAGAACAAACGACCAGCGCATAAAACAAAAAGCACAGGTCTGGCCGCGTCCCAGCACGTTGGGTGAAGCGATCAGACCTGTGCTTTTTTAACGTAAACCTTGGATAAATCCAATGAGCGATTTTTGTCGTCCAAAGAATGCAGACCTATAAAATTTTAGTTCCGCTCGCGCTCAGGGCGAGCGGAGCGAGCAGTCGAAGGGCGGCTGCATAACGAAAATTAGGTTTAAACCAAGAGTCGTCATCCTTCGACTGCTCCTGCTCGTGCCTCGCAGTCGCGCTCAGGATGAGCGGATTCCGCAAAATTTTTATCCAAAACTGACGTTGTTTTCATTCACAACGTCTGCACTTGCAGCAGGTTGGTGGTGCCCCTGCCGCGCCCCAGCGGAACACCGGCCACAAACACCACCCGCTGGCCCTTTTTGGCAACGCCTTTATCCAAAAGCAGTTGCCCGGCGTGAATCACCATCGCCTCCACATTTTGCTCAAGGTCAATCTTGAACGATTGCACATCCCACGTGAAGGCGGTGAACATGCAAGTGCGCTCTTTGGGGGTGAGCGCGATGATTGGGCGCGGCGGGCGATGCCGCGCGATCATGCGGGCGGTGTAGCCAGAGCTGGTTAAGCACACGATGGCCGCCGCGTCAATCTCGTTAGCCATCAACACCGCGGCGTTTGTCACCGATTTGGTCACATCATCCAGCCCGCCGCCCTTCGCCAGATCACGCTCGCGCTCCTCAATCTCAATATCGCTCCACATAGATTCGTCGCTCTCGGCGCGGGCGCAAATCGTTTGCATCACTTTCACAGATTCGATGGGATATTGCCCAGAGGCGGTCTCCGCGCTCATCATCACCGCGTCCGTGCCATCCAGCACCGCGTTGGCCACATCGCTGGCCTCGGCGCGGGTGGGCACCGGCGCGCTGGTCATGCTCTGCAACATTTGCGTGGCGGTGATGACCGGCTTGCCCGCCCGCAAACACTCGCGGATGATTTGCTTTTGAAAGAACGGCACATCCTGCGGCGTAGATTCCACGCCCAAATCGCCGCGCGCCACCATCACAATATCGGTCTCTTTCAAGATGTTGGCGATATCGGCCACTGCTTCTGGTTTCTCAATTTTCGCCAAAATGTATGGGCGCTTCTCCTCATCCGGGCACATCTCGCGAATCAGCCAGCGCAATTCCCGAATATCTTCCGCGCGGCGCACAAACGAGAGCGCCACCACATCCACGCCCTGCTCAATGGCAAACCGCAAATCCTCGCGGTCTTTTGGCGTGATGGATGACACATCAATATGCGCGCCCGGCAGGCTCACACCTTTGCGAGAGGTGACCACACCGCCGTTTTTAACTTCGCATTCAACGCAAGTTCCGCTTATCTTGCGCGTCACCACAAACTCAAAAGTGCCGTCATCAATCAGCAGGCGCCGCCCCGGCTGCATGGCCTCAATCACTTCGGGATGAGGCATGGGCAGCAACACACCCTCCACCGCTGGCGGCGAGCCGGCATAAATAAAAACATGCTGGCCGGCGGTCAGCGTCACACCTTCATCGGGCAATTTGCCCAGCCGAAACTTTGGCCCCTGCAGATCGCCCATCACCGCCACCCGCACCTTTTCCTCGGCGGCAATTTGGCGGATGGCTTTCAGGCGGCGGGCGTGATCTTCGTGCGCGCCGTGCGAAAAATTGAGGCGGGCCACATCCATCCCCACACGAATCATCTGGCGCAGCGTGTCATCATTCTCGCTGGCCGGGCCAATGGTACAAACTATTTTTGTGCGCATAATGTTTAGTGCAAAGTGGCAAGTGCAACGTTCAAAGTGAATGCAAGTGTATTTCCCTGGACTTGTGACTTTGAATTTTGAACTTTGAATTTTTTAATGTTCTGCATTGTAAAGCCCGCCGGTTTGCTCCATCCAATCTGCAATTTTCGTCACCGCGGCGGGTATGTCGTTATCGCTCACGTCCAGCGTGAGCGAGCGCAGTTTTGATTCGCCCACCAGCCGCCGCATCAGCTTTTGCTGTTCAACAAACGCGCTCAAATCATCATATTGAGATGGATTGCCCGACACCTTGAGCCGCTCTGCCCGCGCGGCGGCAAAAGATTCTGGCGAGCGGGTGAGAAACACCAGCCGAAAATCCAGCGCGGCAAGGCCATCTTCCAGCCAGCCAAAATCGTAATCTGTGCCATACGTTTGCAACTGGTATGCCCGCGTAGAAATGTGAAACCGATCCACAATCCACGAGTAATACTTTTGCAGTTGGAACATCTTGAGCCACGTGGCGTAGACCTCCATCGCCTGCGCGGCCTCTTGCGGCTCAAAGTTGATTGGCCCGCGCCCCCACGGAACATTATTGAACGAACCCCATTCCGCGCTGATGAGCGGCGAGTGATACCGATACTTGCGCGGCCCGGTGATGCGCGGGTGGTCGTTCAACTCAAACGCAATCTCGGTCTTGAAGGTCAGCCGCGTGCCTTCCAGAATAATTTTGGGGACGAGCTTACTCATAGAAAGGGTGAAGAGTGAAAGGTGAAGGGTGAAGAGTGGAATTTCACCCTTCACTCTTCACTCTTCTAATTTCCGCTCGTGGTGGCGCTGGCAAGCTTTGTCGTCACCTTGCGCATCTCCATCCACCACTGTTCGCGCGGGCGGTGTAAATCTGCGTCAAACATGGCCGGGAACTTGACCAGCGGGGTGAACTCCAGCTTGCCCTCAATGTAGCCCGCCATCACGGCGTTATTGGTATCCCGATCCATCTCATTTTGCAAAAACTCCACGCTGCGGGCCGCCAGCCGGGTGGCCTGAATGCGATCAAACGGAGTGGGGTCGCCGCCCATTTGCGTATCGCCCAAAATCACCGAGCGCGCCTCAAAATGCTCGCCGCCCTCCTGCTCAAAAAACGCGCGCATAAACTCGGTGGTGTAAAGCTTGTTGGCTTCTTCGTTGCGAATGATGAGGCCGAGCCGTTTGCCGCCCCGGAAATCCTCCAGCATATTTTCCAGATCAACCTGCATGTCAGAAATATGCACGCCTTCTTCGGGCAAATACACCCGTTCCGCGCCGCAGGCCATCCCGCTCATCAACGCCAAATAGCCGCATTGCCCGCCGCGCACTTCCACAATCAAGCAGCGCCCGGTGGCAACGGCGGTTTGCTTCACTTTATCCAACGCGCTCACAATGTTGTTCAGCCCGGTATCTGCGCCCACGCTGAACTCGGTGGCGGGCAAATTGTTATCTACCGATGCGGGCAGACACACGATGGGTATCTTGAGCGCAGGATGGTTCTCCCGCCCATTCATCAAGCGGTAAGCGGTCTCATACCCCTGCCACCCGCCAATCACCATCAACGCGTCAATTCCGCTGGATGAAAAATATTGCGCGATTGTTTTGACCTCGCTGTCATCGTATGGAATTCTGCGGCTGGTGCCCAGCTCGCTGCCGCCTGCGCCGCCCCAGCCATCCACACTTTTCCACGCAAATTCCTCAATCTCGCCGTTCAGCAACCCGCGAAAGCCGTTGCGGGCCACAAACATGCGATGCCCGCGATACAACCCCAGCCGCACCGCCGCCCGCACCGCCGTGTTCATCCCCGGCGCGGGGTCGCCGGTGTTGAGCAGCAAAATGCGTTTGCGCTCGGCCAGCGGCTTCTCAATCAACTGCGCGGTGTGAGACATGGTTTGCGCCACGTCAAACATTTCCTCAAACGAGCCGCCGCGCATTTCCATGGCGCGTTCGTAATCCCCGGCCTCAATCACTTCTGCAATTTGGCGGGTCTGGCGCACAGATTCCATCAACGGCCTGGCCGAGACGCGGTTGGCCTTTACGCCAATGACCTTTGGCTCAACCTCCGGCTTGGCGGTCAAAATTTCGTGCGCCGCCGCCTGCCCCACCATCGTGCTCATCCAGCGGTCATACGCGCTGGGCGCGCCGCCGCGCTGCACGTGGCCCAAAATCGTGGTGCGCACATCCTCGTGCAAGTGCTCGTCAATCACCTTTTTCACATACTCGCTGGTGATGGCATTTCCGCGCCGGTCGCGCGCGCCTTCGGCCACAACCACCACGCTATCTCTGCGCCCGGCCTTGCGCCCAGCTTTGAGCGCGTCGCACATGGCGGTCTCCCAGCCATCCGCCGGTGGGTTCTCTGGGATCAACACCCAATCGCCGCCGCCAGAGATGGTGCTCATCAGGGCGAGATAACCGCAATGCCGCCCCATCACCTCCACAATAAATGCGCGTTGATGGCTGGCCGCCGTGCTGCTCAGCGCGTCCATCGCCTCGGTAATGCGGTGCAGGGCGCTGTCTGCGCCAATCGTCATGTCTGTGCCAAACATGTCGTTGTCAATGCTGCCCACCAAACCGGTGATGGCCAACGTCTCCACACGTTTCGCCATTTCTGGCGTGACCCGCGCGGTGTCAACCAGCTCCTTCACCAGCCCCGGCCATTCTTCGCGGAAAATGCTCGCGCCGGTGAGAGAGCCATCGCCCCCAATGACGACCAGCCCGCCAATGCCGCGCTCCAGCAAATTTTTGGCCGCGGTCAGCCGCCCCTCGCGGGTTTGAAATTCCTTTGAGCGGGCCGTGCCAATGATGGTGCCGCCTTTTTGCAAAATGCCGCCCACATCGCCCCAGGCCATTTTTTTGATGGATTCTCCGCCGAGGATAAGGCCTTTGTAACCCTCGTAAATTCCGTATACGCTTGCGCCCCTGCCCAGCGCCGCGCGAACAACCGCGCGGAGGGCGGCGTTCATGCCTTGCGCATCGCCGCCGCTGGTGAGCACACCAATTGCTGATGGTGGTTTTGCCATGTTTTTACTCCAACCACTTACTTTATCAGGTAGATGTTAAATTTTCCCTGTGCAGGTGGATAGGTGAATTGGAATAACGCGCCAAGAAATCCGCACGTCGGTCAATACTGGCGTTCCTTTAGAATACCGGCATGAAAATCTCCGAGATGAACTGGATGCAGGTGGAAAGCTATTTGCAAAATGACGACCGCGCGGTTCTGCCGCTGGGGTCTACCGAGCAACACGCCTGGCTGAGCCTGAGCGTGGACAGCATTTTGGCCGAGCGCGTTGCAACCGAGGCCGCCGCGCCGCTGGGTGTGCCGGTCTTCCCGGTGATGGCGTATGGCCTGACGCCGTATTTCATGGCCTACCCCGGCTCCATCACCCTGAGGCTGAACACTTACATTCAGGTAATCCGCGATGTGCTGGACGGCCTGCTGACCCACGGCTTTCGGCGCATCCTGATCGTAAACGGGCATGGCGGAAATTCGCCAGCCGCCGCGGTTGCAGACGAGGTGATGCGCGAGCATCCCGCGGCTCGCGTTCAGTGGCACAACTGGTGGAACGCCCCGCGCACGTGGGCCAAAGTAAAAGAGACCGACCCCGTTTGCTCGCACGCCTCGTGGATGGAAAACTTTCCGTGGACGCGCCTGCCCGGTGTAGACATGCCCGCCGCGCAAAAACCCATGGCCAACCTGGCCGCGCTCAAGCAAATGGGGCCGCAAGCCACCCGCGCCGCGCTGGGCGATGGCAATTTTGGCGGGTATTACCAGCGCCCCGATGCCGAGATGCTCGCCATTTGGCAGGTAGCGGTGGATGAAACCCGCGGCCTGCTAGAGACCGGCTGGGCCAGCTAAAAAACTGGCCGTCCAACTTCTTAACATCCGTTTTGAACACGCGCGACGCCTGCCATGCTCAGCATGACAAGCGCCACTTACCTTGCTTGCCCAAAAACCGCGTTATTCAGACTTTTCTTTGCCGAACTGTTCTTTTAGGTTGCGTTTTAGAATTTTGCCCACCGGGTTTCTGGGCAGGGCCTCCAAAATCACCATCTTTTTGGGCAGCTTAAACGCGGCCAGGTCTTTCTCGCGTAAGAATTCGTTCAGGTCAGTCAGGGTAATTGTCTGGTCTTTTTTGGGGACAATCACCGCGCACACAACCTCATCTTCATCTCTGGCCGATGGCAGGCCGATAATGGCGACATCTTGCACTTTGGGATGCTCAACCAACAGGTTTTCCAACTCCTCGGCCGCAATCTTCATCCCCCCGCGGATGATCAAATCTTTCAAGCGGCCCACAAACCGGTAGCGGTTCAACGCATCCGCCGCGCCATCAATGGCAAATAAATCGCCTGTCAAAAAGTAACCATCAGAATCAAATGATTTTTCTGTCAGGTCTGGGCGGCGAAAATAGCCATCAAACACATTTGGCCCGCTTATCGCCATCTCGCCCACCACGCCCGATTGTGTAATCGTTTCGCGGGTGAGCGGATCTACCAGCTTGGACTTCATTCCGCGCGCGCCACGATTTGTGCTGGCGACGCCATCCGCCCCCCAGCGCGGGAAGAACCGCGCCCGCTCCGCCGGGTCGGGAATTTCGTCTGGCCCGCTGCAAAAAGAGCAACCTTCGTTTGAGCCAAACAAATTGAGAACTGAGATGCCATATTTCTCGTGCCACTGGCTCACCATCCAGGGTGAAAGCGGCGCGGAGCCAGAGCCAATGCTTTTGATGTGCGACAAATCTGCGTTGGCCAGCAGCGCAGGGTTGCGCAGCAGCATATTCATCAGCATGGGCGGCGCAACCGTGTAATTTATTTTCTCGCTGCTGATTTGCGCTAAAAAGACCGGCAGGCTGAGCGGATGATGCAGCGCAAACTTGCCGCGCGTGAGCAGCCACGGCGTGAGCATTCCGCCAATGGCCGACATGTTGACCAGCGGAAACGGGTTGAGCAGCGCATCGCCTTGCGAAAGTTTTGCGCCATCCACGCTGGCAAAAGCAATTGAAATCCAGTGGTTGTGGCTGCGCGGAACACCTTTGGGATCAGACTCGGTGCCAGAGGTCCAACAAATGGTAAAGACATCGTTGGCGCGCGGCGGGTTTTGGGCAATGGCTTTTTCCAGCGCGGTGGCATCGCATGGCCGATGGATCATCTCGCTCAGCGACAACACGCCAGCCAACGGCGCATCTGCCAGGGCAATAACACGCTTGAGGGTTGGGTAACGCGTCTGCAAACTCTGCGCCATCTCCACAAAATTAAACCCGCCAAAGTGAGACACGGTGATAAACGCGCTTGCTTCTGTCAACGCCAGAATTTGTTTCAACTCATGCGTGCGGTATTGCACAGGCACTGGGCTGACAATGGCGCCCATTTTGGCCGAGGCCAGATAGACCACTACCAACTCGGCAATGTTTGGCAACTGCACAACAATAATGTCATCTTTGCCAATTCCATTTTGCAAAAATGCCCATGCCAAATTGTCTACCTGTGTTTTAAGCTGGGCATAGGTCAGGCGTTGTGGCGCGCCCACGGTCAAATCTGGTCGGTTGGGCGGGTCTGTCAGGGCGATGTCGTTGGGACAGGCGGCGGCGTTCTGCTCAAACAGATCTGCCAAAGTTTGCGTTCCCCACCAGCCCTGCGCGGTGTATGTATTAACGTGTGTTTGGTGTGTGGCCAACATTTGACAATCATTATACAAAAAAATATTTTCTGGCGGTGTCCTACAACGCACCGCCGTTATATTTACGCGAGTTTTGGATAAGCAAAATGAGCAAAAAATGTCATCCCGGGCTTGCCAAAGGGTTGCGCTGCCTTCCTTTGCGCCGCTGGGCTCCTCGGAATGATGGGCTTTCTCTTATCCAAAAGTCGCATTACCTAAAGAACACCGCCCCGGCGTTTTGGTGACGATTTTTCCCAAATGACCTATTTGCTCCAATTCAATTAGTACAATCAAAGCTTGTTATTTGTTTTTATAAAACCCCAAAACCGGCAAAAATACGGGTTTTATGCCATTTTCAAAAAAATCTCGCATTTTTGAAAAAGAGCATTAGAATATAAAAATCTCGGTACAAACAAGCATGAACGCCGCCCTTGAGTTGAACGACCTAGCGCCAGAGCCACAAGATGAGTGGCGCAGAATGTTGCGCTTTGTTGGCTGGGGCGAAGACGCGCGCCTGGCCGCCCTGCCCTCTGTTGAAACCCTGCTTGCGCACGCCCACGAAATGGTGGTTGGCACATACGATTATTTGAGCCGGGTGCCAGAAACGGCGGCCATTCTGGGCTGGGAGCGCGGTGTTGACCCCGCGCATCTTGAGGAGCGCCGCCGCTTCTTCACCATTTGGATAAGCCGCACGCTGGGGCTGGACACCAGCGATGAGTTTGCCCTGTATTTGTTCCGGGCGGGCAAATACCACGCGGCGGATGGCCCCCGCAAAATACACACGCCCGAACCCTGGATCACGACCTCGGTGGGCTTGGTACAAAGCATGTTCGCCTCGCATTTGGCGGGCGCGGGGCTATCGCCACAGGCGCTTGGCGCGGCCATGAGCGCATGGAGCCGTTATCTTTCGGTGCAGCTCAACCAAATGCACCTGGGCTACCGCGTGGCAATGGATATGAAGCGCGGCGAGGCGGCCATCCCCTGCGGCATTTTTGGCAAGTTGCGCCCGGTGGTAGAAACCACCCAAACCACCATTCACGTGAATGACGGCGCACCTGCCGCCGACCTGCTGCGTAAATTTTTTAACTATTACCCACAAGCGCGGGCCGATGCGCTTGATCGGGTGTGGCATTCGCACCACCCGCAACAATCTGCATGGATGGAAGTAACGCCCTCTTACGTGCCAAAGTACGGCTGGCGCATTTTGCTCAATGGGCGCGACCTGGAATACGCCGGCGGTTTTGGCATGCCGGTTCACATTAACGACGAAGTATCTATCTTTCCGCCGGGGCGTTAGGAGGAGTTCCCAAGATATTTTTAGGAGGCGCTCAAAACAAACCCAATCTCAAAATTCGTAATTTGTAATTTGTAATTTGTAATTCTTCGGAGGCAACTATGAATCTTGGTGGATATGCAAATAATTTGGGTCACATTGACCTGACAACCGGCAAAGTGGAAAACAAACCCGTGCCGGAAGACTGGGCGCGAAAATATATTGGCGGGCGTGGTTTGGGCGTGCGTTTTGTGTATGAGGCTGGCGCAAAAGTTGACCCCCTCAGCCCGGAGAACGTTTTGTGCTTTATGAACGGCCCGCTCACCGGCAGCGAAGCCAACATGAGCGGGCGCATGGCCGTTGTGACCAAATCGCCGCTCACCGGCACGGTCACAGACAGCCATCATGGCGGATGGAGCGCGGCGCGGTTGCGCTGGGCTGGTTTCGATGGACTTATCATCAAGGGCAAAGCCGACAAGCCGGTGTATGCCTACGTTGAAAATGGCAAGATTGAACTGCGCGACGCCAGCGAGATTTGGGGGATGGGCGTGCACGACACGGTCAAACACTTCAAAAATCTGTATGGCGAGAAAAACCTGAGCGTGATCGCCATCGGCCCGGCGGGCGAGAAGATGGTGAAGTTTGCCTGCTGGATGAACGAGAACGACCGCGCCAGCGGACGCGGCGGCACGGGCTGCGTGGGCGGCAGCAAGAACCTCAAGGCCATCGTGATCAAGTCTGAGAACAAGATGACCAAAGCGACCGACCGCGTGGCTTGGAAGGCCGCGCATGATCGCGCGCTCAAGTCCATCATGGCCGAGCAAAACATCACCAGCCCGCGCAAGGGCGGCCTCTCGGTGTATGGCACAAACGTGCTGATGAACATCTCAAACAGCATTGGCGGCTTGCCCACCAAGAACAGCCAGGTCACCAGCTTTGGCGACCGCGCCGAGAAGATCAGCGGCGAATGGGTGAACGCCAATATTCTGGTGGATAACCCCACCTGCCATGCCTGCCCGGTGGCCTGCAAAAAAGAAGTTGAAGTGAAGGAAGGCCCGTGGAAGGGGTTGCGGATGGAGAGCGTGGAATACGAACCGGCATGGTCGGTGGGCGCAAACTGCGGCAACGACGACGCAAACACGGTTGCCAAGATGATTGATCTGTGCAACGACCTCGGCATGGACGCCATCGAAATTGGTCACCCGCTTTCGGTGTTGATGGAAGCCACCCAGCGCGGCTACGTGAAGAACGCCGATGAGCAACTGGCATGGGGCGACACGATGAACATGGTGAAGATGGCGACCAAAGTGGGCATGCGTGATGGGTTGGGCAATGTCATGGCCGAGGGCGCCAACGCCACCGCGGCGCATTTCGGCCACCCAGAGCTGGCCATGACTGTGAAAGGGCAAGGCATTCCCGCCTACGACCCGCGCGGATACAAGGGCATGGGCATTGGCTACGCCACATCCAACCGCGGCGCGTGCCACCTGCGCGCATATACCCCCGCCGCAGAGTTGGGCGTGATGCCGTTTGGCTCGCTCAAGGTTGACCCCATTGCCTGGGAAGGCAAGGGCAAACTGGTGATGGTATTCCAGGACTTCCACGCGTTCTCAGACAGCATGGACATTTGCAAGTTCAGCGCGTTTGCCCAGGGCGCAGACGAATACGCCATGCAATACTCCGCGATGGTGGGCGTGCCGTTCACCGCCGAGGATGTGATGAAGACCGGCGAGCGCATTTACAACCTGGAGCGCATGTATAACAACGAGGCTGGCTTTGGCGAGGGCAGCGACAAGTTGCCAGCGCGCTTCCTGAATGAGCCATCCACCCAAAAGGGTTCGGAAGGCCAGGTGTGCGAGCTGGATAAGATGCTGGTGGAATATTACGACGCCCGCGGCTGGAAGAACGGCGTTGTGACAAAAGAGAAGATGGCTGAGTTGCAGATTCCGTAAGTTCAACCCAACCGCCCGGAGCGCTCCGAACAAGTTCGGCAAAGCGCTCCGGGCGATCAAAACTCACCCACCCCCGCGAATCAGCTTTAGCTCCAGCTTTTTGCGGATGGGGCCAAGCACGGCGGGATCGCCGGTCACCTCCAAATGCGCTTGCCCCACCTCAAGCGACCACAATTTCTTTGGCTCAACTTGCGTGGCGCGGGCGCGCCAGCCTGCGCCTTCGTACCAGCCATCAGCCCCGGGTTGCGCGCCCAAGTCCATAAAATACTCCTGCATGAGCCAGGCGGGCACGCCGCCCATGACCACATCAAGCGGGGTTTCGTAGTTGTCGCTGAACATTGAATTGAACTTTAATACAAGGTCAAGGCGCTTATTAAACCGCATAAAAATTAATCTGTGTCAATTGGGAGTGGTCATTCAACAAATCTCATTTAACGTCAGTTTCGGATAAGCAAAACGAGGTAAAAATGTCATTCTGAGCGACCGGAGGGAGAGAAGAATCTCTGGCCAATTCTTTCTTAGCCAGAATTTCGCAGAGATTCAGCCTGCCCTGGGCTTGCCGAAGGGTCGCGCAGCTTTGCTTCGCGCCGCTGCGCTCCTCAGAATGACAGATTTAAGCTGTGTTTTTTAGCCTTATGTCTCGTCCAAATTGATGACGCTTAACCAAAAACTTGTTAATAAAATGATTGTAGGATGCAGCCAATGACAAAAAAGTTTAGCTGGGCGCGTTCGTTGCGGCTCGGCACATTTCACATTGGTTCGTCGTTTGCAGACATCCTCGGTTCATCCATCTGGAATTACGTGATGGCGAACGGCATGGCGACCATGGGCGGTTTTGTGGCCACGCCGATTACGCTGCTGCTGGCTTTGCGCCAATTGCTTGTGCCGCTCACCATTTTGGCCGGGCATTTATCAGACACGCACCCCATCTTTGGGTTTAGACGTTTGCCCTATATTTGGATTGGCCGCGGCATGATGTTGCTCTCGCTGCCTGTGCTGCCTGTTGCCACAACCATGATTTTTTCGGGCAATGGCCTGGGCTGGCTGGTTGCGCTATTTTCGTTTTTGATTTATGGCGTGGGGACGCAACTCTCCGGCAGCCCGTTTACCGCCCTTGTGAGAGACAGCGCGCCCCCCGCAAAACAGGGGCTGGCCTACGCCATCGTGCAGACCATGCTGGTGGCGGCTTTTGCGTTTAGCCCGCTGGTGTATGCCCAAATGGCCCGCGCCGGCTTGCCCAGCTACGATGCCAGCGCCAGCGCCCTCCGCCAATACAACCTGGACTTGTTTTGGCAAGCCACGCTCATTGGGTGCGCCATCGCCCTTTTTACGTGGACAATTTCTGTGGCTGGCATGGAGCGCCGCGCGCCAAACGCGCAAGCGGTTAGCCCCAACGCAGATTACAAACAATTCCGCCCGGTGATACGCGCCATTTGGGCCGACAAACGGGCGCGCAGTTTTTTCTGGCTGCTGGCCGTTGGGGCGCTCAGCGGGTTTGCCCAAGATGGCATTTTGGAGCCAAGTTTGCGCGGCGTGTTTGGCTATTCATTTAGCGCAACGCAAATGGTGGTTGGCATTTGGGGGATGGGTTTGCTGATTGGCATGATCGGGAGCATTGGCATCACCCGCAAATGGCCCACCGCCCAGCAAACCAGGGTGGCGGCCATTGGTTTGGCTTTATCCAGCGTGTCAATGGTCTGGATGGCCGTGACGTTTGCGCTTGCGAATGCGCCCATGGTCATCCCATCCATTTTCTTTTTTGGCCTGGGCTTTGGCATTTACACCGCGGGCGCCTCGCCATTGCTGATGGCTATGACGCTTGACAACCGCGCTGGTGCGTATTTGGGCTTATGGAGCATGGCGCAACTGCTCTTTCGCGGCATTGGCGTGGCGCTGGGCGGGGTCTTCTTTGATGTGCTGTCTCGCGTTTTCGCGTCTGTTCCGCTGGGGTACGCCAGCGTGTATGCGCTGGAAGCCGTTGGGTTTGCGATGTGTTTGTATTTTCTGCGCGCCAGCGATGTGAAAGGCTTTGTGGGCGACACGCAAATCTCGGCCATGACCGCGCTGGCCTCGGTAGATTAGCCCCCGCCCACCGCAGGAAAAAGGTCAATTTCATCCGTCTCTTTGATGGGCGTATCAAACAGCGTGGGCATATAGCGGATGTCGCGGCCATTCACGAACACATGCACAAAGTTGTGCAAATCACCGCGCTCGTTAAACAGCTCTGCCCGCAACGGCGGGAAGCGCGTCGTCACCTCATCCAAAATATAGCGGATGGTTGCGCCATCTGGCCGCGCCACTTCCACCGTTTTGCCGCCGGTGATCTGGCGCAGAGTGGCGTAAAAATTGACCTTCATGGGGGCTTATTCTATTCACTATTCACATGGATGAACAGGATGCACAGGATAAAAAAATAATCCTGTATATCCTGTTCATCCATGTTAAAAAAATTACTTCCACGCCTCCACTTTCACGCTCCACGTTTTGGCGGCGCTGTTTGGCACATCGGCATACGGAACGCGGCTGACCACGTTCACCCGCGTAAACCCCGCCGCGCGAAGCTGATCCAAATACCAGTTTTCTTCGCTTGCGCCAGAAACACACGAGCAATAACTGCTCATGTTTTTTTGCGCCTCCGGCGTAATTTCGCGGTCGGCCACAATATCGCTCACGGCAAACTTGCTGCCCGGCTTTAACACGCGGTATGCCTCGCGGAACACGGCGGGTTTGTCTGGCGAGAGATTGATCACGCAGTTGGACAAAATCACATCCACCGTGTCGCTCTCCACCGGCAATTTTTCAATGTGCCCATAACGAAACTCCACGTTTCGCGCCCCGGCTTGCGCCGCGTTTTTCCACGCCAGCGAGAGCATCTCCGGGGTCATATCCACGCCAATGACATGGCCGGTCTCGCCCACTTTCTTCGCTGCCAGCAGGCAATCAAAGCCGCCGCCGCTTCCCAAATCAACCACCGTCATGCCGGGTTGCAAATTGGCGATGGATGTTGGGTCGCCGCAGCCCAGCGTCACCTCGGCGATCTCGGCGGGCAGGTTCGCCATCTCTTCGGCGTTGTAACCCAGTTGCTCGGCTTTGTAATTTGTGCCACAACACGAGCTTTCATCGCCGCTGCAACATTTTCCGGCTGCGCTTTGCGCGGGGATTGTGTTGTTCAAAAACTGGGTGGCCCGCAAGGCATAGCTGTCTCGCACAGCCTCGCGGATCTGGTCGGGTTGAATGATTTGGTTATTCATGGTTTTGCATATAAAGACGCAGCCAGCCGAAATAAGACGCAAACAAAACGTTGCGTCTTATTTTAGTTTTGTTCGTCTATCATGTAAATAACCAACCGCCATGATTAACATTGAGCCTGCGACCGCCGCCGACCAGAGCGCCATCACCCAAATGTTGCAAGAGAGCCATTTGATTTACGAGGACCTCACCCCGCCGTATTTGGCGCA
>DAORUN010000019.1:0-34801 GCA_035433205.1 Thermoflexales bacterium | reverse complement strand
CGGGCGCGCGCCCATCTGCCATTTTGGCGATGAGCGATGTAATTGCCATTGGCGCAATGCGCGCGGCGCAGCGACGCGGTTTGAATATCCCGAATGATCTTGAGGTGATTGGATTTGACGATATCGTGTTGTCTTCGCTGGTTCAGCCGGCGCTTTCAACCGTGCACCAACCCATCATAGAAAAAGGGGTACAAGCCATACAGCTACTCGTCCGGGCGATAGACGATGAGAGTGTTCCGCAACATATCATGCTGAAGACGTCTCTGATCAGCAGAGGATCTACAAAGTAACAACGGGAGGTGGTGATAAGGACTCAGCTTTACTAAAAACACCCTTGTGCAGAAAACACAAAAAGCAGTTAAAATGTTTTAGCCAATTCAGGCAAAAGATGTGAGGAGAAAAGGAAATGAACAAATTTTTTAAGATGACGAGCCTGGTCGCTGCGGCGTCCATGATGCTCGCGGCGTGCGGCGCAGCTGCCACGCCCACCGTGGCCCCAACGGCCGCCCCCAAGCCCACCGACAAGCCAGCGGCCACCGCCGCCCCAGCTGCGACCGCAGTGCCGCCGACAGCCGTGCCACCCACCGCTGTTCCGCCCACCGCGACCCCGAAGCCCGTTGAAGTGACCCTGTGGCACGCCTATGGCACCGGCAGCGCGGAAGAGACCGCCATGAGCGATTTGGCCAAGGCCGCTGCGGCTGACCCCAGCATGGCTGGCGTTAAGCTGAACGTGCTTCAGGTTCCGTTTAACGACATTTTCAACAAGTACCGCACCGACGTTGCCGCCGGTGGTGGCCCAAGCCTGTTCATTGCCCCGAACGACAGCCTGGGTGATGATGCCCGCGCGAAGTTGATCGCCGACATCACTGACCTGGCCAAGGGCAAGCTGGATGGCTATGCCAAGTTGTCTGTTGAGGGCATGAGCGTGGATGGCAAGCTGTATGGCATTCCCGAGTCGCTCAAGGCCGTTGAGCTGTTCTACAACAAGGACCTGCTCAAGGAAGTTCCCAAGACCACCGACGACCTGCTCAAGGCCGTGCAGGGTGGCGCGAAGATCAGCCTTTCACTGGGTTGCTACCATCAGTGGGGCTTCTACAACGCTTATGGCGCCAAGATTTTCGATGACAAGTACAACTTCGTCAGCACGCCAGAGAATCAGGCCGCCTTGGCCGATGCCTACGCCTTCCTGAATGCATGGTGGGCCGCTGGCAAGAAGGCCGGGTTGCCCAAGAGCGATGGCGATGCCGCCGCTCCGTTCAAAGAGGGCAAGATTGCCGCGACGACCAACGGCAACTGGGCGCTGGGCGATTACCAGAAAGCCCTGGGTGACAAGCTGGGCGTAGCCCCGCTGCCCGCTGGCCCGAAGGGCGCCGCCACCCCGCTGCTCGGCGTGGACGGCTTCTACTTCAACCCGAACAACAAACCAGAAGTGGCGCAGGCCGCGCTGAAGGTTGCGCTGTTCCTGACCAATGCCGCCAGCCAGAAGGCGATGGCCGAGAAGGCCGGTCACGTGCCAGCTCGCACGGATGTGACCTACACCAACCCATTGGTTAAGGCTTTCCAGGATTCCTTCACCACCAGCTACGTGCGCCCGCAGGCCGTGAACATGGGCAAGTACTGGGGCAACTTCTGCGGCGATGGCGACATCTTCGAGAAGGGCGTCAAGCCAGCCGACTTCGTTGCTAAGGCATTCGCCGGCGCTGCCAAGTAAATACTTTTAGGCTGATGGGGCAACACTGGCCGCAAAGCTGGCAAGCCCCATCGCCATTTGTATATGATGCGACAAAGAGCGATCTGAGGAGACTTGGGTCGCTCTTTGTGTTTAATCCAAATTAAATTCATCCATTCAGGAGATTTTTTGTATGGCTCAACTCTCCCTTGGCGCCCAGCCGCGCAAAAAGTCAGGGAATAAAGCCGATCAGAACAATCTGGGCTATCTTTACCTTATCCCTGCCTTTATTGTTCTGCTTGTCATTAGCTTTTATCCACTTTTCTATCAGCTCCTGATTTCGTTTACCGATTTTCAGACAAAGGACCTGCGACTGGGGTTGGCTTCTCCCGCGCTTAATTTTATTGGTCTGGAGAACTATGTCAAAATTTTGACTGGCGGTTTGCCGGTTCAAGACTTTGACTTTTTGCGTGTTCTGGTGTTTGACCTGTGGTGGGCCGTCTCCAACGTGATTTTGCACGTTCCGGCGGGTGTGCTCATTGCGGTTTTGCTGAACACGCAAGGACTTTGGTTTAAGAAGATTTACCGCGCCATTTACATTTTGCCTGTGGTGTTTCCGCCGCTGGTGGTGGCAACCGTGTGGCGCAATATTTTTGATTCGCAATATGGCGCGATGAATCAGGCGCTCACGGCCATTGGCTCCATTTTTGGCGCGGCGCCCGTCACCTTGCGCTGGCTGGAGGAATATCAGGCCCCAATTTCGTTCCTGCTTCCGGGCGTGCCTCTGGTCTGGGCCTATTACGCCATGCTCATCGCCAACTTCTGGCTGGGCTGGCCGTTTATGTGCGTGGTCGCCACGGGCGCGCTGCAAAGCATTCCCAAAGAAATGTATGAGGCGGCCTCCATTGACGGCGCGACCGGCACTCAGCAATTCTTCAACATCACGGTGCCGTTGCTGCGCCCGGCCATGCTCCCTGCTGCCATGTATGGCTTTACCACCACCTTTAACTTGTTCGGTTTGGTGTTCTTCATGACTGGCGGTGGCCCGGCCCGCGCCACCGAAATTTTGGTGACGTTTGCCTACGACCTTGTAAAGAACCAGCGTCTGTATGGCGCGGCGGCGGCGTTCTCGGTGATCATTTTCATCGTCTCCACCGTCATCTTCCTCATTACCAACCGCGTGACCCGCGCAACCGAAAGCTACGAGGGGGCTTAATATGGCAACTGCAAATCCCATCAAACGCATTCTTAGCGTAAATACCTCTGGAGAGAAAGGCGGACGGGCGTTGCCATTGGGGCGCCAGCTTGTGTTGCAGATCATCAGCCTTTTTATCGCCATCACCGTGATGTTCCCCATCATGTATATCATCACGCTGGCGTTCAGCTCCAACCCATCGCGTCCCTCCACTCTGCAACTTATCCCCACCGAGCTGTCTACGGAGGCCTTTGCAAAGGTGCTGGATCGCCCCACCGCGAACCCGGTGACCTTTGTTGAATTGCTCAGGAACAGCCTGGTCCTTTCGTTGGGCGTGGGCGCGGTGTCGCTTTTGTTCGCCGTGTCTGCGGCCTATGCCTTTGCGCGGTTCAAGTTTGCGGGCCGCCAATTCCTGATGTTGGCGGTGTTCTTCGTCATCCTCATGCCCGGCGTGGGTTTGGCGACACCGCTGTTCCTGTTGTTCAACGGCATCAGCATCATTGACCCAGAGAGCGGGCAGGTCATCTTTAACCTGCGCAACTCGCTGCTGGGCGTGGGCATCGCCATGATCGCGGGGGCCTTGCCCTTCGCCATCTGGAACCTCAAGGGTTATCTGGACACCATCCCCAAAGAGTTGGAAGAGGCCGCCCGTATTGACGGCGCTTCGCACAACCGCACGTTCTTCCAAATCGTGTTGCCGTTGGCCGCGCCAGCTTTGGCGGTCACATTCTTCCTCAGCTTCATGGGTAACTGGCAGGAATTCACGTTGTCCTGGTTGTTCTTGAACAAACCCAGTGATTACACCCTTGCTATGACGCTGTACAACATGACCGGCCAATACGCGCAGAATGTGCAGTGGAACCAGTTCAGCGCCATGGCAATCATTGTGGCATTGCCAGTGGCGGTTGTTTACATTGCGTTGCAAAAGCAGATCGTGGGCGGCCTGACGCTGGGCGGCGTGAAAGGCTAGCACGTTTCGGTTTTTCTTCTTTTCTTCTGTAAAAACCCGCTCGGACTTTTAACGAGCGGGTTTTTCTTTTTCCCTCACGCTAGTCTAATCGCTCACTCTGAACTTGTTGAAGGGCAAACGGCCAGACCGATAAAAATTAAAACCCCATCGCGCAGCCATCGGCGCGGGGGTCGCTGCCCGCCTGCAAAACGCCGTGTTCATTGCGCAAAATGATTTGCCCGCGCCCAAACACGCTGCGAGCCACGCCCGTTACCTCGCGCGCGTCGTGCCCCATCGCCCCCAAGCGCGCGATCACATCCGCGCCCAAACCGTCCTCGCACAACACCGCGCCGCTGGCCTCGCCCGGCTCAAGGCAAATGCGCGGCGCGTTTAGCGCGTCTTGCGGGTCCATCCCGCGATCCAGCAAGTTCATCACCACCTGCATGTGGCCTTGCGGCTGCATAAAGCCGCCCATCACCCCAAACGGCCCAACCAGTTCGTTGGTGCGTGTGGGCGATGGGTCATCCTCGCACAATTTCACATCCACATCGCGGGTGAGCAGCCCCGGGATGATGGTGTGATACGGGCGTTTGCGTGGCTCCAGCGCGTTGGGGTGGCTGGCATCCAAACTAAAATTGTGTCCGCGGTTTTGCAGCGTAAAGCCGCATCCCTCTGGCACAATACCCGTGCCAAACCCGGCGTAATTGCTGTTGATGAAGCTCGCCGCGTTCCCAGCCCCATCCACCACACAAAAATACACCGTGTTGCTGCCCGCCACCGGGCTGCCATGTTTTGTATCCAGCGTGGCCTTGTTGGGGTTGATGAGGCCCCGGCGCTGCGCGGCGTATTCCTTGCTGAGCAGCGCGGCCAGCGGGGCGGGGTTAAACGCCGGGTCGGCCACAAACCAGCGCGTGTCTGCAAACGCGATGCGCAGCGCTTCAATCACCGTGTGCCAATACTGGGCGGGTTTCATCGTCGCCACATCCAACCCTTCAATGATGTTCAACGCCAGCAACGCCGTTAGCCCCTGGCCGTTGGGCGGGCACTCCCACACCCGAACTCCTTTGTAAGTCGTGCTGATTGGCGTATCCCACGTGCTGGTGTGCGCCAGCAAATCCTCGTGGGTCATCACGCCGCCCCAGGCGCGGTTGGCCTCAACAATTCGCCGCCCAATTTCGCCTTCGTAAAACGCTTGCGCCCCGCCATCGGCCACCGCCCGAAAAGTGCGCCCCAAATCTGGGTTGCGGAAAATCTCACCCGCGCGAGGGGCGCGTCCGTTGATGGTGAGTGCGCGGCCGCGGTCGGCCATTTTTTGCCGTTCCACGCCCCGCGCCCAGGCGTGAGCGGTGAGCGGCGCAACCGGAAACCCATCTTCTGCCAAACGGATGGCGGGCGCGAGCACATCGCGCATGTTGAGCGAGCCGTGCCGCGCCACAAAATCGCACCAGCCGGCGCACGCGCCCGGCACGGTGATGGTGTGCGCGTGGAATGGGTCGGCCATTTCGTCATTTGGCCCCCGCTGGCCGTCTTGCTCAACCTGGCGGATGGATAACGCGGCGGGGGCGCGCCCGCTGGCGTTCAGCGCGGTCACCTCACGGGTGGCGGCGTCAAAATACAACGCAAACACATCCCCGCCAATGCCCGTGCTGGTTGGCTCGGTCACATTCAGCGCGGCGGCGGTGGCCACGGCGGCATCGGCGGCGTTCCCGCCTTGCATGAGGATGGATAACCCGGCCTGCGAAGCCAGCGGCTGAGACGAAGCCACCATCCCGCGTGTGGCATACACCGGCGAGCGGCGCGAATCGAAGGAGAAATTCATGCGGGCAAGTGTATCCCCAAAAGAAGGGTGAAGAGTGAAGGGTGAATGGTGAAGCCTTTTCACCCCGCGTATGCTGGCGTTCCACCGGCAGTTCCACCGGCAGCGGATAAATCCGCCGCCTAAATATTAGGAAACCCGCTGGCGCGGGTTAAAAACGCCAACACAACTCGCCCGCGGGTTTCCCGACCAGTAGCTACCGGATTTACCTGGGGCGGCCACCGGCGCATTTCACCCTTCAAATCCTTCACTACGCGCCTGTGCGATAATCTTCGCTTGCGCGTAAGGCGCAGTTTTTTTTGATGACAGCTTCAGCTCAATCCCCGTCACAACCGCATACGTCAGAAACACAAAACGAGATTGAAGTTTCTGTGGTGATGCCGTGTCTAAATGAAATCCTCACGCTCAAAACGTGCATTCTCTCTGCGCAGGCGCTGGTGGCAAAACTTGGCACCTCTGCCGAGATCATCGTGGCCGATAACGGCTCTACCGATGGCTCGCAGGAGTTGGCGCGAGAGATGGGCGCGCGGCTGATTGAAGTGCCGCGGCGTGGCTATGGCGCGGCGCTGATTGATGGCTGCAAAGCCGCGCGGGGCAAATACATCATCATGGCCGATAGCGACGCCTCGTATGACTTTTTGGAAGGCGCGGCGATGGTGGATGAGATGCGCAAAGGCTACGAGCTGGTCATGGGGTCGCGCTTCAAGGGGCGCATTCAGCCCGGCGCCATGCCATGGAAAAATCGCTACATTGGCAACCCCTTGCTCACGGGGGTGCTTAATCTGTTCTTCCAGTCCGGCCTCTCTGATGCGCACAGCGGCATACGCGGGTTTACCCGTGAGGCGTTTGACAAACTGGACCTGCGCTGCCCCGGCATGGAGTTTGCCAGCGAGATGGTGGTGAAGGCCGCCCTCATTGACCTGAAGCGCACCGAGGTGCCGGTGACCCTGCACAAAGATGGCCGTGACCGCCCGCCGCACTTGAACCCGTGGCGCGATGGCTGGCGGCACTTGCGCTTTTTGCTGCTCTATGCCCCGCGCTGGGTTTACATGATTCCGGGCTTCATCATGTTGGTGAGCGGTTTGCTGGTGAGCATACTCATCAACTTGATACCCACGCCTGTGCGCATTTTGGGCATTCCGTTGGGCGATCACTGGATCATCCCCGGCACCATGTTTGCCTCGCTGGGGTTGCAAAGTTTGTTTCTGGGCGTGTTTATGCACGCGTACTCCGCAAAAGCCGGGCTTTACCCGCGCGAACGCTGGGTGCATTTTGTGGCCCGGCAATTTACGCTGGAGCGCGGCCTCATCGTTGGGCTTGGTCTTTCGGCCATTGGCATTCTTGTTTTGGGCGCCATTCTTGTTCAGTGGATTTCGTCTTCATTTGGCGCGTTAAACGCGCTAAAAATTGGCGTTTTTGGCATGATGTGGATCATGCTGGGGGCGCAGTTTTTGCTCAACAGCTTTCTCCTCAGTTTGATGATGAGCGAAGTGCGCGAAAGCGAATTTGAGCCAGCCCCGGTGAAAGAAGGGTGAAGGGTGAAGAGAGAAATTTTCACCCTTCTCACCTCACCCTTCTCACTTCCTTCACCCTTCACCCTTTATGAGGATTTTGCTCGTCACCCACTACTGGTTGCCGCACCCTGGCGGAATTGAGTATTTGGCGCGCGAGCAAGCCATGCGCTTGACGCAGCGCGGCCATTTCATCACGGCGGTCACCTCGGCCATTGGCGATTCGCGCCCGGTCTCGCGCGATGACGGCTTTGACGTGCACCGCATCCCGGCGAATAATTTTTTGGAGCGCAAGCTGGGTGTGCCGTATCCGTTGTTCTCTCTGGCGTTGTTTGCGCACATGATCCGTCTGGCAGAACAGCATGATGTGGTTTTGGCCCATTCGCACACGTTTATGAGTTCCGTGGCCGCGGCCATGGCAGCCCAGCGCGCCCGCAAACCGCTGGTGGCGATTCAGCACAACCCGCACATCCAGTATCCCTTCCCGCTAAATGGGGTGTATGCCGGGGCAGATGCGATTTTGGGCCGATACACGCTGGGGTCTGCGGCGCGGCTGCTGGCGGTGAGCAAACACACCGCCGCATATGCCCAAACGCTTGCCCCGCATAACCCGGTGGAAGTGTTGTACAACGGCGTGGACACGCAAAAATTCACGCCCGTGAGCGCGGACGAAAAAAGCGCCATCCGCCAAAGGCTGGGGCTGCCGCCAGATGAATTTGTGGCGCTGACCGTGCGCCGTTTGTTTTACCGCAACGGCGTGGATGTTTTGATTCGCGCCTGCGCCCTGCTGAAAGACCAAAAAGATGTGCATGTGTTTGTGGGTGGCAAAGGCCCAGACCGCCCGGCGATGGAAAAGTTCATCGCGGAGAATGGGCTTGCCAACACCCACCTGCTTGGGTTTATACCCGATGAAGATTTGGTGGATTACTTTCGCGCGGCGGATGTGTTTGTGCTACCCACCCGCACCGGCGAGGGCTTTGGTCTGGTCATCGCCGAGGCAAACGCCTGCGGTGTGCCGGTGATCGCCACCCGCTCTGGCGCGCCAGAAGAAATTGTGCAGGATGGGATCACCGGGCTGCTTGTGCCCCCAGAGAACCCCGCCGCGCTCGCAGATGCCATCACCCAACTGCGCCGCCAGCCAGATTTGCGCCGCGAGATGGGCCGCGCGGCGCGGCTTGCCGCCGAAAAGCTGGACTGGGAGCGCAATGTGGATCAGCTTGAGCAAATTCTAAATTCTGAACTGAGGCCGCAGGCCTGACCGTTTGCGGGTGGCGCGCCATTCGCATTCAGGGGGATAATTCACCGCGCATGAAATCACTCAATCAACGTTTAGATGGGGCTTTGGGCGGGCGCGGGCGGCAACTGGTTCACATTTTGTTTGCCGCGGCGCTGTCTTTGGTTGTGGCGGCTCTGGTGGCGCGTGGCCTGCCGCCCATCATAGACGGGGCAAAGAAATGGCTAATTGTTGCGCTGGCGGCTGGGGTGAATTTTGGGTTGTCGCTGATGGTTCTGGGAAGCAGCGGGGCAGAGGCGCCGCTGGATGCAAGCGATGAGCTTGAAGATGAAGGCGTGATGGATGACAACCCGCCCGCCGTGATTCGCGGCGCAGCGTTTAGCGACCCCGCCGCCGTTGTGCTGACCGGCGCGGTCATTGCGCTGGCGGGCGTAGCGCTCGCGATCCCGCTGGGCGTAATTGGGGGCGCGCGGTTTGTGCTGGGGGCCGGGCTGTTTATGCTGCCCGGTTATTTGCTTTCGGTGTTGCTCATGCCAAAATCCCTCGGTCTGGTGGGGCGCATCTTGCTCAGCGCGGTTTTGTCTGCGGCGGTGGTGCCCACTGTTGCCCAGGTTTTGTATTGGATGGGATTTTTGTTCACCACCTGGATCGCGCTCATCGCCACGCTGGGCGTGTCCATGTTGCTGCTGGTGATCTTCCGGCTGGCGCAAAAAAGAAGCTCCCAGGCCGGAGCGCCATCACCAAAGTGACAGCAGGCCTGGGAGCGCGAAGTGTGACGCTGATTCTTGCGAATTAGCTCATCGCGGCGATGTCTTTCTTGATCGGTTCGCCGTCGGTCTCCAACTGCTTCTGCACCTCGGCCAGAACCTTGGCAGCATCCTCATTGTTGATGGTGATGCGCTCCAGGCCCTTGCCAATCGTGGCGTCGCCGCCGGGGATGAACACGCGGGCGCCATCCTGAGCGCGGGTCTTGGGCAACTGGTCTACCGCGGTCTTGGCCTGCGGGCGATCCTTGAAGAACTGCTGGAAGGCCGCTGTGCCTGCGGTGCTGGTGCGCACGGGCATGTAGCCGGTCTTTTGCGCCCATGTCGCGCCGCCATCGTTGCCGGTCAGGAAGTTGATGTACTTCATGGCCGCCTGCGCCTTTTCTTTTGGCGTGGTGGTGAGAATGGCGAGGCCAGAGCCGCCGGTGCAGCACCCGAAGTTCTTCTCCATCGGCAGGAAGGCCGTGCCAACCTTGAACTTGGCATCCTTGAGCACGCCGCCCAGCGAGCCGGTGGACATGATGGCGGTGGCCGCGAGGCCGGACACAAAGTCCTTCACCACGTCTTGAGAGTTGACCGCCCACTTGCCCTTGTGTACGCTGTCGCCATAGAACTGCGCCGCGCGAATTGTGTCGGGGTTGGTCAGCTCGTACTTGCTCAGGGTCTGGTCGCTGAAGCCGCCGCCAAACTGCCACGCCACGCACATGAACAGCCACGCCAGATAGCTGGCGCCGTTGCCATGCACAAAGGCCGCAACCTTGGTCGTGTCGCCTTCTTTCTGGATGAGCTTGGGCGCCATATCCACCAGCTCTTGCCATGTGCCCGGCGCTTTTGCAATGCCGGCCTTCTCGAACTGATCTATGTTGTAATAGAACAGCGGGGTGGAGCGGGCAAAGGGCACCCAGTATTGCTGGCTCTTGCGCACGCCTTCGTTCCAAAGGGATGGCACAAAGTCTGCGGTGTCAATCTTCTCGCCTGCAACCAGGTCGTTCAGGCCCATGAGCGCTTTGGCGCGCAGGAACTTGAACCACCACACGTCAGACAGCAGCACCATATCCGGGGCCTGCTTGGCGGCCAGCGCGGCGGTGAGTTTGTTGGCGGTGTCTTCGTAGTTGCCCTGCACCTGAAGGTTCACGCGCACTTCTTTTTGCATGGCGTTGAACTTGTCGGCCAATTCTTTGTCGGTGGCTTCGTTCACGCCGCCGCTAAAACCCCAATGCACCACTTCCACCACCGAGCCGGGCTGCGAGACAACGGTTGGCGCGGCGGGCTTGGGGGCATCGGTGGCCTTGGCAGGCGCGGCTGTTGGGGCGGGGGCGCCGCCGCAGGCCGCAAGCGCCACCGCGCCCGCGCCGTAGCCAATGCCTTTCAGCATCGTTCTGCGGCTGATCTTGCGATTAAACATCGTGGCTTTTGTCTTCATTCTTTCTCTCCTTTTTTGAATTAAAAATTACGAATTACAAATCACGAAATCGCTCAAAATTCGTAATTTGTAATTCGTAATTAACTTACCCTTTTACTGCGCCTGCGGCGATGCCTTCTACGATGTAGCGCTGCGCAAACAGGAACACAAAGATGACCGGGATGATGACGATTAGCGTGGCGGCCATCACAATACCCCATTCGGTGTTGCCTTCTGCGTCCAGCAGACGCGAGATGGCGATGGGCAGCGTGCGCATCTGGTCGGTGGTGGTGACGATGAGCGGCCACAGATATTCGTTCCACTTGGCGGTGAACGAGAGCATGGCGCTGGTGGCGATGGCGGGCATGGCGACCGGCACGACCACATTGAGCAGCGTCAGCCCGTGGCCTGCCCCGTCTACCTTGGCGGCATCCACAAGGTCAGTTGGGATGGTGCGGAAATACTGGCGCAACAAAAATGTGCCAAAGGCGATGGACGCGCCGGGCAGGATGATGCCCGCGTAGGTGTTGAGCATTCCCTTGGGATACAACCCGAACAGGGTCATGTTAGCCACTGTGAGGTAGTTGGGGAAGATGATGATTTGCTCTGGCACCATGAGCGCGGCCAGCAAAAGCACAAACACCGCATTGCGGAACGGGAAGCGCACAAACACCAGCGCATAGGCGGTGGTGATCGCCATGATGACCTCGGCCAGCGCCCCGATCAAGGTGGTGATGACGCTGTTGATGAAATACGACCCAAATGGCCGCTCTGTGACCGCCCGGACAAAATTGTTGAGCGTGGGTTCCTTTGGCCACAGGGTGGGGTTGGCGGTGAGGATTTCTGAGTTGACCTTGAGCGCGCCGCTCACCAGCCAGAAGATGGGGATGCTGATTAGCAGGGCCAGCGCAGTCATGCTCGCATAACCGAGGATTTTGGAGACAAGCTTTGAGACTTTCATGATGGGAACTTGGAAACAAGAAAATAAGATGATGAAGAAATCGCGCGGGGCGAATTCCATCCCGTATTTCCTGGTTCTTTTTTTAGCTGTAACTCACTCTGCGCTCCAGATAGCGCAATTGGAAAAGTGTGACGACGAACATGATCACAAACAACAACACGCCCATCACGGCGACCTTGCCGTAATCGGCATTGGTCTCAAAGCCAAGCTCATATAGGCGGTAGATGAGAACGTTGGTGGCGTTTACCGGCCCGCCGTGCGTCATCACGCGGATGATGTCGAACGCCTGAAATGAATTCAGAATGCTGGTGACCATGAGGAAGAAGGTCACCGGCGATAGACCGGGAATGGTGATGTGTCGGAAGCGATCCCACGCGTTGGCCCCATCCACCCGCGCGGCTTCATACAGTTCATTGGGGATGGCTTGCAGGCCGGCGATGTAAATTACCGTGGCGTAACCCAGGTTTTTCCACACATACACCATGATCAGCCCGGCCATCGCCCAGTTTGGATCCAGCAGCCAGTGCGGCGCAGGGATGTTGAACGGGCGCAACACCTGGTAAAACAAGCCGTAGCGGTGATCAAAAATGTAGATCCACACCACCGCAACCGCAGACCCGGCCAGCACCGTGGGCGAGAAGAGCAAACTGCGCACGGGGTTGCGGAACTTGAGTTTTTGGTTCAAAAGCAGCGCGGCCAGCAATCCAAAGGCCAGAATAAGGGCAACCACCGACGCCGTAAAGACCAGCGTGTTTTCAAAAACCTTGTTGGTAGATGGGTCGGCAAAAAAACGCTTGAAGTTGTCCAGTCCTACCCATTCGCCTTCGTTGGTAAAAATGTTGTAATCCTGAAATGCCAGAACAAAATTTCGGAATAACGGGTAATAGGTGAAGATAGCGAAAAGCAGCACATTTGGCCCGGCAAATGCCAGAAAGACCAACCATTCGCGCCAGTCGCGACGAAAAGCTTTTGTCATATAAACCACATGAACACGAATTTAAACGAGTTGCGCCGCGCCCGACCAGTGACGACCAGGGCACTGTGCTTGTTGGTGCATTGTAAGGATATTTGCAATTTTTACCAGCAAAATAGCTTAAATCTTTTTAACCCGGTTTTGTTATGTGTGGATTAAGGGAATTTACGCGAAATTTATTGACATCCTCTTGTAATTTGTTAAAATCCGCGCACTGTTCCGCCGCCCCACACGTGTGAGGCGGTTATTTGTAGTTGAATACAAGAGAGGAGAAGGAAGAATGAAGAATTTGAAAGTGATCAGCTTTGGCGCTGCTGCTGCCATGTTGCTGGCTGCCTGCACGGGCGCTGCCACGCCGACCGCCGCCCCCGCCGCTAAGCCGACCGATGCCCCCAAGCCCGCTGCGACCGCCGCCCCGGCCGCAACTGCCGCGCCCGCTGCGACCGCTGCCCCGGCTGCCACAGCTGTGCCCGCTGCCGCTGGCCCGGAAATCATGCGCATTTACTCCAGCTTCCCGCAGCAAGGCCCATCCAAGAGCAGTGCCGACCAGATCAACAACGCCATTGTTTTGGCGATTGAGGCAGGCACGAAGGGCGGCCTGATTTGCGATGGCAAATACAAGGTTGACTTTGTGAAGCTTGACGACTCCACCGCCGCCGCCCAGAAGTGGGATGCCGCGCAGGAGCAGGCCAACGCGCAGAAAGCCGTGTCCGACAAGGACGCCATGGCCTACATTGGCACGCTGAACTCTGGCGCGGCCAAGGTTTCCATCCCCATTCTGAACGGAGCCAACATCGGCATGGTCAGCCCGGCCAACACCTATGACGGCTTGACAAAGAAGGCGGATGCCGGCGAGCCGGACAAGTATTACCCGAACGGCAAGCGCAACTACACCCGCGTGGTGCCATCCGATGGCCTGCAGGGCGCGTTCAACGCCAAGTGGACCAAGGGTCTGGGCGCCAAGAAGGTGTACATCCTCGACGACACCGAGCTGTACGGCAAGGGTTTGGCCGATCAGTATGAGAAGACCGCCAAGGAAATTGGTCTGGAAGTCGTTGGCCGCACAGGCATTGACGGCAAGGCCAAGGATTACAAGGCTCTGGCCACCAAGATTCAGGCTCTGGCCCCGGATCTGATTTACTACGGCGGCATCACCGACAACAACGCCGGTCAGTTGCTCAAGGACATCCGCGGCGCAGGGATCAAGGCGTTCTTCATGGGCGCAGACGGCATCAAAGGCCCGTCATACATCAGCGCTGCTGGCAAGGACATCGCCGAGGGCGTGTTCGCCTCGGTGGGTGAAGTGCCCCAGGCCAAGCTGCCCGCCGCCGGTCTGAAATTCCAGGATGACTTCAAGGCCAAGTACAACATCAAGGCCGAGGATCTGGAGAGCTATGCCAAGTATGGTTACGCCGCCGCCCAGGTGGTGCTGAACGCCTTCACAAAGGTGTGCGGCAAGGATCGCGACGCCATCCGCGCAGCGATTGTGGGCACGAAGGACCTGCCGACAGTTGTGGGCAACATGACCTTCGACGCGAACGGCGACACGACCGACACCTCCATGACCGGCTTCGTTGTGAAGAACGGCGCGTGGGTTGAGGCTGACGTCAAACTGGCGAACTAAATTCGGTTGACGGTCAACACGCAAAAGACCGCTTCTGAATCTGGTAAAACAACAAGAAGAGCCTCTGACCCGACGAGAGTCAGAGGCTCTTCTTGTTTAACAGGCAACTTCTAATTGTGTAATGCGCAGATGCAATAAAGGCTGGCCGGGCGCGGCTCGGCAGCAATACTATCTGCCGCGTATTGCGCGTTATAAATAAAGCCTGCATATAATACCGGCTCAATACTGACCGCAAAACCGCAAACCTCATTCATTCCCAACCCGGATAGCCCTATGGAACAAACGTTGACAAAGCAACCCCCCTCTTTAGTAAGGCGTTTCTTTCGCATTTTTTTGCCCGTGCTTGTGGTGTATTTAATTTTGCTGTTTGGACAACAGGCTGGTTTTGAGCCTGGCCGCATCATCCGAGAGATGCTGGCCGACCCTGCAATTATTCTTCAACAAATTGTGGTGGGCCTTTCCAACGCCGCCATCATCACCATCATCGCGCTTGGTTATACGATGGTGTATGGCATTGTGGAAAATATCAACTTTGCCCACGCCTCGGTGTTTATGCACGGCACCTTTATCGCCCTGCTCACCATGTCTATTTTGACGAATGCGAGCACAAAAGCGCCGCTTTGGGTGGCGCTGGTGGCCTTCATCCCCGCCATGATTTATTGCGCGCTGCTGAACGGTGTGATTGAGCGCTTTGCTTACCGCAGCCTGCGCAAAAGCCCCAAGATCGTGGGCATGATCGCCGGTATGGGCATGGATTACATTTTGGTCAACATTGGCCTGAAGATTGGCGACTTTGGCATTTTGCCCAACGCCTTCCCCAACGTGCCCGCGCTTAACTTTTTGAACATTCTGGGCAACCAGAGCGCCTCGCCCAAGAGTTTCCCCGCGGTGCAGGAATTCTTCACCGGCCCTGGCATCCCGGTGAACCTGCTGGAGATTGTGGATGCCCACGCCCGCCTGCGCATCACCCCGGCAGACATTCTGGTGATTGTGACCGCCATCATTCTGGTGACGGCGCTGAACTGGTTTGTGCGCAACACCCGCCCCGGCAAGGCCATGCGCGCCACGGCTCAAAATCCGGCGGCGGCGGCCATGATGGGCATCAATACCGATCAAATTATTAACCTGACCTACATGATTGGCGGCGCGCTGGCTGGCGCGGCGGCGGTGATGTTTGGCGTGTATAACGGCACCACCAGCCCGCAGATTGGAGCCACCACCGGCCTCAACTCCTTCACCGCTGCTGTGTTGGGCGGCGTTGGTAACATTCAGGGAGCGGCATTGGGCGCGGTCTTCATCGGCCTGCTCTCGGCGCTTAGCGACCAGTTTGTATCCAGCCGTTGGACAAACGCGTGGGTGTTCCTCACCCTTGTTCTGGTGATGATCTTCAAGCCAACCGGCATTCTGGGTTCAGAAGGCGGCGAAAAGGCGTAGATTTTTATTGAACATGGATGCACAGAATAGACAGGATAAAACTCAGTTTCCATCCCATATATCCCGTTTATCCATGTTAGAAAAAAGAAATCATGAAAAATAAATTCTTTCAAAACGCCGAAGTCCTCGCCATTTTTGTGATGGGCGCCCTGGCGCTCTTTCTGGGCGGGTATAACACCATTGTGTGCGGTGTGCTGGCGGGCGTGCTGATTGGTCTTGGCGTGAAGCATGACCGCAGCGGCATCACTCGCGCGGCCATCATGGGCGTGTTCGCCGCCATCCTCATCTTCATTGGCGGCTACATTTACTCCACCTTTGTCATCACCCTGCCAGAAGTGGATGTGCCCTCCCCCGACCAGCTCACCCTTACCCCGCTGCTCATCGCGGCAGTGGTCACCATTGCCACCAGCATCCTTGTCTCGTATCTCAACACCATTCACGATGATCGCAAACGCAAAATGGCGTTGCTGGGCTTTGCGGCGGTGTGCGCCATCCTGTTCCCGTTTTTTGACCAGTGCCCAACCCTGGCATGGAACGCCCCCATCAATTTTGCCAACCCAACCATTGGCTGCACAACCGAGAAGTCGTTGATCTGGGTGAACGCGCTGGTGGTGGTCTTTATCTACGCCATTCAGGCGATGGGTCTGAACATCGTGGCCGGATACGCCGGTCTGCTGGACCTGGGCTATGTGGCCTTCTTTGCCATTGGCGCATACACGATGGGTCTTTTGAACTCCGACCATCTGGTTGCCCAGGGAATTCTGCCCGCCAAAATCACCTTCTGGCTGGTCATCTGGGTCTCGGCGGCGATGGCGGCCTTCTTTGGCATGATGCTGGGCGCGCCCACGCTTCCGCTGAGAGGCGACTACCTCGCCATCGTCACGCTCGGCTTCGGCGAAATCATCCCAATTGCCGCAAAAAACCTGGAAACCGTGCGCATTTTCGAGCCAATCGGTCTGTTCTTCAAGCAATTGTTCACCCAGAACATGGCCAAGATTGACCGCATTGACAACGCGCCGGACTTTATAAACAGCATTTTGTGCTTTGTGGGCTGCAAACCCGATGCCGCGTTTAACCTGACCAACGGCACAAAGGGCATTTCGCCCATCTTCACACCCACGCTGCCCGGCGGCTACGCCTTCAAAGTAGGCGATTACGTTCCCTGGTATTTCCTCGCGCTGGGCATCATGGTGCTCACCGCGTTCTTCATCATGCGGGTGCGAGACAGCCGCATTGGCCGCGCCTGGGTGAGCATGCGCGAAGACGAGCTGGCCGCCAACTCCATGGGCGTCAACATCTTGCGCACCAAGATTCTGGCCTTCATCATTGGCGCCATGTTCTCTGGCTTTGCCGGCGCGTTTTATGGCAGCTACGTCTCGTTCATCGAGCCAGGCTCCTTCGCCTTTGACATCTCGGTCATTGTGTTGGCGATGGTGATCTTGGGCGGCTCTGGCAACGTGCCCGGCGTGATGCTTGGCGCGTTCCTCATCAAGCTCACCGACCTGGTGGTTTTGGATCGCGTAAAGCAGGTGGTAAACGGCGTGATTCAACATGCGTTTGTGGCAGGCGCAGATAACCCGGCGCTGGGCGCGTTCTTCGCCCGTCTGCTGGATGCCACCTCGTTCAAGATCATGATTCTGGGTTTGATTCTGGTGGTGATGATGAAAGTTCGCCCGCAGGGTCTTTTGCCAGAACAAACCGCGGCCACCAAACGACAAAAACCGGCGTAAAAAAAGACAAGAAATAAGAAATGAAGAAATAAGAAAATGGCGGCGGGCGCGGCTAAAACACAAGACGCAAACGCCATTACCCATTTCTTATTTCTCATTTCTTATCTTCCAGCCATGTCCGTCATCCCGCAACTCATCCTGATTGGCCTCGCAAACGGCGGAGCCATCGCCTTGAACGCAATCGCGATCACGGTGATTTACTCTGCCGTGCGCGCGCTCAATTTGGCGCATGGCGATGTCTACGCCCTGAGTTCGGTGATGAGCATGGTGATTTTGCGCGATCTTGTCCCGTTCGACCAATCCATGCCCGTGCCAGAGTTGCTGGGCGCGCTGGCTTTGGCGCTGGCGGCTTCCATCGCCCTGAGCATTGGCTTGAGTGTGATGATTGAGTTTTTGGCCTTCCGGGTGTTTCGCGGGCAGTCGCGGCTCGCGCCCATCATCGCCACGCTGGGGTTGTCGTTTGTGTTGTATCAGGCGGCGCTGGTGTGGCGCAAGCTCATGCCCACATTTTTGCCCGGCGAGCACCGCAGCGTGCCCGGCCTGCCGCTTTTGCCGCACGATGGCGTGCCGCGCGTGCTCCCCCAGCTTAACGTGGCGCAGGGGTTGGGCTTAAGTTTAGACATCAAAGATTTCATCATCATCGTGGCGGCCATCGCGGTGGCGCTGGGCGTGCATGTGTTGATCAAGTCCTCGCGCATTGGCAAAGCCATCCGCGCCAGCGCCCAAAACCCGCTGGCCGCGCAAATGGCCGGGGTGAACCTGAACGCCACCATCCGCGCCGCGTTCGTCATTGGCGGGGCGCTGGCGGGTTTGGCGGGGTTCATCTTCACCATCACGATGGAGCGCCCGGTGGGCGTACACGGCGCAGAGAGCAGTTTGGTGGCGTTCACCGCCGCCATTTTGGGCGGCATTGGCAGCCCGTTTGGCGCGCTGCTCAGCAGCGGCATTCTGGGCATGTTCCAGTCCTTCTCCGATTTTTATCTGGATGGCCGCTGGACGCCCGCGCTGCTCAACGCGCTGCTGGTTGGCTTGCTGGTGCTGCGTCCCAACGGCTTCTCTGCCGAGGAGCGCGATGACTTTGCCGCCGCCCCGCAAAGCGATGTGATGTCGCTCGGCGCGATGCGCCCCAGCACAGCGCTCAAGCCGCGCACGTTGCTGCTCACGCTGCTGCCGCTGGCAATTCTGTATCCGCTGCTCGTCCCGCTCATGGGCGAGTACTACCTGCCGGTCATCAACAACGCGCTCATCTGGGTCTCGCTTGCGCTGGGGCTAACCGTTTTGCTGGGGTTTGCCGGCGTGGTGGATGTGGGCTACGGCCTGAACTTTGCCATTGGCGCGTATTTGGCGGCGTATCTCACCGGCCCCGGCATGGCGTGGCGGGCAGGGCTGCCAGCCTTTTTGTTTGATGGCGTGCCGGTCTTCATCGTGGTCGTGCTCGTCACGGGCTTCATCGGCATTTTGAAAGGCTTGCTCACCGCGCGAATGCGCCCGGATTACCTCGCCATCGCCACCCTTGCGCTGGGCATGATGCTGCGCGATGTGCTCAAAAACAGCAGCGTGGGCGGGGTGGATGGCTTTGCGGCCATACCGCCGCCCAAGTTCTTTGGCGTGGTCATCGCCTCGCATGGCTGGCAATACGCGCTCATGCTGGTTGTGGTGACGGCGCTCGTGGTCGGCTCGTATCGCCTGCTCAATTCGCGGGTGGGGCGGGCATTGGCTGCCCTGCGCGAAGATGAGTATGCGGCCACCAGCAGCGGGGTGAACGTGGCGAAATACAAGACCATCGCCTTTTTTACCGGCGATGCCATTGCGGGCGTGTGCGGCGCGTTGTATGCCATGCTGCTCAGCATTGCCACGCCAGACCTGGCCGATTTCTGGACATCGGTGATGGTTTTGGCGATGGTGGCGGTGGGCGGCGTGGGCAACATTGGCGGGGCGGTGCTGGGCGCGCTGGCGATCCTTGGCATAGACCGCATCGCCATCCCAGCCCTGCAAACGCAAATGGAAGCGCAAAACTTTATCGCCGGGTTCAACCTGCGTGAGCTGAGTTTTTTGCTGTTCGGGCTGGCCTTGTATCTCTCGGTGCTGGGCAGCCGCGGGCTGCGCTGGCGGGCGGTGTTTAACAAAATTTCCGGCGCGTTACATGCGCCGCGTCTGGCGATTCAGTCGTAAATGAAAACATTAAACACTGCGGAGACGCAGAGACGTTGAGCATTTATTTTTTATCTCTCAGCGTTTCAACGCCTCGGCGGTGAAAATCAGATACCAGTATCATTGAAGGAAATTAAGTTTATGGCACAAGAAGCACTACTTGAGGCAAAGAGCGTGACCAAGCGGTTTGGCGGCCTGACGGCGGTCAACAAGGTAGATTTCACCATCTACAAAGGCATGATCGCCGGGTTGATTGGGCCAAACGGCGCGGGCAAAACCACGTTCTTTAACAACATCACCGGGCTATACGAGCCAACCGAAGGCGCCATCTATTTTGATGGCAAGGTCATCAACGGCCTTAAGCCGCATGTGATTCAGGAGCGCGGCATCAGCCGCACCTTCCAGAACATTCGCTTGTTTGGCCAGCTCAGCGCGTTGGAAAATATTTTGGTTGGCATGCATGTGCGTCTCAAGGGATCGGTGATTGAGGCGTTCTTCCGCCCGCCGCGCGTGCTTCACGAAGAAAAAGCCGCCCGCGAGAAAGCCCTCGGCCTGCTGGATTTTGTGGGTTTGGGCAAAAAGACCGCCGACACCGCCGCGCGCAACTTGCCATACGGCTATCAGCGCCGCCTGGAGATTGCCCGCGCCCTTGCCAGCGACCCCAAGCTGCTTCTGCTGGATGAGCCAACGGCGGGCATGAACCCGCAGGAAAAACGCGAGTTGACCGATTTGGTTCAGCATGTGCGCAAAGAATTGGGTGTAACCGTGCTGCTCATTGAGCACGATATGAAAGTGGTGATGGGTATCAGCGACCGCGTGAGCGTGCTGGATCACGGCGAAAAGATCGCCGAGGGCCTGCCCAAAGAAGTGCAAAACAACCCGCAAGTGATTGAAGCCTATCTGGGCACTGGCGCTGCCGCAGAGGGAGCGTAAGACAGACGGCAGACGCGAGACCGGAGACGGTTGCTGAGTGTCTCAAGACACATCGTCTTTCATTCTCCGTCTTCCGTCTCAACAAGAGGCATTAACAAAATGGCAATACTCGAACTGAACAACGTTCACACATATTACGGCAACATCCACGCGCTCAAGGGCATTTCCATTCAGGTGGAAGAGGGTGAGGTGGTGACGCTGATTGGCTCCAACGGCGCGGGCAAAACCACCACTTTGCGCACCATCCAGGGGCTGCTAAGACCCCGCGAGGGCAGCATTAAGCTAAACGGCGTGGAGCTGAGCAAGTTGCCCGCGCACCAGGTGGTGAAGATGGGCGTGAGCCAGTCGCCAGAAGGCCGGTTGCTCTTCCCGCGTATGAGCGTGAAGGAAAACCTGGAGATGGGCGCGTTTCAACGCACCGATGTCGCCGGGATTCAAGAAGATATGGAACGGGCATTTACGCTGTTCCCGCGCGTGAAGGAGCGCTTGAACCAGCGCGCCGGCACGCTGTCTGGCGGCGAGCAGCAGATGGTCGCCATGTGCCGCGCCCTCATGGCCAAACCAAAAGTGCTTTTGCTGGATGAGCCTTCGATGGGTTTGGCACCCATTTTGGTGGACTTGATCTTCGACATCATCAAACAGTTGAACAAGGCAGGCACCACCATTCTGCTGGTAGAGCAGAACGCGCGTCTGGCGCTCAGCATCGCCAACCGCGGGTATGTGCTGGAGACGGGCGAGATCGCCCTGTCTGGCACAGGCAAAGAATTGCTCAACAGCCCAGAAGTCAAGGCGGCTTACCTTGGCGAGCGCGGGCATTGATTTATTAAAACGCAAGCGGCCAGAGCACAACTGCTCTGGCCGCTTTTTTATTTTTCGGTGGGTTGCGGTCAGATGGAATCTGCGTCCGCCGAGGCTTCATTTGCCCACATGTGTTCCAGCACGGCAAAGTTGCGCACAAACCGCTCCGGGTTGCGCTTTAGGCTTTCTTTTTCCAGCCTGGGCATGATGTTGTCCAGCGCGCGGCGCAGCTCGTCAAACTCAATTTGCCCAGAGCGCAGCAACGTGACCACGTCCTGATAATCGCCCTCGCGCCCGCGCTCAATTTTGCTCAGCGAGGTGCTATACAAATCAAAGTGGAACACATCCACCTGCCCAAACCGGCCCACGTGTTTGGCGCGGTCTTTCCAGCCGGCGGGCAGGGGAATAAAATCGCCCGGCGAGGCCGTCTCCACGTTAATTTGCATCTCGTCTTTTAACCGGCGGATGGTTTGCGTGAATTGCGCTTCGTGTTCATCGCCCACCTCGTAATCAATATCAATATCCAGCGATTGCTCGCGCAGACCTTCGTAAACCAGCGTGGTGCCGCCCACCAAATACAGCCGCGCCGGGTGGCGAAACTCGATCCCCAGTTTGACAAGAAAATAATGCACACGCAGGCGGTCAATCGGTGGTCTCATATAGGTTTGCTCAATACTTAGAACGTGGCGCCTGGGCATGGCTGATCGCACAACATGGCAACAACCTGCTCGTAGCTGGACCAATCGTTGAAAGGGCTGCGATCGCACAACTCGCGCAGGCCGCGCTCGCCAAACATCTCGTCGGCATGGGGCAGCTTCATCTCTGCGGTAAATTTTTCTGGGATGGAGCCGCCCTCTGCGCCAAGACACAACCGCAGGCGGGTGCGCCACAAGCGTTGCAAATACATCGCGGCAGCATATTGTTTGCGCAATTCATCGCGCGTTTTGGGGTGGCTCTCCGCCTCGGCCAGCCGGGCCACCTCGCCCGCAAAACGCGGATGCCGCAGCAGCAAGGCCGCCAGCGCAAAGCGCAAACGCCCATCCCGGCTTTTGGCCAAACCCAGGATGAGCGCGTCATCGCTCAAGGGCGGCTCATCGCCCGCGGGCGTGGGCGCAAGGTAGCACACGCCCCGCGCGTGCAGCCCGGCCACCAGGTCATCATGTGAAATCACAGCGCTGCTCATTCGAAAGAGCGATTGTAGCTTGGTCGGAAATGGAAGGAAGCGCGTTTTGCATTGCCAGAAAGTGTATACTCAGTGTGTATTTCAACACCACCATGCTCAGACTTAACTTCACGCTGGATGATTCAACCATTGAATTGCTGGATGATTTGGCGAACACGTATTACAACGGAAACAAATCGCACACGGTGCGGGCCGCGCTAGAAAGTTTGGCTGCGCACACCCGTCATTTGGGATGGGTGATCACCGGCTACACCACCGTGCAACTGGACAAGGCCGCCGCCTGCCACACCTGCGGCGGCAAACATCGCAAAGGCGAGGTGTTGTATCGCCCGGTGTTTGAGCGCGGAAGCGGCCTGCGCGCCTTGCCCGCTCTCCCCCGCGAGACCTGGCTGGAATGCCCGGTGTGCGTGGAGAAAGTGTAAGGTGTAAGACTGGGCAAGCGTATCTTGCGCGTCACATCTTGCATGTCGTTTTCCCGAACAATCATGAAATCTGTTTTTATCTGTTTGCTTTGTCTGGCGCTGGGCGCGTGTGGCGCGCCCACGCCAAACGCGAGCGCAAAATCCATCCGCCTGATTGCCAGCACGCCCATTTTGGCCGACCTGCTGGAGAATTTGACGGCGGGGATTGCCGATGTGGAAGTGAGCGCAGTTGTGCCAAATGGCAGCGACCCGCACGCCTTTGAACCCACCCCCGCCGATGCGCGCAAGGTGGCGCAGGCCAGCGCCGTGTTTGTTGTTGGCGCGAACTACGAGGAGGCGTGGCTGAAAAAATTGCTGGATGGCGCGGGCGGTTCGCGCCCGGTGATTGAAGTGAGCGCGGGGGTTGACCTGCAAAAAATTGAGGGATCGGATGAACTTGACCCGCACATTTGGATGGACCCGCTGCGCTGGAAGCAGGCCGCAGACACGGCGGCAAAAGGCATCATCGCCCTCGCGCCAGCCATCAGCCAAAGCGTGAATGCCAACGCCGCAGCCTATGCCGCCAAACTGGATGCGCTGGATGCGGGGATAAAAACGCAGGTCGCGGCGCTATCTGCCGGGCAGCGCAATTTGGTGACCAGCCACGATGCGCTGGGGTATTTTGCAAAACGCTACGGCTTCACCATCATCGGCGCGGTCATGCCGGGCGCGGGCGCGTCGGCGCAGCCATCGGCCAGAGAAATGCAAGACCTGATTGGGTTGATCAAAACGCACAACGCCAAAGCTGTTTTTACCGAGGTGGGTCTGAACCCCGCATTGGCGCAAACGGTGGCCCGCGAATCGGGCGCAAAGGTGATTGACAACTTGTATGTGGACACGTTGAGCGACCCCGGCGGCCCCGCGCCCACCTATTTGGATATGATGACGTACGACTCGGCGTTGATTGTGAACGCGTTGAAATAAAAAAATGGGCCAGACCCGCGCAAAGTAGGTGATGATGAAATTTCCTTATACCTCTCATGTTCATGGCGAGGATATTGCCGAGATGGCGCATGCGGTGTGCGTGACCGATTTGCGATTTGCGTATCCGGGGCAGGCCGCGCCCGCGCTGGATGCCATCAGCCTGTGCATTGCGCAAGGCGAGCGCGTGGCGTTGCTGGGGCCAAACGGCGCGGGCAAAAGCACGCTGCTCAAACTCATCGCGGGGTTGTTGCGCCCGCCCGACCCCGCCATGTTGATGGTTTACGGGTCGCCGGTGGATGCCTGCCATCCGCACACGGCGTATTTGGCGCAGCGGGCCGAGGTGGATTGGCGTTTCCCGGTTACCGTGCGCGATGTGGTGATGATGGGGCGATACGCGCACATGGGCTGGCTGGGCCGCCCCAGTGCAAAAGACAACACCCGCGTTGATGACGCGCTGGAGATGGTGGGGCTGAGCGCCTTCGCCCGTGAGCGCATTGGCGACCTGTCTGGCGGCCAGCAGCAACGCGCGTTTTTGGCGCGGGCGCTGGCTCAAAATGCGCGGCTGCTTTTGTTGGATGAGCCGCTGGCCAGCCTTGATGCGCCCTCTCAACAAGAAATTATTCGGCTTACAAAAACGCTGCAAGACAAAGGCAAAACCATCATCATGTCTACGCATGATTTGGGCAGCGTGATTGGCGGCGATGTGGCCGACCGCGTGATTTTGCTCAACCATCATGTGGTGGCCGATGGCGCGCCGGATGAGGTGATGCGCCCGGATGTTTTGCGCCGCGCGTTTGGCTAATCATCAAGCGCCCAAATTACAAGTGCCCGGAGCGCTCAAAGCGCTCCGGGCACTAAACCGGGCACTAAAAAAACATGACTTTAATTGAACCTTTCCTCTCTGGGTTTATGCAGCGCGGGCTGGCCGCCGGGCTGATGGTGGCCGTGATTTGCGGGCTGCTGGGCTGCTTCGTCGTTTTGCGCGGCATGGAATACATTGGCGATGCCATCGCGCATTCTGTGCTGCCCGGCGTGGTGATTGCCTACATGACGCGCGGCAACGTGTTTGTGGGCGGCATTGTCTCCGCGCTGGTCACGGCGGGCGTCATCAGCCTGCTGAGCAAAGATGGCAAGCTGCGAGACAGCACCGCGATTGGCGTGGTGTTTACCGGGGCGCTGGCGCTGGGCGTGTTGCTGCTTAGCGCCGGGCGCAGCTACGCCACAGACCTGACCCATTTTCTTTTTGGCAACATCTTGGGCGTGAACGAATCTGACTTGATCTTCACCGCCGTGATTGGGCTGCTGGTGGCCGCCTGCATTTGGCTGTTTTACAAAGAATTGCTGGTCACCTCGTTTGATGCGATTCACGCCCGTAAGCTGGGCATACCGGTGAACGCGGTGCGGGCCGGGCTGCTGGCCGCGCTGGCGCTCACCATCGTGGCGGGGTCGCAAACGGTGGGTGTGTTGATGGTGACCGCGTTGCTCATCACGCCTGCGGCGGCGGCCAGCAGCCTCACCCGCCAACTGCCGCGCATGATCGCGCTGGCTGTGTGCATTGCGGCGCTGTCTGTGCTGATGGGGCTGTATGCCTCGTACTATCTGGATGTGAGCAGCGGCGCGGCGATTGTGCTGGCCGCTACCGCCATCTTTTTAATAACCCGCGTGATTTCTGGCCGCGCCGCTAATGCCTGAAGTGCCGCGCCCCGGTGAACATCATGGCGATGCCCGCCTCGTTTGCCGCGGCAATGGCTTCTGCGTCGCGCTGGCTGCCGCCGGGCTGGGCGATGGCGACGATGCCGGCCTTGATCGCCTCTTTCACGCCATCGGCAAAGGGGAAGAACGCATCACTGGCAAGCGCCGCGCCTTTGGCTTGTTTGCCCGCGCGTGAGGCGGCGATGCGCACGCTATCCACCCGGTTGGGCTGGCCGCCGCCAATGCCCACGGTTGCCATCACCCCATTGTGTTCTTTGGCAAACACAATGGCGTTGCTTTTAACGTGCTGGCAGGCCGCCCATGCAAATTGCAACGCGCGCAACTGCTCATCCGTTGGCTGAACTTTTGTCATGCACTTCCAATGCGCCTCAACGGGGTCGCCCTTGTCTAACGATTGGCGCAATATGCCGCCCGTGATGGTGCGATATTCGAATTTCTCGGTCAGTTCCGGGTCGGCTTCTACCAGCCGCAAGTTTTTGCGTTTGCGCAGCATTTCAATCGCCTCATCTTGAAAACCCGGGGCGATGATGCACTCCACAAACAAGTCGCCCATCGCTTTCACCGTGTCCACGTCAATTTCCCAGTTGCTGGCGATGACGCCGCCAAATGCAGATGTTGGGTCGCAGGCATACGCGGCGTGAAACGCGCGGGGCAGCGTGTCGGCGCAGGCAATGCCGCATGGGCTGAGGTGTTTGACAATCACAATCGCGGGTTGATCGAACTGCAAGGCCGCGCGCCAGGCCGCATCCAAATCCAACAAATTGTTATACGAAAGCTCTTTGCCGTGCAGGGCGCGGCCATTGAGCGGGCCTTTGGCTTTTGAATTGAGCGAATACAACGCCGCTTCCTGGTGCGGGTTTTCGCCGTAACGCAGGTCTTGAATTTTGTGCAGTGAGAGCGAAAGCACCGGCGCGTTTTCATCGTTCATGCCCATCAAATAATCGCGGATGGCCGTGTCGTAAGCGGCGGTGTGCGCAAAGGCTTTTAGCGCCAGCACCTCGCGCGTTTCCAGCGAGACCGCCCCGTGCTGCTCAATGTCCCGCGCCACAATGTCGTAGTCATCGGGGTCGCACACCACGGCCACGCGGGCATAGTTTTTGGCTGCCGCGCGCAGCAACGCCACGCCGCCAATGTCAATATTTTCAATGGCATCGTGAAGGGTGACAAATTTTTGCGCCACCACCTGCTGAAACGGATACAAATTGGCAATGACGATATCAATCATCTCCGCGCCAATCCGGCCCAGGTCGGCGCGGTCTTCTGCCGTGTCTTGCGCAAGAATGCCGCCATGCACGCGCGGATGCAGCGTTTTTACGCGGCCCTCCAAAATTTCCGGCGAGCCGGTCAGGTTTTCAACCGTGGTGATGGGCAGCCCGGCCTGCCGCAGCTCGCGGGCTGTGCCGCCGGTTGCAATCAACTCCACTTTTTTGTCGTGCAAGCGTTGCGCCAATTGAACAAGACCGGCTTTATCGGAGACAGACAGGAGAGCTTTCATGGCTGAGATTATAAAGAATTGCGAATGCCAAGTGACAAAAAATGCGTTTCGTGGTTCCGGTTGCGGTCAATTTTTTTGCCCCAAACCTGCGTTTTTACATTTTGTTGGCGATGGCCTCTCTCACGCGGCCATGCGCCTGCGCCAGCAGCGCCCGCGCTTCATCTGCGCTCACGCCCGTCTGATGCGAGACGATGGCGGTCTTGACCTCGCCATTGCACCGCGCCAGCAGCGTCAGCGCCTCATCACGGTTGATGCCGCAGGCTGTTTCCACAATTCGCCGGGCGCGGTCTTTGAGTTTGGAGTTTGTGGCTTGCAAGTCCACCATCAGGTTGCCATATGTCTTGCCCAGCTTAATCATCACGCCTGTGCTGATCATGTTCAGCACCAGTTTGGTGGCGGTTCCCGCCTTCATGCGCGTGCTGCCTGTGATTACCTCCGGCCCCACCTGCGGCGCAATGGCGATATCGGCAAATTCGTGGATGGGCGCGGGCCAGGTGCAGGCAAAGCTCACCGCCAGCATCCCCATTTCTCGCGCGGTTTGCAACGCGCCAATAACATACGGCGTGCGTCCACTGGCCGCGATGCCCACCAGCGTGTCGTTGGGCGTGGGGTGCAGCGCCAGCAGGTCGCGGCGCCCCTGATCCACGTCGTCCTCCGCGCCTTCCACCGCCTTGCGGATGGCAGAATCGCCACCCGCGATGATGCCAATCACCATGCCAGATGGCACGGAAAATGTGGGCGGCATCTCGCTGGCATCCAAAATGCCCAGGCGACCGGAGGTGCCCGCGCCCATATAAATCAATCTTCCGCCCAGCGCCACGCGCTGCGCAACCTCATCCACCACTTTGGCAATTTGCCCGGTTTCTTTTTGCACCGCGGTGATGATTTTTGCGTCTTCCTCGTTGATGCGCCGCAGCATATCCAGCGTGGGCAGCGTGTCAATTTCCAGCGTGTCGGCGTTGCGGGTTTCGGTGAGGGGAAGTGACATGTCAATTAAAAATTACGAATTACGAATTACGAATTATTGCCTGCTCCGCGTCTCTGCGTTTCTGCGGTGAAATGATTCCCAGGTGTGATGCTGCCCAAAACCACCGCGCGTTTGGCGCCGGTGGCCGATGGCAAATTGCCGGGTCTGTTTTGGATGGTCTCGTAGGCCAGCGCGGCAAAACACACCGCTTCTTTGGCGGCGGCGGGCATGTTTAGCTCGTCGCTGGTGGTTATTCGGGTGGATGGCATCTCGGCGCGCAACATATCCATCAACGCCGGGTTAAGGGCGCCGCCGCCAGACACAAACACTTCTTCGGGCATGGCGGGCAAAAAGCGGCGGTAGGCATCGGCGATGCTGAGGGCGGTGAACGCGGTGAATGTGGCGACGATGTCCTCTGCTTTTGCGCCGCGGGCCGTCGCCGCATTGCACATGCGCCGGGCAAAAAATGCGCCAAACTCCTCGCGCCCGGTGGTTTTTGGCGGGTCGCGGCGGATGAAGTCGTGATCCATCAACTCCTCCAGCAGGGCGCCATCCACCCGCCCGCGCCGCGCAAGCTGCCCGTCCTCATCGTATCGCCACGCGCCGTTTGTGGCTTGCTCGGCGGCATAGTCCATCATCATGTTGCCGGGGCCGGTGTCAAAGGCGAGGCCCGGCGCGTTCCCATCGCCAAAATGACCCGCTGGCAAAAAGGTAACGTTGCCAATGCCGCCAATGTTTTGCAATGCCCGCCGTTTTGTGGGATGGGTGAACAGCAGCGCATCCACATACGCCACCAGCGGGGCGCCCTGCCCGCCCGCGGCAATATCGCGCGAGCGGAAATCGCTCACGGTGGTCACGCCGGTTCGCTCGGCAATCACCGCCGCCGCGCCAATTTGCAGCGTGGCTTTGGCCGGGATGTGCCACACGGTTTGGCCGTGGCTGCCAATCAGATCAATTTGGCTGATGGATAAACCGGCCTCTTGGGCGGCGGCAAAACACGCGGCGGCGTAGGCCTCGCCCAGCTCGGCGTTGAGGGCGCACACGCGGTCTACGCTGGCGGTGGCGGGGGCGCAACACGCCAGAATTTCATCGCGCAGGGCTTGCTCAAACGGCAGGTTGATGTGTTTGAGCAACTGCCAGCGCAGCCCGGCATCGGCGTGGTCGCGCTCCAGCTTCACCACCGCCGCGTCAATTCCATCTGCCGATGTTCCAGACATGAGGCCAATTACAATCATGGGCCTAGTATAGAGGGAAAGAGTGCAAAGTGGAGAGCGAAAAACGCAAGACGCGGCATAGATTTTTGGGTTGCGCGTGTTTTGCCCAACATGGATAATGGGCTTTGTGATGCAAATTAATATGCTTGACCCCGAACAGGCAGGCGCGGTGATGGATGACCTGACTGCGCTTTTGATGGACGCGGTGAACAATGGCGCATCGGTTGGGTTTTTGCCACCGCTGGGCCGCGAGGAAAGCTGTGCCTATTGGCAAAGCGTGATTCCATCGCTGCAAGACAAAACCCGCCTTTTGCTGGCCGCGCAGGCGGATGGCGTTGTGGTGGGCGTGGTTCAGCTTGGTCTGGAAGGCCGAGCCAATGGCAACCACCGCGCCGAGGTGATGAAACTTTTGGTGCACACGGCCCACCGCAAACACGGCATTGGCCGCGCCCTCATGACCGCGCTGGAAGATCACGCCCGGCGCATTGGGCGCACAACGCTGGTTTTGGATACGCGGGCCGGCGACCCATCGCAGAGGTTGTATGAAAGTCTGGGCTATGTGCTGGCGGGCGTCATCCCGCAATATGCCCGCAGCGCAGATGGCAGCCTGCATTCAACCGCGTTTTTGTATAAAATTTTGGGGTGATTTTGGCGCTAAGCATTAGGATTTGCCCTTGCTCAATGCCCAATTGCCACCAACCAACACCCTGCTCCCCACAATTTGAATAACGAGGTTGACGGCCATCATCAACCAAAGATTGCTGGTGGACAAATACAGAAACGCGCTGGCGACCGCGCAGGCGAACATCACCGCCAGGCGCTGCCTGCCAGCCAATGTCTTTTGCATTTTGGCAAACCCGGGATGAGCCAGCCACTCCAGCGCCATAAGCGCAAAGCCAATCCCCGCGGCCCCCAGCGCATCTCCTAGCCAAATGGCGGGCGCTGCGCGATAAAACATCCAGTGCGCTTCGTTGTATAACGCATCGCGCAGGGCGCGCGGCCCAATGCCCGGCCAGGCGCTTTTGCCCGCGCTTTTGCCGCCCAGCCAAAGCACAAACAAAACAATGGCGCACACCGCTGCGCCCGCGCCCGCGCCATCCAGCCAGGCCGCGCGGGTAAAACCCAGCAGGTGATCGCTCTGCGAAATGTCGCGCCCAAGACCCATCATATCTGGGCCAACCGCGCCGCGCACCAGCGCGATGAATGGAATACCGGCCATCCATGCAAAACGGAGCACTTCTTTGAGTGTGAGATTGGCCCCCAGCGCGCTGCGCAAAAGCCCCGGCACAACCAGCAGCCCGCACCCCAGCGAGAGGGCGGTCCAAAAAAGGAGTTCAACACGAGGTTCCATGTGAATAAAAAAAAGCCGCGCACAAAACGGCGCGGCTTTCGCATGGTCTCCACAGGACTTGAACCTGTGACCTCACGGATGTGAACCGTGCGCTCTAACCAACTGAGCCAGGAGACCAACGAGATTAATTATATCAGCACAAAAAAACAAAAACTGCGAATGTGTGCGCTAGTTCAACATCACCACGCCTAACGCGCGGGCCTTGGCGCGTTCCAGCAATTCTTTTGCGCCCGAGGCGGCCTCGCGGCGGGTTTTGCCGGCCGTCACCACCAGAATTGCGCCATCACAACGCGAGGCCAGCAAAGCCGCGTCGCTCACGCTGCCCAGCGGCGGCGCAGAGAGCAAAACTACATCGGCTTTTTTCTCCAGCGCGGCAATAACGCCCGCCAGGCGTGCCGAGCTGAACAGGTCGGACGGATGAGCCGGTGGCGCGCCCGCCGCCAGCGCCATCAGCCCCGGCACCTGGGTTTGTTTGATGGGCGACTGGCTGGTCAAACGCTCATCGCTGAGCATGTCGGCAAAGCCTGCCCCGGAGCCATCCACCCCCAGCGTTTTGCACAGCGAGGGGTTGCGCAAATTGGCCTCTACCGCGATGACCGATTTGTCGGCCTGAGCCAGCACAACGGCCAAATTTGCCAGCGCGGTCGCCGCGTCCTCATCTGCGCTGGATGAAGCCACCACGATTGTTTTGGCGGGTTTTTCCAGCGTGGCGAAATACAGGTTTGTGCGCAACGTGCGATACGCCTCTGCGGCGGCAGATTGTGGTTTGGTAAGTGTTACTAAGTCCATGTCTTAAGTGCAAAGTGCAAAGTGCAAAGTGCAAAGTGGCTTGCGCCACAAATCACACGTTACACCTTGCACGTTATTTCTTGCTTCTTATTTGTCCGCCGGTATTTCTCCCATGATTGGCAAAGCGAGAGCGCGCTCAACATCGGTGTGGGTGCGCAAAACGCTGGCCTGCGCCCACTCCAACACCGCCACAATGATGGCCCCGACCAGCGCGCCCAACACCAGCCCGGCGGCGGTGTTTACGGTTGTGCGCGGGCTGTCTTGCGAATAAATGGGGTCATCGCCCAGCGTGGCGTCCACGCGATCCTCGCGGCGCTGTTTGGCGTTGTCGGTGTTGCGGTATTCCACAAACAACTGCGCCCACTCGCGGGCGATGCGGTTGGCCGTCTCGCCGTTGTAATCCTTCACCTCAATCGTCACCTGATAGCCGTCATCGGCGGTTTTGGTTTGGCCGTAAATGTATTCCGGCGCGTAATCCAAATTTTGCCGCTCGCGGATCACATCGGCATTTTTCTTGGTGAACACAATGCCGCGATACGAAGCCACCAGCGATTTGGCCGACTGCGAGAGGCCGAGGTCGGCGCGGGCGGGCGTGACATACAGCAGCATGGTGCTTTTGTAGACCGGCGTTTGCAGTTTGCTAAAGCCAAACGCGACCATCCCGGCCACCAGCGCGGTCAGGAGCACAATCCACCAGCGGCGGCGGGCGATTTGCAAATAGTTTTGCGCGTAATCTTGAAATTGCATCTATTTTTTAAGAGACGGAAGACGGGCGACGGAGGACGGCCTGAAACCCGTCTTCGGTCTTCCATCTTCCGTCATACTTCTTACACCTTACACTTTACACCACTCACTCTTTAGGAATACTCCCCAGCACGGGCAACCCCATGTGTTCAATTTGGCCGCGCTCGCGAATGAGCGGGTCGAGCGCGTAGGCCGCGAAGGCCAGCGCAAGCCCCGCCGCCAGCGCAAGCAGCAACCGCACGGGCAGGTCAAACCGGCTGCGCAAGGGCGGCGCAACCGCCGCGGGCACGGGCGAATCAAGCTGGCGCATGGCGGGCGTTTTGCCATCCATTTGCGGCCAATACGCGCTGGTGTTGGCCGTTATCTCTTGGGCGATGGCGTTTGAGATGGGCACAATTTGCGCCTCTTGCGGCCAGTTGAGATACACCACCACGATGCTTTGCTTGAAGTCTGATGTGATTGCGCCCTGAATTTGCTGCCAGGGGATGTCTGCCCCGCCCGCCTTGAGCCGCGCCGAGACGGCCTCGGCGAATTTACCGGTGCGCAACACATCACCCATGCCCCGCGCCGCGTATTCCGAGGTGAGCCAGGCGTAATAGCGGTCGTAATCAAACACGTTTGGGTTGTCCTCGGCGGGCAGGCCAGCCGAGAACCGCATCACGGTTTGGTAGCTCACGCCGCCCGCTGGCCGCGAAGTGAGCAACGTCGCAGCCAGCATCGCAACCACCGGCAGGGCAATCAGCCACCAGCGTTTGGCGAAGATGCGGGCGTAATTGAGAAGGATTTGCATTGTGTTGAACATGGGGCTGGGAGCTGGGGGCTAGACCCTAATCCCCAACCCCTCATAAAACTTCGCCTCTGTTCCGCGCCTTCAACTCATCCACCATTTGTTTTACTTCGTGCACACGGTCAACCGGGGCGATGAAGAGCGCATCGGCGGTGTCTACCACCACCAAGTTTTGCAGGCCGATGGTCACCACCAGCCGGTTGCCGCCGTGAATGAGCGTGCCCTGATTATCCTTGCCGAGATGGTCGCCAATGATGACGTTGCCGTTCACGTCGCTGGCGCGGACTTCCAGCAGCGAAGCCCAGTTGCCAATATCGCTCCAGCCAATATCCACCGGAATGACTGCGATGTTTTGCGCGTGCTCCATGATGGCGTAATCCATGGACTTTCTGGGCGCAATCTCCCAGGCGTGGGCGAGGGCGCTGGCATACGCGGGCGCGCCCACCGCGCGTTGCACCTCCGCAATCGCGGCGGCAAACTCTGGCTGCTGGCGGGCGAACTCGCCCAACCCGGTTTTGGCGGTCAAAATAAACATGCCCGCGTTCCAAGAGTATGTGCCGCTGGCAACCCACTCTTTGGCAATTTCGGCAGATGGCTTTTCGCGGAAGCTGAGCGCCCGATACACCTTGAGGGTGTTGGCGGTCGTCGTCAAATCGCCGCGTTCAATGTAGCCAAACCCGGTGGCCGCATACGATGGCGTGATGCCCAGCGTGACAATCGCGCCGCCCAGCGCGGCCTCTTGCGCGGCCAGCAACGCCCGCCTAAACCCTTCCTCGTCGCCGATGTGATGGTCGGCGGTCAGGATCGCAATTGTGGCGTCGGGGTCGTCGTGCGCAATGTGCGCCATCCCCAGCGCGGCGGCGGGGCCGCTGTCTTTGGCAAACGGCTCAATCACGTAATTGCGCGATGGAATTTGCGGCTCCTGCTCTTTGAACAGCTCGGCCATTTGCGCGTTGGTCACCACGTACACCCGTTCCGGCGGGATGAGGCCCGCCAGCCGGTCTACGCTGATCTGGAACATGGTGCGCTCCGAGATGAGCGGCAGGGCTTGCTTGGGGCGGTCTTTGCGGCTGAGCGGCCACAGCCTGGTGCCGCTTCCTCCCGCCATGATGAGAGCGTAAAGCATTTTTTATTTGTTGTTAGTTGCTGGCTATCAGCAACTAACCTTAATCATACCCAAGTGCCAACAGTTTCCATCACGCCACGAAGCGCAGACTAAAGTTTGAATCGTGATCCACGTGGGCGAAAGATAGAAGTAAAATGTAATGATCGTTTTTTCAAGGAGGCCGTTTATCATGCCAAGTGACGCTCTTTCCGATTTTGAGTCAGCGCGGGAACTTTCTCCTTTGCAAATTCGCATTCTCCGGGGATTGCGAGATAAGGGCGACGGTATGTTGCTTGATATTTCTGCGCGGGCGTTGTCTTTTCCCGATGAAATTGACAAACCACTGAACGAATTGCGCGAGTGGGGTTTGGTGAGCGCAAATGCCACAAAAAACACCGCCTTTGGCAATGCCTTGTTCTCCATCACTGCGCGGGGCGCGCAGGCGTTGCGGCAGGCGGAGGGTGCTTCGTTGGGCAACACACCCTATCGCTCAATGCAAACGCGCGGGCTAGACCCCAAAGTTACCACGCAAAAGCAAGAAATTGACCTGCTTAAGGGTTTGGCAGAGCTGGAAGAGAGACGCGGCAACCTTGATAACGCGGCGGAATATTACAAACGCGCCCTGGACGCAAATCAGCAACTCTCTGCAACCTTGCGAGAAGGGGAATAAATATGTCGCCAGAATTTTTGCCATTTGCAATGGCTGCGCTGGCCGGTTTGGTTGGCGGCGTGTGGGGGTTCATGGAAATAGTGGATGAATTTAAGATTGAAAGCCCGCGCACATTTGCTACTGGCGGCGCGTGGCTTCTTGTTGCGGTGAACTTTTTTGCCGCAGCAATTGTCTTTCTCATCCTCATCAGCATCGCACCCGCGATGCAAAACTGGCTGTCGGCCTTTCTCACCGGGCTGGCGTGGCCCACTATC
>DAORUN010000018.1:21452-37060 GCA_035433205.1 Thermoflexales bacterium | reverse complement strand
CACACAGCAAAAAAGCGATTTTTGCCGAGAAGTTGTTTTTGCTCTTTACCAAAAATTTTGACTGGGCAGCGAAGCAAAAATTCGGGTATGGCTGTAAGATTTGTCCATGGCGACATCAAAAAAAGCAAAATCCAGCAACAAAACGACTGAGACAGATGAGCCGATTGCAGTGTATTTAAGCAAGCTCGGAAACGATGCCGTGCGTGAAGAAACAAAGCAGCTCATTGACCTCATGCAAACAGCAACGGGCGAGGCGCCAAAGATGTGGGGGCCGTCAATCGTAGGATTTGGGACACACCATTACAAGTATGAAAGCGGCAGAGAGGGCGACACCTGCGCGGTTGGGTTTGCGGCGCGAAAAGGGAAATTTGCCTTGTATTTGGAGATTCCCCAAGGCGATCGCGAGGCGCAACTGGCGGAACTCGGAAAGGTTGCGTCGGAGGGCGGGTGCATCTGGGTGAAACACCTGGCTGACCTGAATCAGGTGGCGCTCATAAGGCTGGTTAAGGCGGCGCACAAATCGCGCAAGAACGTGTGAAGCCTTCAAACAGGCAACTTGTGAAAGCAGAAAGAATATTCAAACAAAAGACTGAAGGTGATCCAACGGAAAAAGTCGTCATCTCAATAAACGGATTGCTCATGCGCTACCCATCCAGCGGATAATAGCCGCACAAACAATGAAACTTCACTGGGAACCCATTACCCTCGACTTACGCACAACCTTTCGCATTGCGCACGGCGCGAGTGACCAGCGGCACAATGTGTTGGTATATCTTGATGAAGGCGTGGGCGAAGCGCCCGCCGTGCCGTATTACGGCGAGACGCAACAAGGCATCATCGAATATCTAAAGTCATTGCCCAATTTGGGCGATGACCCATTTGACATGGACGCCGTCCTCGCCAAACGCCCCGCCGGCTCACGCGCGGCTCGCGCGGCCATTGATGTTGCCCTGCATGATTTGTGGGGCAAGAAGCTGGGGCAGCCGTTGTATAAATTGTTTGGCCTGAACCCGGCGCGAATTCCATCCACATCTTTTACCATTGGCCTGGACGAGCCAGAAATCATGGCGGAGCAAGCGAAGTCGTGCGGATACCCCATCTTAAAAATAAAATTGGGGGGGCCAAAAGATGAGGCCGTTCTTGCCGCCATCCGCAAGGCCACGGATGCAAAAATTCGCGTTGACGCGAACGCGGGCTGGACGCGCGATGGCGCGCTTGAAATCATCCCAAAACTTGTGGAATACGACCTTGAGCACATTGAACAGCCGCTGGCGGTTGACGATGTGGAAGGCTATTTCTGGCTAAAGAAAAAACTGCGCGACCTGAACGTGAAGACGCCCATCTTTGCAGATGAATCGGCAAAAAACTCACGGGATGTGGCAAAGCTGGCTGGCGCGGTGGATGGGGTTGTGGTGAAAGCCATGAAAAGCGAAGGCATTCGCGAAACCCTCCGGATGATTCACACCGCCCGCGCCCACGATATGCTGATCATGTTGAGCTGCATGGTCGAGTCATCGGTGGGCGTAACAGCCGCCGCGCACCTCGCGCCTTTGTGTGATTCCGTTGACCTGGACGGGCCGTTGCTCATCAAGAATGACCCTTATCGCGGCCTTCAATATCACGGCGCAAAAATAAGCTTGTCGGATGGGAACGGGATTGGCGTTGAACGCAACTAAGGAGTGCAATTCAAACTTCAAGAGTGGTACCTGCGCATCCATCTCACACTTTTGTTGCGCGCATAAAATGCATATTCCGAGGGAATCCGCATGAACAAATTCGAATTTCTGGCGTGGCTGCAAGAAGAACATCGGCAATGGGAAGCGTTGCTTAACCAAGTTGGCCCAACCCGCATGGAGCAAGCGGGCTTAAACGGCCAATGGTCGTTCAAGGATTTGATTGCGCACCTGACGCCCGATGGGTTGCGTTGCATCGCCAACTTGCGCGCCATACAACACAACGAACCAGAGCCGCCTCCGCCGTGGCCGGCCAACTTACAAACCGATGACGAGATCAACGCGTGGATTTATAAGACCAGCCACGCGCGTTCGGCGAGCGAAATTCTGGATGAGTCGCGCGAAATGTTTCGGCAACTCTTCGCGGCGGTTAATGCATTGCCCGATGATGTCAAAATTGAGACGATACAGCAGGAAGAACGCAAGTATTATCTTGTGCATCTTGGTGATCGGCACGTCCAACCCGGTTATTTTTTTGACCACTTGCGCGATGACCACGAGCAAGACGTGCGCGCTTGGTTAACGCCAAACGAGACGACCAGATAAAAATTCAGTCTTGAAGGAACTCAGTCATGCGAAAGATCATCGTGCTTGAACACATCTCTCTGGATGGCGTGATTCAGGCCCCCGGCGGGCCAGACGAAGACACCAGCGGCGGTTTTGCGCAGGGCGGCTGGATCGCGCCGTATGGCGACCCGGTTTTGGGCGCGGCCCTGCGCAGGCAGATGAACCTGCCGTTTGATTTGTTGCTGGGCCGCAAAACCTTTGACATCTGGGCGCCCTACTGGCCGCATCATGGCGACGCGTGGCCTCGCGTGAACGAGGCGACCAAGTATGTCGCCTCAAACACATTGACCTCTGGCGACTGGCACCCAGCCGTGTTTTTAAACGGGGATGTCGCGGAAAAAGTCGCCAAAATCAAGCAGGGACACGGGCCAGACTTGCACGTTTGGGGAAGCGGCGCGCTGCTCCAAACGCTTTTGCAGCACGACTTGGTTGATGTGTTCTGGTTGATGATTTACCCAATCACGTTGGGCGCTGGAAAGCGGTTGTTCAGCGCGGGCACAATCCCGGCGGCGTTCAAGGTGACGGAAAGCGCGGTCACACCCAAGGGCGTGATTCTGGTGACCTACGAACGGGCGGGCGCAATCCCGCTGGAACGCTGATCCGCTTTCGGGTTTAGCAGTCGGACTGCTCTTAGCAGTCCGACTGCTTGATTCACCCATGATCCTCCCCAAATTCCGCGACCCGCGATTCATCACCCTGCGGCGCGGGGGCACGCTCACGGGTGAGGATCACCACCTGCTGGCGTTGTGGGCTGCCGATTGCGCCGAGCATGTGTTGCCGCTGTTTGAGCAGGCGCGCCCGGACGACCCGCGCCCGCGTCACGCCATTGCCAATGCTCGCGCGTGGGCGCGGGGAGAGGCTGGCATGATGCAGGCTAGAGCCGCGGGCGGTCACGCCATGGGCGCGGCCAGAGATTTGCGCGGCGCGGCTCGCTTCGCCGCGTATGCCGCGGGTCAGGCGGCGGTGGTGGCGCATGTGGCCGCCCACGAGCTTGGCGCTGCGGCGTATGCCATCAAAGCCGCGCAAGCCGCCGCCCCAAAAGATGCGGGTGAGCGCGCCGGGCGGCTGGAATGCGCGTGGCAGCGCGAACACCTGCCAACTGCAATTCGCGAGCTGGTTTTGGACGACCAGCGGTTGCGAAATGAATTGTGCTGGTTTGTGTTCAGTTCTTGATGCTGTGAGAAGTGAGCAAAATGGTCAATTTTGCGGTGAATCAAACAATTTTCGCCGTCTGTTCTGACACGAAACTGAAGGTTTTAGACGTAGGGGCGAGGCATGCCTCGCCCCTACCGCGCCCTTTTACGCGTAGAGGGGAATTTTTTATTTGGAAATCGGTGTTTAAGGTGGTCTCTTAGCAGTCCGACTTCTGAGCGCGCTACAAACGCACCCAAAACTCGTGTTTCTTTAAGCGGCGCGCCCAGATGATGGCCGCGGGGTTCGCAAATGCGCCCGGCATTACAATCACCCACCGGATGGAGCAGCAACACACGCGGCTGGGCAAAATCGCCCGCGCAGCCATGATCGCCTCTGCGCTGGTTTTGGCGTTTGCGGGCGGATGGTTTTTGCGCGAGCGAACCGCGCCGCAACCTCGCCAAGACCAGCCCCGCCCGGTTGCCATCAACACCCCCAACCCCAGCGCCGCCGATTACAAAATTTTGCAAGAGGCGTGGGCCAAAGTGCAAGAGAGTTTTGTGGGGCAAGTGCCATCAGACACAGCCCGGAATTACGGCGCAATTCGCGGGATGATGACCACGTTGAACGACCGCTACTCGGTGTTTGTGGAGCCGCAAAGTCGCTCGCGCGAGCGCGAACAACTGAGTGGAAAATTTGGCGGCATTGGCGCAACGCTGCGGGCCAGCGAACACGGGCAAATTGTGCTGGCCCCCACCCGCGGCGGCCCGGCAGAACGGGCTGGTTTGCAAGATGGCGATGTGCTTGTGGCAGTTGACGATGTGCCCCTGCCAGAAAAGCCAGACATGGATGCGGCCATCGCCCGGATACGCGGCGACGCGGGCACAAAAATAAAGCTGACCGTGCTGCGGGTGAAGGATGGCAAAGCCCAAACGGTTGACCTGAGCATCACCCGCGAGCTGATTAACACGCCCTCCACCGATTGGCGGGTGATCACCCAAACCGCAGGGCTGCCCAACGGCCCGGCTGGTCTTATCGCCATCCACCAGTTCACCGAGCGCACTGGCGGCGAAGTGAAGCAGGCCATTGGCGAACTGAAGGCGCAGGGGGCAAAGGCGTTTGTGCTGGATTTGCGCGATAACGGCGGCGGGTTGCTGAGCGCGGCCGTTGATGTGGCGAGCCAGTTTATTGAGAGCGGCGTGGTGGTGCAAGAAAAACACCGCGCGGGCGACCCATCCACCCTGAGCGTGACCGGCGGCGGGCTGGCAACCCAAGACAAGCTGGTGGTGTTGATTAACGGCGGCACAGCCAGCGCCAGCGAGATTGTGGCCGGGGCGCTGCGCGATCATGGCCGCGCAAAATTAATTGGCGAAAAAAGTTTTGGCAAAGGCTCGGTGCAGTTGGTTTACGATTTGTCGGATGGGTCATCGGTGCATGTGACCGCCGCCAAATGGCTCACGCCAAACGGAATTTCGCTGGATGGCAATGGCTTAACGCCAGATGTGACCGTGCCACGCGCGGCTGCGCCCGCCCACGATGACGGCGATGATGATGCCTTTCAAAATGATGAAGGATTGGACTCGCAACTGGATATCGCGGTGGATTCAATTACAAATTAGAAGTTACAAATTACCAGCAACTAGCAACTAACAACTAAAAAAATGGAACAACCACAAAATCACACACTCAGAAATATTGTCATGTCCCTGCTGGGGCTTTTTATTGGCGGGCTTATTTTTGTGACTGGGCTGGCGGTGGGCGCGGTGGGCGCATCCACTCTGCGCGCTGGGAACGCGGCGGTAACCGCGCCGCCGGTCGTGGCCCCATCTACCGGAGGCAGCAGCGCCGCCACCGCTGTGCCATCTACCAGCGCAACCAGCAGCGGGCTGAACCAGACTTTGATGAACGACGTGATGAGCCGCCTGCGCAAGCAATGGTATGGCGATATTCCATCCAACGACGCGCTGACCGATGGCGCGATTCGCGGCATGGTCAACTCGCTGGGCGACCCGTTCACCGCTTACGTTGAGCCAAAATATGCCAAGATGCTGGAAGATGACACCAGCGGCTCGTTTGAGGGGATTGGCGCCACGCTAAAACAATTGCCAAATGGCGGCGGGGTGCAAATCATCAAAGTGTTTGATGGCTCTCCGGCGCAAAAAGCGGGCGTGCAAGCGGGCGACATTATTCAGGCGGTGGATGGCGTAAATGTGACCAACTTGAACACCACCGAGGTGGCGGCGTTGGTGCGCGGCAAAAAAGGCAGCGCGGTCACGCTCAAGCTGCTTCGCGCCGATTCGCCAAAAGCGTTTGAGTTGAAAATTACGCGCGGCACCATCGTCATCCCGGTGACCACAAACAAGGTGCTGGGCGATGGCAAAATTGCGTATATCAGCCTGTATGACTTTAGCGCCCAGGCCAGCACCCAGATGAAAACCGATCTCGCCAAGCTGCTCAAAGACAACCCCAAGGGATTGATTCTTGACCTGCGCGACAACCCCGGCGGATTGCTGAGCCAGGCGGTGGATGTGGGCGACATCTTCCTCAAAAAAGGCGTGTTTGTGATTGAGCGCGATTACCAGGGCAACAAAAAAGAGACCAGCACCACCGATGCCGGTATTGCCCAGGATGTGCCGCTGGTGGTTTTGGTGAACGGCGGCTCGGCCAGCGCGGCAGAAATTTTGGCTGGCGCGATTCAAGATTACGGGCGCGGCAAACTGATTGGCGAGACCACTTACGGCAAGGGCAGCGTTCAGCAGCCGCAAACGCTCAGCAATGGCGGGCAGTTGCGCGTGACGATTGAGCATTGGTTCACGCCAAAAGACCGCGCCATTCACGGCACCGGCATTGCCCCAGACTTTAACGTGCCGCTCACCGCCGATGACCGCACGGCCAACAAAGACCCGCAATTGGATGCCGCGGTGAATTATTTGCTCACCGGCAAAACGCCGTAAAAAAAGAAGAGGGTGACATGGATGACAAGGCTGACAGGGATGATGCGTCAGCCAAATCATTCCCTTCACCCTTGTCACCCTTTCAACCCTGTCATCCATGTCACCCGCGCCATCCGCACCCGCACGCACACTGCCCAGCCCGCCGCTGTTCTCATGGCTGGCGGCGATGGCTGGCGCAATTGCATCGGGGCGCGGAAAGGTGGATGGCGCAGACGCGCTAAATTTGCTCACCCTGGCCGCGCTGGTGGCGTGCTGGGCCGCGCTCTGGTGGGCGGTGATGGATGTGGACTGGGCGGGTTTTCTGCGCGGGCGGGCCGCGTGGCGCGGCGGGGCGGTTCCCCTCGCCTTTCCGTATGCCGAGCCGGGTTCGCTGGCCGCGCAAACTTCCATCGAACTAGGCCGCGCGGTAGATTGGGCGCGGCGCAACCCCGCCCGCTGGGAATGGCCTGCGCTAAGCGCGGGCGCGGCGCTGGCATTTTCGCTTTTGCTCAGCGCCCAGCTTGGCGCAAACCTGTTCGCCCTCAACCTTTTGGCAATTGGGCTGTGCGCGGCGGCGCCGTTTGTCTCTCGCGCATGGTTAAGCGCGGGGGTGATGGGCGCTGTTCGGGTGTTGTTGCCCATGCTGGCTGGCGCGGCCTTATTTGCGCCGCTCACACCGGCGCTGGGGGCGCTTGCGCTGGGTTTGGGGATGGCGTATGCGGCGCGGGGAAGCGCGCGGTTTCATTGGGGATACGCGCTGGTGATGGCGGTTATGCTGTTCTCGCGCTACACGCTCGGCGCGTTTCTCATCGCCTTGTTTTGGCTGCCCCATTTTTTGATGGCGCCTGAGCCTGCCACACCCCAAACCGACCGCCTGCGCCTGATTTGGCTGGCCGCCACCATGCTTGTGTGCGCCATCGCTTTAACTTGAAGGGGATGAATAGGATGAAGGGGATGACAAGGATGATGCGTCATCCATGTCATCCCCTTCATCCCTGTCATCCGTGTCGTGTCAAGGGCGCAACTCTCATCGCTCAAGTTCGTATCATTCATTGGAAAATATAGCAATCATGCCTATAATCCAGCAAGGGTGAAAACAAATATGAAAAAAATCGGGTTGCGCGTTATTTTTGCGCTGGCGTGCGTTGCGCTCATTGCCAGTTTTGCCATGCCTGCGCTGGGGCAATCAAAATCATTGGAGTGGACACGCCTGGACGCGGATATCACCGTGCTGCAAAACGGGGATCTGCAAGTGAAAGAGACCAACGTCATTCACTTCACCAGCGGCACATTCACCTTTGGCTACCGCGATATTGACATGCAGCGGATAGACAACATCACCGGTGTGAGCGTGACCGAGAACGGCCAGCCGCTGAAAATTGAGACCGGCATGACCGGCACGAACAAATATCGCATTAAGTATTACTTTTCCACCGCGCAAAACCAAACCCGCACGTTTGTCATCAATTACACCGCGCAAGGCGCAACCCGTTATTACGCGGGCGGCGACCAGGTGTATTGGACGGGCGTGTATGCCGACCGCAGCGGCTTTGCGGCGCAAAACTCAAAACTCACCATCACGCTGCCATCTGGCGCAACCGCCAGCGAAATTGGCGCATACGGCCCGCGCGCCAGCGTGACCGGCAAGGGCGAGAGCGTGGTTGTGGCAACCGCCAGCGAATCCATCCCCAGCGGGCAGGAATTTGAGATACGCGCCCAATTTCCGCACGGCGTCATCACCGGAAGCGCGCCAGCGTGGCAGGCCGCGTATGACAAACAGCGCGACTACGCGCAAAACACCCAGCCAAAAATTGACCTGGGGTTTTTGCTCAGCTCGTTGCTGCTGGCAATTGGCGGCCCGGCGGCGGCCATTTTTCTGTATGTAACGCGCGGCAAAGACCCCAACGTGGGTCTGGTGGCCGATTATTTGACCGAGCCGCCTGATATTGCGCCGGGCGTGGGCGGCACGCTGGTGGATGAGAAGGCCGACCTGCAAGACATCATCGCCACGCTGGTAGATTTGGCGCGGCGCGGCGTCCTCACCATGAGCGAAGGCCAACCCGACAAACAATTGGGCTTTGCCACCCGCGAATACACGTTTGGCACAGGGCCGCAATTTGCCAGCGCCCAACTCAGCGCGCCAGAAGGCCAGTTGGTCAAAGCCATTGGGCTTTCGCAATCCAACGAATCGGTGGGGCTGGGCGAAATCAAAAACCGCTTTTACACCAAAATTCCCGGCCTCAAGCGGGCGTTGTATCAGGAATTGCAAACGCAAGGGCTGTATAACCACAACCCGGAAACGGTGCGTAATTCATACTCCGGGATGGGCTGGGCAATCATTGTCTTTGGTATTTTGAGCGCATGTCTGTTCTTTTTTGTGGCGGCGGGCCTCTCTGGGCTGGCGTTGTGCCTGCCGGTGGGGTTTATCATCTCTGGGGTTGCGGTTCTCATCATTGCGCCAAAAATGCCCCTGCGCACCCGCAAAGGGGCGGATATGAAGATGCGCGTGGATGCTTTTAAGCGTTATTTGCAAAACATTGAGAAATACGAAAACCTAAAAGAGGCCACGGATAAGTTTGACAAATTCCTGCCCTGGGCGATTGCGCTTGGGTTGGATAAGACCTTTATCGCCAAATACGCCGCCGCGAATGCGCCTGTGCCAGATTGGTATCAGCCGTATCCGGGGCCGGTGATCATGCAGTCTCCATATGGCGGGTATGGCTACCCGCGCAGCCATCCCAGCAGCGGGTCGGCGGGTAATTTCCCCAGCAAACAGGGGCGCGGTCTGCCAGATATTACTGGCGCGGCGCAAAACGAGGGCAAGGGCGGCTTGGGCGGGCTGGATAGCTCGCTGAGCGGCGGGCTGGCGAATATGAGCGCTGGGCTAACCGGCATGTTCGGCGCAGTTTCCACCGCCATGACCAGCGTGCCCGCCCCAGCGCCATCTTCCAGCAGCGGCGGCTCTTGGCGCAGCAGTTCTGGCGGATGGAGCAGCGGCAGTTCCGGCGGCTGGAGCGGTGGCGGCGGTAGCTTTGGGGGCGGCGGTTCCGGCGGCGGCGGCGGCGGCTTTGGTTAAAGAGACAAGGTGACAGGGATGACAAGGTGATCCGAGTGAGTTACTTTGCACTTTGCACTACAAGAAACTAGCAACTAACAACCAGCAACTAAACATGAGCACATCTAGCAAAACAACCGGTTACATTTTGGCCGCCATTGGCGCGGGAATTATTTTGATTGTGGCGGCGTGGGCTTTGGCAAACGCCGGTTTGGACACAACCGCCAAGATTCTGGCGCTGTTCTTCGGGTTCATCGTCGGCGCACCACTCATCGGGTTTGGCGTGGCGGCCATCAACAAAGGCCAGGCAGAATCTGCCGAAGAAGCGATCATTGGCAAACAGCGCAAACTGCTCAACATGGTGACCACGCAGGGCAAGGTGAATCTGGCAGAGGTGGCTTTAGAGTTGAACGTCACGCGCGATGAGGCGCGAACCACCGTGCGCGATCTGGTGGGCAAGCAGTTGTTCAGCGGCTACATTGATTGGGATCAGGACATGTTGTATTCGGTGGAAGCGCAAAAGCTAAAGGATAACGGCGCTTGCCCCAAATGCGGCGGCAAGCTGGAGCTGGCCGGCAAGGGCCTCATCAAGTGCCCGTATTGCGGAACAGAGGTGTTTTTGAGTTGATTTAGCCTGGATAAACAGGATAAACAGGATCGAAAATATCCTGTTCATCAATGTTCATTATGAGTTCGATACTAGACAACATTGAAAGCGAGCGCGACAACTTTGAGCAGTTGCTGGACAAATTGCCCGGTTACAAAGGCTACAAAGAAAAAGAGTTGCGCCGAGAAAGCGATATGGTGGTGCGCCAGGCGCTGGCAGATCAATTGGCCGCAATGGGGCGGCGGTTGCCGCCCATTCAAAGCGACCTGGTGGATGCCGGACGGCTGGACATGAACAGCCTCATCGCCACAACGGCCACAGTTTTGCAAACGCTGGCCGACAAAATAAAAGCCGCGCCAAAAGGCCACACGGGCTTATTCAGCGCAGTTCGGGTGAAGGAAGCCGATCTGGATGCGCTTCAGGCGTTTGACGAAGAGCTTGGCAAGGACATCCCTGCCATCTCTGCGGCCATTGGCGCGCTAGACAGGGCGGTGGAAACGGATGGCGATGTGCGCGGGGCGAATCGCTTGTTGCGCCAGACAATTGACGCAATGCAGGACACGTTCAACAAACGCTCGGCGGTAATCACGGGCGTGTAATTTTTTTGCCGCAAAGACGCGGAGAATATCGCAAAAACAGGAGACAAAAATGCCAAGAATTATTGATGTTGTTGAGTGGGCGGATCAGGGGCCAAATGATATTGTTCAGCGCGAACCGGAAAAGGGCGCGGGCGATATCCGGCTGGGATCGCAGTTGGTGGTGCGCACCGGGCAGGCGGCGGTGTTCTTCCGCGATGGCAAGGCGCTGGATTTGTTCCGCGAGGGACGCCACACGCTTTCCACGATGAACCTGCCGATCTTGTCGTCCATCATCGGGCTGGCAACCTCTGGCAAAACGCCGTTTCCCGCAGAAATCTATTTTGTGGCGCTCAAGGATTTCATCAACCAGAAGTGGGGAACGCCCACCGAGATTACGGTGCGCGACAACGTGCTGGGCATGGTGCAGTTGCGCTCGTTTGGCACGTATGCCTGGGCCATTGATGACGCCCAGCAGTTCATCACCCAAATCGTGGGCGCGCAAGGCTTGTATTCCACCGGCGCGATCAACGACTATCTGCGCTCCATCCTGGTGACGGATATTGCCAGCGTGCTGGGGCAGGTGATGAAGAGCAAGTCTTTGCTGGATTTGGCCGAGCTGCAAAGCGACCTGGGCGCGGCGATTGTGGCCAAGGCCAGCGAGGACTTCACCGCGATGGGCCTGAAGCTGAAGAAGCTGAACGTGGAGAGCATCCAGCCCAGCGATGAGACCGCAAAAGCCATCGGCCAGCGCAGCGCCATGGGCGCGTTGGGCGTGAATTACACCACCTATCAGGCGGGGCAGGCCATGCGCGATGCGGCCACCAGCGGCGGCGGTGGCGGGATCGCGGCGGTGGGCGCGGGCTTGGGCGCGGGCGCGGGCATTGGGCAAATGATGGGCGGCGCAATTGCCGATGGCATGCGTCAGGCCGGGCCTCCGCCGGTGCCGAGCGCAGATAGCGCCGCTGGCGCGGTTGGGGCCGTTGCAGGCGCGGCGGCGGGCGCGATGGCAGCCAGCGCACCCACCACCAAAGCCGAGATTCAGGCCGCGCTGACCAAGCTGGATGTGCGCGTGGCGAATGGCGAAATCAGCGAGGCGTTGTATAACAAGCTGGCTGCCAATTTGCAAAAGGCGCTGGAAGACGCGAAGGAATAGTTTGGCACAGGACTTACGCAAACGGAGTTACTCTCTTGAAAATGATGGGATAAACCGAAGGTTTAGGCAGTAGGGGCGAGGCATGCCTCGCCCCTACTGCGCTATTCTGCGCATTCAAGTAACTTTTCGCGTAAGTCCAATAGCAGTCAGACTGCTCTAAGCGTGTCTTTGGAAACCGGGCTTCTGGCAGAGGCCCGGTTTTTTTGCCTGTCTTAACTTGCCGAATACTTTACCCTTGCCACGCCGTTTTGTGAGTTCAAGAGGTATCCAGATATGCTAAAAATGCATAACCCGCCGCACCCCGGTGAATTTATTTCTGAGGTTTACCTTGACGCCGGAGAAATAAGCGCCCGTGAGCTTGCGATGAAGCTGGGTGTTGCTGCCTCTACCCTAAACCGCGTCCTAAAGGGAACCAGCGGTGTCAGCCCAGAGATGGCTTTGCGGCTTTCCAAGGCGCTGGGGCGTTCTCCAGAAAGCTGGATGGCGATGCAGAGCAACTACGATCTTTGGCAGGCCAGACAACGGGTGGATTTAAGAAAAGTAACCGCTGTTCATTTTGCGGCAACGGGCACGGTCTCTTAGACCATTGAATAAAGTTGGCATTTTAGAAATCGGGTTTCGCGGAACTCGATTTTTTTTGTCCCGCGGGCTTATAATTCCCGCTTGAGAATGTCGTCACAAAGACAGCATCTAATCAGTAAATCTCACGGAGGCGCGGGCATTGCGTCTTGACCTCGTGAGGTTTTCTCACGGGGTCGGATCACACGATTTGCGCCTTCGCGGTTTTTTGCAAAAACAATCCCAAACTTTGGAGGAATCTGAACGATGAACGAGTATGCAACCGAGAAGCTGCGCAACGTGGCATTGATTGGACACAGCAGCACGGGAAAAACCACATTCGCCGAGGCGATGTTGTTCGCTTCGGGCGCCATCAGCCGGATGGGACGCGTGGAAGATGGCACCACCGTGAGCGACTTTGACGACGAAGAAAAGAAACGCAAACAATCGCTTAACCTCAGCCTGGTGCCGGTGGAATGGAAAGGCCACAAAATTAATTTGATTGACACCCCGGGGTATAGCGATTACGTGGGCGAGATGAAATGCGCCGCCCGCGTGGCCGACTTGGGCTTGATCTTTGTGGACGCCGTTTCTGGCATTGAAGTGGGCACCGAGAACGCGATGAACGCGCTGGACGAGGCGCACATGCCCCGCGCCGTGATGATCTCTCGCATGGACCGGGATAACGCCAACTACGACAAGATTTTGGCCGATCTGCACGAGGCGTTTCACTCCGACATCGTTCCGCTGGTGATTCCGGTTGGGTCGCAGCACAACTTTGCGGGCGTGGTAGACCTGCTCACCCGCAAATATTTGAAAGGGCCAAAAGGCGAGGAAGCGCCCTTGCCCGCGGATATGAAAGACGCGGTAGAAGCAGGCCGCGCCCGGCTGATGGAAGCCGCCGCCGAAGGCGAGGACGACCTCATTGAGAAGTATTTTGCCGAGGGCGAGCTGAACGACGAAGAGTTTATTCGCGGGCTGCGCAGCGCCATCCGCAAGCGCACCTTTGTGCCGGTGATGTGTTGCGCGCCAGCAAGCGGCACGGGTGTGCAAGCCACCATGTTCTGCTTCACAAACTACTTCCCCATGCCGTTTGACCTGGGCGCAGACCCGGACGACGGCCAGCACGGGCAAATCGCGTTTATCTTCAAAACCACCGCCGACCCGTTTGTGGGCAAAGTGCAATATTTCCGTGTAATTGAGGGGCCGCTAAAAAGCGGCGAGACGCGCCTGACCGTGACCCGCACCAACAGCGAGGAGCGCCTGGCGACCATTTTTGTCCAGCGCGGGAAGGAGCAGTTCCCGGTGCCGGTGTTGCACGTGGGCGATATTGGCGCGGTGACCAAGCTGGCCACGGCCCAGACCAACGACACGATGTGCGACAAAGCGCACTGCGTGACGATGAACGGGATCAAATTCCCCAATCCGCTGTTTGCGGTCGCCATTCACCCCAAGAACAAAAACGATGCGGCCAAGATCAGCCCATCGCTCACCCGCCTGTGCGAGGAAGACCCCAGCCTGCGCTGGAATCAGGACACCGTGACGCACGAGACGGTGCTGTATGGCATGGGCCAATCGCATATTGATGTGGCTTTGGCCAAGTTGCACGGCAAATTTGGTGTGGATGTGGACACGACCGTGCCACGCATCCCGTATCGCGAGACGATCACCCGGCCAGGCACATCGCGCTATCGCCACAAGAAACAGACCGGCGGCGCAGGGCAGTTTGCCGAAATTGAAATGCGCGTGGAGCCAGCCCCGGCGGGCACTGGCTACGAGCTGAAGTGGGATGTCTTTGGCGGGGCCATCAGCCGGTCTTATGAGCCAAGCATAGACAAGGGTGTGCGCTCGGTCATGGAAAGCGGCGTGATTGCGGGCTACCCCGTGTTTGATGTGTCTTGTCACGTGCTGGACGGCAAAGAACATGCGGTGGACTCCAAACCCATCGCGTTTGAAATTGCCTCGCGCCAGGTGTTCAAAGAGGCGTTTGGGCAAGGCAGCCCCATGATGCTGGAGCCGATCTATCAGTTCACCATCGTTGTGCCAGATGACCACGCCGGTGATGTGATGGGCATCCTCAAGACCAAGCGCGGCCAAATCATGAGCATGGATCAGAAGGGGAACAAGACGATCATTGTGGCGCACGCGCCGCTGGCCGAGATGCAGCGCTACTCCACCGATCTGCGCTCCATCACCCAGGGGCGCGGTTACTTTGAGATGCAGTTTGACCACTACGCCACCGTACCGGGCAACATCGCCCAGCCGCTCATCGCCAAGTTCAAGGCCGAGCATGGCGCAAAGGACGAAGAGTAGAGAACGCGGAATCAGGCTCAACGTAATTCAAAAGACACTGACAGGGGTGATTCCTTGCCAGTGTCTTTTGTTTTCACCAAATTTGCGCAAAACAATTTTGGCAGATGGATGATGGAGACGCAAAATTTTGCGCCATGCCAGCGGCAACGCTATTTCGCATTTGTCAATTCAATCGTTTAGGTGTGGCATGTGAGCAAATCCTGAGATAATCGCGCCATGCTCACACCGGAGATCCACGAAGATCAGCGCGGCGCGTTTCCTGCAAAATACGCCGTTTACGATCACGGCCAGCATCAAATGGTGGATGGCGGCGTGATTGAAGAAGAGCACATTTGCCTGTTTGTGAATGGGCAGGAACTTGCCACGTTTATGTGCTCACCCATGGACCCGCAAGATTTGGCGTTTGGTTTCCTCTGGCTGGAAGGGTTTATCGAATCGCTGGAGGATGTGCGCCAATGGACTTTGTCTGAGGGCGGGGTGTGCGTGGATGTGTGGTTAAAAAAAGATGTGGCGATGCCGACCCGCCGCGTGATCACTTCTGGGTGCGGCGGCGGAGTGACGTTTGAGCAACTTGCGCCGCGAACCGCGTCGCTGGTGTCTTCGCTGCGCGCCTCGCCAGAATCCATCACCAACTGGATGAAGCAAATGAACGCCGCAGCCACGCTTTACCGCGAGGTGCGCGGGGTACACACCAGCGCCCTTGCTCAAGCGGATGGCCTTGTGCGCGTGGCGCAAGACTTGGGCCGCCACAACACGGTTGACCGGCTGTGCGGCATTTGCCTGCGCGAGAAAATTGACACGCACGATATGGCCTTGCTCACCTCAGGCCGCATCAGCTCCGAGATGATTGGCAAGGCCGCCAAAATGGGCATCCCGCTCGTCGCCTCGCGCACCTCGCCCACCAGTTTGTCCGTTCAGCTTGGGCAGGCGTGGGGCATCACGGTCATTGGCTATTGCCGCGGAAATTCTTTTCGGGTGTA
>DAORUN010000018.1:9948-21352 GCA_035433205.1 Thermoflexales bacterium | reverse complement strand
TTCACTATCACTCCCCAGCCGGTCACATGACCCTCGTGTGACTTCTGGCACTTAAAAGCGCACGCGTTCTTTGCTAAAACTCTGGCAGAGAAAAAACGCATGAACGCAATACTTCAACTCAACCAGCTTATCCGCCAATTTGGCGAGGCGTGGGCCGTAAAAGGCATTTCGTTTGAGATTGGCGAGGGTGAGATTTTTAGCCTGCTGGGGCCAAACGGCGCAGGCAAGACCACCACCATCTCGATGCTTTCCACCTTGCTCGCCCCAACCAAGGGCGATGCAACCATCGGCGGGTATTCCATCACCAAACGACCCAACGAGGTTCGCAAAATCATTGGCATTGTGCCGCAGGAAATTGCGCTTTACGATGAGCTGACCGCACAGGAAAACCTCAATTTCTGGGGCCAATTGTATGGTCTGAGCGGCTCACAGCTTAAAACGCGAGTGAGCGAAGCACTGGAACACATTGGGCTGGCCGACAAAGCCAAACAACGCGTGAGCACGTTCAGTGGCGGCATGAAGCGGCGCGTAAACATCGCCGCTGGGTTGCTGCATCGCCCGCGCGTTTTGTTTATGGATGAGCCAACCGTGGGTGTTGACCCGCAAAGCCGCCGTGCCATTTTGGACATGGTGAAAAACCTGAACAAACAAGGCATGACCGTGCTGTACACCACGCATTACATGGAAGAAGCAGAGGAACTTTCCAACCGCATCGGCATCATGGATCACGGCGAGCTGATTGCGATTGGCACACTGAACGAGCTGATCCGCCAGATTGAGCAAAGCGAAATATTGCAATTGCAGTTTGGCGAAGATGTAAACACCACGCCCATCGCGCAGGCCATCCGCCAGATGAAAGATGTTAAGCGCGTAGACACCACCGACCGCGCCATTTTGGTGATGGTGCCCAATGCCGCCGTGATGATTGCGCCGGTGGTGGCAAAAGTGAGCGAGACCGGCGCGCGTATCAAGGCGCTGGAAGTGAAAGAGCCAAATCTTGAAGCCGTGTTTTTGAACCTTACGGGTCGGGCGTTGAGGGATTAAGACATCCAGACCTCACAGGTTTTTGGAAACCTGTGAGGTCTTTATCATCATGAACATTTTTTTTGCTATTGCTCTCAAAGACCTCAAACTCGCCTTTCGTGACCGCGCGGCGTTGGTTCTCATGCTGCTTGCGCCATTTTTGCTCACACTGGGGATGGGTTTTGTGACCGGCAGATTCTCCGGCAAATCCAGCGGAATCTCTCAGATTTCGGTGGTCATTGTGAACAAAGACAGCGGGCAAATAGCCGATGCGCTGGTCAACGTGTTTTCTTCCGATGAGGTTAAAACACTGGTCGCGCCCATTAACATGACCAATGAGCAGGCCGCCCGCGATCTGGTGGGCGCAAACAAGGTGGCGGCGGTTGTCATCATCCCCAACGGGTTTAGCGCTTCAATTTTGTCTGCTCAGGAAACATCACCCAACCCGCCAAAAATCGAGGTGTACGCCAACCCGCTTGCGCCAACAGGCACAGGGGTGGTTGAATCCATCGTTCAGGAATTTTTATCGCGCGTGGAAACGTTGCAAACCAGCGGATTTGTCATCATGACCACATTGATGCAAGATGGCTTGGTCAAGCCGCAAGATGCCGCCGCCTTTTCTCAAGAGATGGGGCAGCGGCTGGCAAACGCCGCCAGCCAGAGCGCCATCACCCTGAACCATGAAACACCCGCTGCGGCCGCGCAAGAATTTGATGTGCTGGCCTATCTTGCGCCGGGCATGGCCTTGCTGTTTTTGATGTACACCGTGACGCGCGGAGCCAGCCAAATTTTGGCCGAGCGCGAGAACGCCACGCTCTCGCGCATGATGGCCGCGCCCGCCAGCACGGCTGCAATTTTGGGCGGAAAAGTGGCCGGGGTTTTTCTAACCGGCGCGGCGCAGGTGGGCATTTTGACGCTGGGCTGCGCGGTTATTTTTGGCGTGCGCTGGGGCAACCCGCTGGGGGTGATGGCGCTTGTGCTGGCCTGCGCCGCCGCTGCCACTGGTTGGGGGCTGGTGGTGTTGGCTTTTGCAAAATCCAGAGAACAGATGGGCACGGTGGGCAGCGCGTTGATGATGTTGTTTGCCATTTTGAGCAATAGCTTTGGGCAGGGAATTCCGCTCCCGCCATTTTTGAAAACACTGGGCAAGCTCACGCCAAACTATTGGGGATTGGATGGCTTTACCCGTTTGGCGCAAGGCCAAAGCATGGCCACTATTTTGCCGAGCGTGTTTGCCCTTGTGCTCATGGCGCTTGCGCTGTTCGCCATTTCGTCCATTGGTTTTCGCAAATTTAGTAGAGCCTAAGGGTCTCGCAGACCCTTAGGCTCTCATCTTCATCATGAACAAAATTTTTGCCATTGCCAAAAAGAATGCACTGGTGCGGTTTTCCAGCCCAGGTCAATTAACCTTTTTTATTGTGCTTCCGCTGGTGTTTACATTTGTGCTGTCAGGCGGGCCAGCGAGCGCAACCGCGCAAGACACGCGCCCAAAGGTGGCGGTGGTGAATGAATCTTCGTCAAGCGCGGCTGCAGAATTGATGGATGCCCTGCGCGGCTCAAGCGCCATCAATGCCAGCGCCAACGCACGCGAGCAAGCCCAGACCGCGTTTGAAAATAATGATGTGGCGACCATTCTCACCATCCCGCAAAACTTTGGGGAGAGGGAGTGGGCGTTGAACATCAAATCGCAAACGAACTCGCTGGATGCGATGGCCGCTGAGAGGGCCATCAGCAATGTGGCCAGCCAGACCAGCCGCGCCCAAACCGCCGCCTATTTTGCCGCGCAAGAGGCAGAGCGTATCCGGCCATTTACCAACGCGGCAGACCGCCAGGCGTTTGTAACCCGCGCCGCAGCGAACGCAAAAGAAGCGCTGGCTCAGGCGACATCTCGCCTGAGCGTGACCCAGGCGGTGGCGGCGGGCGCAACCTATGACGAGGCGGCGCAGGCCAGCGCCGGGCAATTGATCACGTGGGTGCTCATTCCGCTGCTTTCGGTCAGCGCGGTTTTTGCCTACGAACGCGCCAAGGGCACGCAAAAACGCGCATTTGCCACGCCCACCAGCAAGGCGCACATACTCATCGGCACAATCGGCGGCGAGTTTGTCATTGCGCTGGTTCAAATGACGCTCATGGTGGCGTTTGGTGTTTTTGCGCTAAACCTTCCGTGGGGCAGGCAGCCGCTGGCTTTGGCGGCCATGCTGATTGCGTTTGGAGTGTGCGGGGCGGCGCTGGGAACCATGCTGGGCGCGTTTATCAAAACCGAGGGGCAGGCGCAGGGGCTGAGCATCATGCTGGGCATGGTGATGGCGCTGCTGGGCGGTTGCTGGTACCCGCTGGAGATGTTCCCGGAGAGCGTGCAAAAGGCAGTGCAAATTACGCCCACATTTTGGGCCATGCGCGGCCTGAGCGATATCCTTGTGCGCGGGGTTGGGCTGGCTGGGGCGCTTTTGCCCGCTGGGGTGTTGATGGCTTTTGCGGTGGTGTTTCTATCTATTGGCGTGTGGCGGTTTCGGGTAGAGTAAGACATATTTGCATGGATAAATGGATAAGCAGGATGAAAGGCTAAATTCAGTTCGCCTTATTTTTCAAAATCAGCATGAACGATCAACACACCTTGCCGCCTGTGCACGAAAAACCCAGAAAAATGTATGAGCGCAACTCCAGCGGGTTCTGGCTGGCATTCTCTGCGATTGTTCCGCTGCTGATCTCGCTGGCATACACGGTTCTCAACGAACCAGATCTGCTTCGCAACGTTGTCAGCATCATTTGCATGTTGGCATTTATCGCCCTGTTTGCCGCGTTTGAGTCACAGCCGTTTCAAAAACACACCACACTTATTTTGGTTTTGCAAACAGTGACTGTGGCGGTGATGTGTTTTGTGCCGGGCGCAAAAAATGCGTTTTATATTTTTGTGGTTGTGGCGGTGTTGTGCGCCCAAATTGGCATGGCGTTGCCACCGCGTCAGGCGGCTCCGTGGTTTTTTATCATTCTGGTCATCACCATTGGCTCATACATGTTTGTATTTGGCCCGGTCTCTGGCCTGCTGATTGGGCTGGGGAACTCCGCGGGGTTCTTCTTCTTTGCGTATGTCGGAAGCCTCATCCGCCAGAGCGAGATCAACCGCCAGCGCAGCGAGAAACTTGCCGCCGATTTGCGCCAGGCCAATGAGCAGCTTCACGCGCTAAACCTGCAAACTCAGCGTCTGGCGATTGTGGAAGAGCGTAACCGCATGGCGCGGGAACTACACGACTCGTTGGGGCATCGCCTTACAGTGGCGGTGGTTCAACTTGAGGGGGCGCAGAGACTCATTCCCAGCGATCCTGGTCGCGCGGCCAAAATGCTGGGCAATGTGCGCGAGGAAATGAAGAACAGCCTGACCGATTTACGCCAAAACGTGGCCGCCTTGCGCACCCCGTTGGAAGATGACTTGCCGTTGGGCGCGGCTTTGAAACGATTGGTCTCAGCATTTGAAACAAACACCGGTTTGGCAATTGAGATGGATATTCCTGATGTGTTGCCAGAGTTTTTACCCGCGCACAGGCTGGCAGTGTATCGCGCGGCACAAGAAACCCTGACCAACACGCAAAAACATGCCAGCGCAAAACGCATTTGGATGTCTCTTCGCGCCAGCGCGAGCGCCATCACCCTGACCACCGAAGACGATGGCAAAGGCATGGCCGAAGAAACCGAAGCTGGATTTGGCCTGCGCGGTCTGCGCGAGCGCGCTGCGCTGCTGGGCGGCCAGCTTGATATTGGTGAAAGCGAGCGCGGCGGTGCGAGGGTCAGCTTTAGCATTCCACTGGACAAAGGCGGCGCGGCATGAGCAACAAAATTCGCGTGTTTTTGGTGGATGACCAGCGCCTCATGCGCGAAGGGCTGCGCACGTTACTAGAGTTGGAAAGCGATCTTGACGTGGTTGGCGAGGCTGGCGATGGCCGCGTTGCGCTGGATGCAATTGCTCAAACCACGCCAGATGTGGTTTTGATGGACATACGAATGCCAGTGATGGATGGTGTAGAAGCCACGCGCCAACTGCGCGGACGAAACGACGCAGCGCGGGTGATTATTCTGACCACATTTGATGATGACGCGTATGTGTTTGATGGTTTGCGGGCAGGTGCGTTGGGCTATTTGCTCAAGGATGTGTCTGGCGACGAACTGGCCCGCGCCATCCGCACGGTGCATGGCGGCGGGGCGTTGATTGAGCCATCGGTGGCGCGGCGGATATTTGCAGAATTTGCCCGGCTGGAGGCCATCCCAAAAACTGCCCTCGCTTTGCCAGAGCCGCTGACCGAGCGTGAAGTGGATATTTTGCGGCTCATTGCGCAGGGTAAAAGTAACCGCGAAATTTCTGAAACTTTGTTTTTGGCCGAGGGCACGGTGAAAAATTATGTGACCGCGCTTTTGCAAAAATTGAATACCCGCGACCGTACTCAGGCCGCGCTACGCGCCAAAGAGCTGGGGCTGTTGTGAAGCAATGGTTAGACGAGAGACGGAAAACTCTGCAATCGACATTTAAGAAGTCGGACTGCTCACCGGGCAAATTTTTGGCTTGCCCAAGCCTGAGCAGTCCGACTTCTGAACACATTACGCCGTGAGAGTGACTAACCCTTCGTTATCCCGAATTCATGTTAGCTATCAACTCTCACACTCAACTCTCACTTCCAACGATCACCACTTTGCGCCTCAACTCGTGGGTGGTTTGATCGCGGCCCGTGTCGTGCGCCCAGACCAGGGTGTCTGCGCGGAATTGCCAATACAAATTGCGACCCATCAACAAACGCATGGCGCACGCCAGCGTATCTGGGGTGAGGTCGCCCTGGGCGAGAGTGATGTGCGGCATCCAGTTGGGCGGCTCATAATAGGCCGTTGCTTTTGTGAGCGCGGGACGCATCTCGCGCCAAATCAGTTCGTGAAGCGCCGAGAGTTCCGCCGTGCGCGTAACGCTGGCATACAACACCGGATGCTCGCCGGTGAACACGCCCAGCCCGGCAGTTTGCACCACAAATGGTTTGGCTTGCGCCGCAATGCGGTTCATGGCCGCCAGCGCCAGATCGTCATCGTAATCCTCGCACACCAGCCACGAAAAATGCGGAAACGGCACGCGTTTCACCAACAAACCCAGCCCGCACGCGCTTTCCATCTCGCGCCAAAGAGCCTTGACCTCGCAGTCATGTTGTTCGTCTAAAAGGGTGATGAGTCCGTGCATGTTGCATGTTCAAACTTGTTGGGCATTCCAGCCCGTGTATTGACCACCTTTGTGTGACAGTATGCCATAAAAGTGAATATCCGTGTTTTATGTCCGTTAAGGATAAATCATAAATATGAGGCATCATGGTAGACTGACTCAGCTGCCATGCTTCTTTGCCGAAAGGAGTTAAATATATGAAGCCTTTGTTTTGGTTAAAGCCTGCGATCAATTTTTCTTTGATCTTCATTTTTCGCAAAATCCGCCCCTATGCCTTAGCGTCATTGGCGTTGTTATTTAGCACACTCGCTGGGATATCCGATCCAGGACTTGTTTTTGGAAAGCAATCAAAACCAAGCAGTAAGGCACAAACCTCTCTCCCAGATCTGATTATTAATTTGAACCTCTGGATGCAAGGGCAAACCGGCAGTTGCGTGACTTCCTATGCCCCATACGGGCTTCAAGCTTATGTGCAAAATACTGGAACGGCAGACGCGGGAAGTTTTGTTGTAGAAGTAAATGGCGCACAACAAATAGTTGCCAGCTTGCCTGCTGGGACAGCGCAAATTTTGTGGTTTTCAAATCTGGCTAGTAACGGCGTAAATACTGGAACTGTTGATATCAACAACGCGATTGCCGAAAGCGACGAAGCCAATAACTCAACCATCTATATGGCCGTAACGCCCACGCCGCCCGCGATTTGCACCTCAACACCTACACCCACCTCAACTTTCACTCCCACGCCAACCAGAACCCCCACTCCCACGCCAACATCTATACCAGGGGCAAATTTTGTGGGGTCACCTCTTTCAGGCAATGCGCCGCTGACAACGCAGTTCACTCATTTGGATAGCAGCATGCTCAGCATATGCACTTGGTATTTTGGGGATGGTGCAACCCAGACATATGTCATGCAACAAAATATACCCTTTTCACCATGTCCCAGCGCAACGCACATTTACACAGCTTCCGGGCTATATTCAGTCACCCTAAACGTTACAAAATTTACCAACGGGTATACAAATAGCTTTACACGCGATAACTATGTGGAGGTGTTATCGCCACCGACACAAACCTCTACGCTTACGCCCACGCCAACTGAAACCCCCGTGTCTACACAAGAGCCAATCTGGTCGCATCGTCTGTTTTTGCCCAATACAATGCGCGACATAGGCTTAAGTTGGTAAACGCCCGCAAGCTCAGTTAAATAAATTGAATGCGGTAGGTGTACCTCAATAGAGATGCTTTATTAGCATGGTTGGGCTGGAATCAGCTTAAAACCGATCCACCACCGTCACGCCTGCGCCGCCAAACTCGTTCATGCGCATCAACGCATGCGGGGCTTCATCCAATGAAATTGTTTTGCCAATGAGTTTATCTGGCCGCAATTTGCCCGCTTGAATCATAGCGAACATCTCATCGTATTTGTGGGCCTGCATTCCGTGGCTGCCCACAATTTCAAGCTCGTTGGCAATCACCGCGCTCATGGGGATGGCTGGCGCGGCGTGCTCGGCCAGCATCAACCCCACCTGCACATGCCTGCCGCGTTTGCGCAGGTTGGCGATTGAGTTGTAGCACGTGCCTGGGCTGCCGAGCGCGTCAATTGAGACGTGCGCCCCGCCCTGCGTGAGGTCTTTAACCGCCGTGACCACATCTGCCGTGTTGCGCGTGTTGATGGCGCCCGCCGCGCCCAGAGACCGCGCGAGGGCCAGCTTGTCATCAGCGATGTCAACCGCAATCACATTTGCGCCCAGCGCAGATGCGATCATGATGGCAGACAGGCCAACCCCGCCGCAGCCATGCACCGCCACCCATTGACCGCCGCCCACCCTGCCCTGCGCCACCACCGCCCGGAACGCGGTGATGAAGCGGCAGCCCAGGCTGGCCGCCGTTACAAAATCCATCTCGTCGGGCAGGCGCACCAGGTTTGTGTCGGCGTAATTTATTGCCACAAATTGGGCAAACGAACCCCAGCCCGTGAAGCCGGGCTGAAACTGATGGTCGCACACCTGATGATTGCCGCTGGCGCATTGCGGGCAAACGCCGCACCCGCCCACAAACGGCACGGTCACGCGGTCGCCCGCCCGCCAGCGCGTAACGCCAGCGCCCGCTGCCGCCACCACGCCCGCCAGCTCATGGCCGGGCACGTGCGGCAATTTGATGTCGGCATCGTGGCCCATCCAGCCGTGCCAATCGCTGCGGCACACGCCGGTGGCTTTTACCTCAATCACCACCCCATGCTCGGTTGGGGATGGGTCTGGCACAATTTGCACGCCAAATGGCGCGGAGAATTTTTCGTAATAAGCGGCCTTCATCCACCAAATGATACCGGGAAAACTCTGATCGACGCGTTTCGTTTTTGCGAGAAAGCTTGTTTTTTTTCTCGCTCAGCAAAACATAGTATCCTTTGGCAGAAATATGAATCGTCGTGCATTTCTAAAAACTTCGGCGGGTTTTCTGGCTGCCAGCGCCGTTTCGGCGGCCTTTCCGCGCATCATGTTCGCGGGCGAAGGCGAGCAACCCAACGAGCAGCCCGCGCCCTACGCGCCCACGCCCCCACCCGGCGATATGCCCGGTTTTCTGCGCCCATTTTATGATGGCATCCCGGTGTATGAGGCAGCAGATATCAAGTCAAAAGCGCCCAAGCGCCTCAAGTTCAATGATTACCCGGCCATCATCGCCGAGTTGGAAGGCGCAAATGGCAACTGGCACAACAAACGCTGGTATCAGATTGAGGGTGGATATATATTTTCAGCCCACGCCTGCCCAACCCCCAACCAGTTGCAAACGCCGTTCACAACGGCGGGCGATGGCGGCTTTTGGGGCGAAATCTCGGTGCCCTTTACCGATGCCCGCTTTGCCCCATCTGCCAAAGCAGGCCGCACAAAATACCGCTATTTTGGCGGATGCACGGCCAAAGTGAGCAAAGTTGTGCCCGCCACCGACAACCCCGATGAGCTTTGGTATCAGTTGGAAGACGAGATGAAACCGGGCGCGTATTTCGTGCCGGGCAAACACATGCGCCCCATCTCGCAAGAAGAGTTCACGCCGCTGGGTTGGGATGTGGCCCCATCGGACAAAAAACTGGTGGTGAACCTGAGCAAACAACGCGCCACGGCCTACGAAAAAGGCCGCGAGCTGTTTAGCTGGAGCGTGGCCACCGGCGCGAAGTTCAGCGAGGACAAGGATTTTCAAACGCCGCCGGGGAATTATTTTGTCTTTCACAAAACGCCCACCCAGCACATGTATGGCGGCGAAGAAGGCACGGACGAATATTACGATCTGCCCGGCGTTCCGTGGGTGAGCTACTTTACCGGCACGGGCATTGCGTTTCACGGGGCGTACTGGCACAACGATTTTGGCGTAATGCGCAGCCACGGCTGCGTGAACTGCCCAAACCACATCGCCAAATGGGTGTGGCGCTGGACCATGCCCATGAACAATTACAACCAGCGTTACACCGGCACGAACAAACGCGAAGAAGGCACGCAGGTGGTGGTGAGCTGGCAGTAAAGCGCTCGGAGCGCTCCGAGCGCTAATACCGGACGCTAATACCGGGCGCTTAAATTTCATGAAATCCCTCTCCCATCTTCTCTCTGCCCTGCCCACGCCAACGAGCGCGCCGAAGGACACGGACATCGCCGGCATCACGCGCGATTCTCGGCGGGTGCAGCCGGGCTGGTTGTTTGTGGCCTACAAAGGCGTGGAAGCCGACGGCCACAAATATCTGGCCGATGCGGCGCGGCGCGGCGCGGCGGCCATTGTGTGCGAGGCGGCCCCGGCGCAACCGCTGGACATCCCTGTGATTGTGGTGCCCAACGGGCGCGAGGCGTTTGCCCACCTGTGCGCGGCGTGGAATGATTTTCCATCGCGCAGCCTGACCGTGATTGGCGTGACCGGCACGGATGGCAAGACCACCACCACGAATCTCATTTTTAACATTCTTAAAAACGCGGGCATTCGCGCTGGGATGATTAGCACGGTAAACGCGGTGATTGGCGACAAAACGCTGGACACCGGCCTGCACACCACCACCCCCGACTCTGATGATGTGCAAAATTATTTGGCAGAAATGCGAGACGCCGGGTTGACGCATTGCATTTTGGAAGTCACTTCGCATGGGCTGGCGCAATACCGGGTGGATGGGACAAAGTTTGATGTGGCCGTGGTCACCAACATCACGCACGAACATTTGGATTTGCACGGCTCGCGCGAGGCTTACCGCGCCGCCAAAGCCCGGCTGTTCGAGATGGCCCCGGTTCATGTTCTCAACGCCGATGACGCGTATTCGTTTGAACACCTCAAGAACTTTGCGGCCAAACAACGATTTGTGTATGCGATTGACAAGACGGAAGACGGAGGACGGAAGACGGAGGACGATAATTCTTCCGTCTTCCGTCCTCCGTCCGATAATATTGTCGCCACAGACATTCAGCATCTTGCGAATGCCCTCCACTTCACCGCGCTCACCCCGCGCGGCGAGATGTCCATCACCAGCGCTTTGATTGGCGATTACAACGTCTCTAACATTTTGGCGGCCATTGGCGCGGCGCTGGCGTTGGATGTTCCGAGCGACGCAATCGCGCGAGGGATCGCCTCACTCGCGGGTGTGCCGGGGCGCATGGAGCGCATTGCCGCCGGGCAACCCTTCACCGCAATTGTGGATTTTGCGCACACGCCCAACGCACTGGCAAACGCGCTCACCGCCGCGCGGGGCATCACCGCTGGCAGATTGATTGCTGTGTTTGGCTGCGCGGGCGAGCGCGACCGCCAGAAACGCCCCATGATGGCGCAAGTGGCCGCCCGGCTGGCAGACATCGCCATTTTTACCGCGGAGGACCCGCGCCGCGAATCGTTGGATGATATTTTTGCCCAGATGGACGCGGGCGTGGCTGCGCTGCCCGACCGCGAGAAGCGCGCAGAAATTTTGCATGTCAAGGATCGCGGCGAGGCCATTGCCCGCGCGGTTTCCATCGCCCAAACAGGCGACACGGTGATAGCCTGCGGCAAGGGCCACGAGCAGAGCATGTGTTTTGGCACAACCGAATACCCCTGGGATGACCGCGCGGCCATGCGCGAATCAATTACGAACGACAAATTACGAATTAAAAATTAAGACCAGACTTGCGCACAGCTCATTTGCATTTTGCATTTTCTAGTCTGCGTTTGCCTGGGCAGAAAGAGCGTGAAAGG
>DAORUN010000018.1:2387-9848 GCA_035433205.1 Thermoflexales bacterium | reverse complement strand
TTTGCATTTTGCATTTTCTAGTCTGCGTTTGCCTGGGCAGAAAGAGCGTGAAAGGCGGCCTCAACCTCTGGCCAGCTTAATTTATCTGGCGAGAGTTGCACCGCAAAGTATTGCATCTTGCTCAATATCTTTTTGCGGTCGGCGTAGTTGGCACGGGCAGCTTGCAAAAAAGCGTCTTCTACCGCGCGTTTTTTCATCGTTTCTTCAAACGGGTCTTGCTCTGGGTTCCATGCATCTGCAAAATTGATGAACACGCCAACGGCTTTTGGCAAAACCTGCGGCGCGAGCAGCACATCAAACGCGGTGTCCATGATGTCTTTCGCCACATCGTTGAATGAGGGCGCGGAGCCAAAGGGCGTTTCGCGGCTGGCGCGGCCATCCACCATAAAGATGACGATCTGCGGGTGAAGCTCAATCACCATCTGCCCCCATTTCTCGCGCAGCTCACCGGCCACATCGCGGGGCAAAAACAACACGCCGCCGGCTTGCTCGCGCAGTTGGCCGGGTGGCGAGAAAAGCCCAAACAAAAGCTCCGGGATTTCAACGTTGGTGGTGGCGGTGTTGCCCAGGCTGTCTACCACGCCCACCGTTTTTGGCGGCGAGACCAGCTTGCCGTTTGTGGCTCGCGGGCCGGGGGCGCCGGTTTGCAAAAGATAGCGCAACGCCGATTTGCCGCTGCCCGGCTCGCCCAGCACCAACACACGCCGCCCGCCCACAAACCACTGATAGCGACGGTCAAATTCGTTGCGCACAATGGTGAACGCCTCGTTCGCGAACACGCTCAGGCTTTGGGCAAGCTCCATCAAGCTTTTGGCCAGGTCTTGCGGCGTTGGCGAGATGGGCGGGATGGGCGGTTTGTTATCCATGCTGTGTTTGCGCGCAAATCATACAACGTATACGTGTTGTGACCGCGCTGGTTGCAAAAGATTTTATTCGCACAGAAGTTACTCAATCGCGCTCTCAATCTGGGTCAGCCGCACCACGCGCATGTGGTGGTCAAGATCAATCGCGATGACGTCCATTCGGCAAATGGCGTCTTCCAAATCAAAGTCGCGCAAATAAGCCTGCGCGGTTTCCATCAGCTTGGCTTTTTTGCGCGGGGTGAGCGTTTCTTCGGGCGTGCCAAAGGCATCGCTGGTGCGGGCGCGCACCTCCACAAACACAATCACACCCTCGCGCTCGGCCACAATATCCAGCTCGCCGTGCCCGCTGCGCCAGTTTTTGTGGCGGATGGCGTAGCCGCCCGCCAACAAGTGCCGCTCGGCCAGCGCCTCTCCGTGCGCGCCTATTTCCTTGCGCGTGGGTTTTGCCATTTTTCCTTATTCTCCAGAGAAATAAGAAATGAGAAATAAGAAACTTGCGCCGAGTTTTTTCTGAATTCAGAATTCAGAATTCTGCATTCGCATCACGCCTCATCTTCGGGCAATTTCACGCTTTCTCTCGCAGCAACCGCGGCGGCAAACAACGCCAACACCAGCGAGACAAGCGCCAGCAGCAACGTTGCGCCCAAGGCGACCGAGACACCCATCACCCTGGCAAACAGCGCGGCCAACACCGTGCCAAGAAACGCGCCCGCGCCAACCCAAATGCCAATGGCGATGCCCGCCGCTTTGCCCGTGTTGAGGTCGAAAATGGTTTTAACCGCGGCGCGGCCCGCCAAAATGCCCACAAACCCGGCCACAAGAAAGTTGCCCCACCCCGCCACCGCGCTTGCGCCAACCGCCACAGAAACAAGCGCGATGAGAAAGTAACGAATTTGAAGTGAACGCATGAGTAAATCAAGCGCCCGGGGCGCCTCCCCAAATTGGGTAGAGCGCTCCGGGCGCTAAATGTTTATCCCCCCATCAAATTCTCAATGGCGCCGGGGTTGCTGCGCCAGTCATCGCGCACCTTCACCCACAATTCCAAAAACACGGGATGATCGAGATCGCGCTCAATTTCTTTGCGCGCTTCCATGCCAATTTTGCGCAGCATCTCGCCGCCCTTGCCAATCAGGATGCCCTTTTGCGAATCGCGCTCCACGTAAATGGTGGCGCCGATGTAAAACGGGCCGCGCTTGCGCTCCTTAAACTCATCCACCGAGACGGCCACCGAGTGCGGCACCTCTTGCGAGAGAAAGCGCAGCGCCTGCTCGCGCACCAGTTCGGCGGCCATGATGCGGTCGTTCTGGTCGGTGTATTGCTCCGGCGGATAAAACGCCGGGCCATGCGGCAGTTTGTCCACAATTAGCGCCATCAGCGTTTGCAAATTGTCGCCGCGCGTGGCCGAGGTGGTGAGCAGCGTGTTGGCATCGGGCGGCCCGCTCAATGCGGCCAGCGGTTTGCCGGTCAACTCTTCATATTGGCGCACGTTCTCCAGCAGTTCGGCGGGGTTCACCGCGTCAATTTTGTTCAACACATACAGGATGGGTTTTGAGCCGGGCTTGCCGGCCTGACTGCTGGCTGAGCGGTCTGACCGGTGAATTTCTTCAATCACGCGGCGGTCTTCATCGCCGGGCGGGCGGGTCACATCGGCCACAAACAAAATCACATCGGCATCGCCCAGCGCCATCTCCACCTGGCGCATCATAAATTTGCCCAGTTCGCGTTTGGGCTGATGGATGCCGGGCGTGTCCATGAACAACACCTGTTTGTCGGCATCGCTAAAAATGCCCAGCACGCGGCGGCGGGTGGTTTGCGCTTTTGGCGAGGTGATCGCCACGCGATGCCCCACCAGCGCGTTCACGATGGCGCTTTTGCCCACGTTGGGCTTGCCCACCACCGCCACATACCCGCACTTAAAGTTCGGGTTGAGCGGGGCGTTGAGTTCATCTACAAGGTTATTTAAATCGTCGGTCATTGAAAATATGTGAGACGGAAGACGGAGGACGGAAGACGGTTTTAACGCCGTCCCCGGTCTTCCGTCTTCCGTCAATGCGTTGTATCGCGTGTTTTTCTAAACGCCTCCAAAATGGCGTAATAGCCGGTGCAGCGGCACAGGTTGCCGCTAATGCTGTCTTTGATCTGCGCCTCGGTTGGGTTTGGATACTCGGAGAACAGCGTTGCGCCAGACATGATAAACCCTGGCGTGCAGTAGCCGCATTGCACCGCGCCTGTGTCTATAAAACTCTGCTGAAGCGGGTGAAGCTCACTCGCGCCAGCGAGTTGAGCCACGCCCTCAATCGTCACAATCTCCGCGCCGTTGGCCCGCTCGGATGGGACAAGACACGCCATAACCGCTTTGCCATCCAGCAAAACGGTGCATGCGCCACATTCGCCCTCGGCGCAGCCTTCTTTTGTGCCAATCAGCCCGCAATCTTCGCGCAACATGCGCAAAAGTGTTTTCTCACCGGCATCGCGCACGTTAAACGCCTTGCCGTTAATCAGCGCATGAATATCATCGTCATGCGCCGCGGGCGGGGCGGGCGTGTGCTCCTTTAGCGCGAGGGAAACCGGGTCGGGCGTCCACTCCGCGCGTTCCTTGCCTTGCGCAATATCGCTCAGCCCGCGCCGCACAATCACCTCCACCATGTCGCTGCGGTATTCCGCGCTGCTGCGCACATCGGTGATGGGTGTCGCGGCCTGCTGGGCCAGCCGCGCCGCCTCGGCGATCACGGCATCGGTGAGCTGTTTGCCCACCAAATATGCCTCGGCCTGTTTGGCGTGAATGATGGTGGGTGCGACCGCCCCCAGGGTAATGCGGGCCTCATCCACCCGGTTGCCATCCCCAAAAGAGAGGACGATGGCGCAGTTGACCAGCGAGATGGCCTGGGCGCGGCGCAGGCCAAGCTTGATGTATACGCCGCGTTGGTTGGGGCGCAGGGCCTCAAACGAAATGCCGGTCAGCATTTCATCTTTGGCCAGCACGGTTTTGCGCACGCCGGTGTAAAACTGGCTGATGGGAACCGCGCGTGAGCCGCGCTTGCTGGTGAGCGTGAGCGTGGCGTTCAGCGCCATCAGCGGGGTGATCGTGTCGTTTGCGGGCGAGGCGGTGACGAGGTTGCCCGCCACCGTGCCGCGGTTGCGGATCTGCGGCGCCCCCACTTGCCGGGACGCCTGCGCCAGCGGCAACGCGCCATCCACACACACGCCCGATGCGACCACCTGCGCGTGGGTGGTCTGCGGGCCAAGGTGAATCACGTTGCCCTCTTTGCGGATGGCGTCCGCGCCCAGCCGCGAGACATCAATCACCGGGCCGGGTTTGCGCGCGCCGCGCTCCAATTCCAAAATCAAATCGGTGCCGCCAGCGATTAAACGCGCGGGCACGGCATCGTCTGCGTGTTGGGCGAGCAACTCCAACGTTTCCGCCACAGTCTTGGGGGCGTAATAATGAGTCCACATGAGGTTTGTGAGGTGATTGTACGCTTAGCGTATCGGCGCAGTGAATAATGAAGCAAAACTGCTGATGATCATGGAAGCAACGATGAGCAAGGCCAGAATGGTAAATATTTTCTGGCTGCGTGTAGACTTTTTCCGGTTCATGCGGCAATTGTACGTCGGACGCTTTTGAACGGCTTATGACGCACATCCAGAATCATTCATGGGCAGGCCATTTTTTATGAGGCGTGAGCAAGGCGCGTTTCACGCGAACGCTCATCAAACCCCCTTTGGTTTTACATCGCCCAACACATCACGCTTTTTGAACCGCGCGGTGGCGAAGCGCAGCCCAATTTGGGCGTTGCTCAGCCATGCAACACGGGCGCCATTTTTTGTGTTGCGCAAAATCTTCTCGGTCAGGGCTGGGGTTACATCTTCAACTTTGTCGCCCAAAATATTGAAGGCTTTTTTGGCGCTCTCCCAGCCTTGCGGATCCCCGGCGTAGTCATCCACCAGCAAATCTGTAATCACCACGCCGGGGTTTAGCCAGCACACTTGAACCGGTGTTCCCTCGGCCTCTTTGGCAAAGCTTTTGGTCAGGTACGTTACGGCGCGTTTGGTTGCGCCATACACCGAGAGACCCTGGGTCACCATGCCGTTGCTGCCATAGCCCTCCATGTTATAAATCTGCCCGCCGCCCTGTTTTAGCATTCCCGCCATCGCCACGCGGCAACCATGAAATAGCCCCAGCAAATTGGTGTTCACCAGCGCGTTCACATCGCGCATGTCCAGCTCATAAAAGTTTTTGCGCGGCGACCCAATGCCCGCGTTGTTGATCCAAATATCCACGCGGCCAAAGCCCGCCACGGCCGCATCCCACAAAGCCTGCACCTGCGCCAAATCGCTCACATCGCAGGGCTGGCTCAGCACATTCTCCGCGCCAAACTGGGCAGATAGCTCTCCGGCGGTTTTGGTTGTGCTGGCCTGCCCGCGCCCGCTGACGACGACGTTGCACCCGCGCTTAAGAAATTCTTGCGCCAGCCCGCGCCCAATTCCGCGTGTGCTGCCTGTAATTACAATTGTTTTCATATTATTGGATTTAGGCAAAGTGTATGTCAAATAACCGAAAGAATATCCGTCATTCCCACTTGCGCGGGAATCTATAACCAACCCTCAAAACAAGTGGCGGGGAACCGTGTTTTCTCTGCGTTTTTGGTTTGGCGCGGGAATGACAATCTTTATTTTTGCGCAAGTCCAGCATATTACTCGTTTTCATCCAAATGGAAGCGGTGCAAAATGCGGTGCGCCACCGGCGCGAGAATAATCCCCAAATTGCTCACATACACAATAAATGCAAAGATGGCATACAGCCCGGAAAAAATCTTACCCGCATCGCTTTGCACCTGAGCAGTTGGCCCCATCCCGGTCACGATCATTGAAGCGTTGAAAAACGCATCTACCCAACTCAAATTTTCAATCACGCGATATCCAATCATGCCAATGCCCAGCGCAAATACAGACAGGCTCAAGCCCATCAAAATGTGCCGCGCCATGCGCTGAGCAAATGCTTTGGGTGAGGCCATTGGGTGTTTTCTGCGTTCGTACACGAGTTGTAAAAAAACCTCGCGGGTTGGCGCACAGAATCTTGAAATTCCATGATCGTATGCGCCAACCCGCGAGGTTAAATCTTGTATTTACTCCACCAAGTTGGGACGCAGCCAGTGTTCGGCTTCCTCCATCGTCCAGCCCTTGCGGCGGGCGTAATCGGCCAGTTGGTCGCGGCCAATTTTGCCCAGCCCAAAATACTTTGCCTGGGGATGGAAGATATACCACCCGCTCACGCTGCTGCCCGGCTGCATCGCCATGCCCTCGGTCAGGGTTGTGCCAATGTTGGCCTCGGCGCGGAGCAAGTCAAAAATGGCGCGTTTCTCGGTGTGGTCGGGGCAGGCAGGGTAGCCCGGCGCGGGGCGAATCCCGCGATACCGCTCCGCGATCAAGTCATCGGAATTGAGCGTTTCGCTCAGGCCATAGCCCATGTCATCCCGCGCTTGCTTGTGCAATTTCTCGGCCAGCGCCTCGGCCAGCCGGTCGGCCAGCGCCTCCACCATGATCGCGTTGTAATCATCGTGATTGCGTTTGTATTCATCGGCCAGCTCCTTTGCGCCGCGGATGCTGGTTACAAACGCGCCCATGTAATCCACCTGACCGCTGGTCTTTGGCGAAATGAAATCTGCCAGCGCAATGTTTTGGCGCTGGGTTTTGTCCATTTGCTGGCGCAGCGTATGAAACGTGGTGACCACGCTCGACCGCGATTCATCCGCGTAAATCTCAATGTCATCGCCCACGCTGTTTGCCGGGAACAAACCATACACGGCGCGGGCCTGCAATGAGCCAGCCACGTTATGCGGCGCATCACCGCCGGGGCGGTGCGCCGCCGCAACCGCCGCGTTGTTAGATTGCACAAGGCGTTTTAGCAGGTTCTGAGCGTCATCAAACAGCTTGCTGGCCTGCCCGCCCACAACCTCATCCTGCAAAATTTTTGGATACGACCCCGCTAACTCCCACGCGGCAAAAAACGGCGTCCAGTCAATGTAGCCGACGAGGTCACGCAGGGGAACTTCCAGGCTGCGCACACCGGTAAAGGATGGCTCAAGCGCGCTGGGCTGGGCCACAAGCCGCCGCGCCCGCGCCTCGGCCACATCCAGCAAAGGTTTGCGCTCGGCGCGGTTGGCAAACTGCTCGCGCAAAGCGTTTTGCTCGGCGCTGTTCTGCTTCACAAAATCCGCGCGCAAGGTCTGGCTGATGAGGCTGCCCATCACGCCAACCGAGCGCGAGGCATCGTGCACGTGCACCACCGGCTGCCCATACACCGGCGCAATTTTGATGGCGGTGTGGGCCTTGCTGGTGGTTGCGCCGCCAATGAGCAAGGGCAGTTTGAATCCTTCGCGCTCCATCTCTTTTGCCACATGCACCATCTCATCCAGCGAGGGCGTGATCAGCCCGCTCAGGCCAATCAGATCGGCGTTCATCTCCCGGGCGGCCTTCAAAATTTTGTCGGCGGGCACCATCACGCCCAAATCAACCACATCGTAATTGTTGCAGCCCAGCACCACGCCCACAATGTTTTTGCCAATGTCATGCACGTCGCCCTTCACGGTCGCCATCA
>DAORUN010000018.1:0-2287 GCA_035433205.1 Thermoflexales bacterium | reverse complement strand
TTTCAGATACGGCTCCAGCACGGCCACGGCTTTCTTCATCACGCGGGCGCTTTTGACCACTTGCGGCAAAAACATTTTGCCCGCGCCAAACAAATCACCCACCACGCTCATGCCAGCCATCAGCGGGCCTTCAATCACGGGCAAGGGCTCGCCATATTTCACGCGGGCTTCTTCCACGTCTTGCTCAATAAATTCGGTGATGCCCTTGACCAGCGCGTGCTCCAGCCGTTTCTCCACCGGCTGCGCGCGCCACTCGGCCACGTCCTCTTCCACCTTTCGCCCGCCGTCATCTTTTTGTTTGATGGAACCCGCGAATGCGATCAGCCGCTCGGTGGCATCGGGGCGGCGGTTGAGCAACACATCCTCCACGCGCTCCAGCAAATCTTTGGGGATCTCCTCATACACCGCCAACTGCCCGGCGTTCACAATCGCCATATCCAGCCCGGCGTGAATGGCGTGATACAAAAACGCGCTGTGCATGGCTTCTCGCACGGGGTTGTTGCCGCGGAACGAGAATGACACATTGCTCACGCCGCCGCTCACTTTTGCGCCCGGCAGGTTTTCCTTAATCCATTTTGTCGCGCGAATGAAGTCCACCGCGTAATTAGCGTGTTCTTCAATGCCCGTGCCAACGGTCAGCACGTTGGGGTCAAAAATAATATCCTCGGCGGCAAACCCAATCTCGTTTGTCAAAATGTCATACGCGCGTTTGGCGATGGCGATCCGGCGCTCGTAGGTGTCGGCCTGGCCGTTCTCATCAAAAGCCATCACCACCGCGCCCGCGCCAAAACGCCGCACCAGCTCCGCCCGCTCACGGAAGGCCGCCTCGCCTTCTTTGAGGCTGATGGAGTTAACCACGCACTTGCCCTGCAAGCACTTTAGCCCGGCCTCCAACACGCTCCACTTGGATGAGTCAATCATCACCGGCACGCGGGCAATGTCTGGCTCGCTCATGAGCAGGTTGAGGAAGTCGGTCATGATCTTCTCGCTGTCCAGCAACCCCTCGTCCAGGTTCACATCCAGCATATTGGCGCCGTTTTCCACCTGCTGTTTGGCAACGGTCAGCGCTTCTTCCAGCTTGCCCTCTTTAATCAGCTTGGCAAATTTTGGCGAGCCGGTCACGTTGGTGCGCTCGCCAATCACATAAAACGGGACGGAAGACGGAAGACCGGTGTCGGCTTCGTTTCCGTCCTCTGTCTTCTGTCCTCCGTCTTCCATTGTCAAAAGCTCCAGCCCGCTGTAATATGTTTTATGGGTTGGCGCGCTGCGTTTGTGTGGCCGGGCGTCCTTCACCACTTTTGCCACCTCGGCGATGTGTTCTGGCCCGGTGCCGCAGCACCCGCCCAAAATATTCACCCAGCCTTCCTGGGCAAACTCGGCCACCGTGTCGGCGAACTTGCGCGGGGTCATGTCATACCCGCCAAAGGCGTTTGGCAAACCGGCGTTGGGGTAGCACGAGGTATACGTGTTGGATATCTTCGCCATCTCCTCCACATACGGGCGCATTTCGTCTGGCCCAAGCGCGCAGTTAATGCCCGTGCTGGTGAGCGGCGCGCGATGAATGCTGGCCCAATACGCCTCTACCGTTTGCCCGCTCAGCGTGCGCCCGCTCTGGTCGGTAATGGTCACACTGGCAAACACCGGCACGCGCCGGGCGCCATCGGCAAACAGTTTTTGGATGGCGTACAGGGCGGCCTTTTGGTTGAGCGTGTCAAAGGTGGTTTCGGGCAAAAGCACATCCACGCCCCCATCCAGCAAACCCTTGGCCTGTTCGTAATACGCCTGCATCACCTGGTCAAAGGTCACGGCGCGGTAGCCGGGGTCGTTCACATTTGGGCTGAGGGATAACGTGCGGTTCATGGGCCCCAGCGCCCCCGCCACGTAACGCGGCTTGCCGGGGTCGCGCCGCGTGAACTCATCTGCCGCGGCGCAAGCCAGTTGCGCCGCGCGCAGGTTTGTCTCGTAGCAAAACTCGGCGGTGTCCAGGCCAAAATCGGCCATGCTGATGCGCTGGGCGTTGAACGTGTTGGTTTCGATGATGTCTGCCCCGGCCTCCAGATACTCGCGGTGAATCTGGGTGATGATGTCGGGCCGCACCAGGTTGAGCGTTTCGTTGTTGTTCTTCAGCGTGATGGGATGATGCCGGAAGCGCTCGCCGCGGTAATCTTCCTCCTCCAAATGCCAGCGCTGAATCAGCGAACCCATCGCGCCGTCCAAAATGAGAACGCGCTGCTCCAGCAGGCTGGCGATGGATGGTTTTGTCTGTGTCATGGTTCGTCCTTATTGG
>DAORUN010000017.1:38083-39389 GCA_035433205.1 Thermoflexales bacterium | reverse complement strand
AGCTGGACGCGCCGAAACGCGCTGCTCTGGTCGGATGTTGAGCCGGTGGAGGGCCAGCGCAACTGGGGCGCGAGCGCCATCACCCAACTGGAAAGCGAGCTGCGCAACGCGACAACCAACGGGCTGAAAACAATTTTGATTGTGCGCGGCGCGCCCGCGTGGGCGCTGGCAAACCCGGCCGCGGCCTGCGGCGCAATCAACCCCGCCAAGCTGCCCGCCTTCGCGGCGTTCATGGCCGCGCTGGTGGCGCGATACAGCGCCGCGCCGTATGGCATCACCCATTACGAGATGTGGAACGAGCCAGACGTGGACCCGGCGCTGGTGAACACCGATGACGAAATTGGCTGCTGGGGCGACCAAACCGACCCGTATTACGGCGGCGCGACATATGCCGCCATGCTCAAAGCCATCTACCCCAGCATAAAAACCGCCAACCCGGCCGCACGGGTTTTGGTGGGCGGGCTTGTGTTGGATTGCAACCCGAACGATGACACAACCTGCCTGCCCGGAAAATTTCTGGAGGGCATCTTATACGCCGGCGGCGGCGCGGCTTTTGACGCGGTGAGCGTTCATTCGTATGATTGGTTTGGCGGCCCCGGCAAATACAGCAACGGCAAGTGGGCATCCGGTCACGACACGACCGGCCCCACCCTGCAAGCCAAAGCCCGTTACGTGCGCGACTTGCTAGCCCAATACGGCGCAACCGGCAAAGGCATCGTTTTCTCAGAGATCGGGATCATTTGCTATTTGTGCGGGAACACCGGCAACAACGCCTACGAGGAAACCAAAATGCATTACGTGCCGCAAGCAATGGCGACCGCGCTGGCAACTGGCGCGGAGATTGCGCTTTGGTATAACCTGCGCGAGAACTCATCGGGCGCGGGCGGGTTTGGCACGGCCTTGCACGATTTTTACCTGAACGAGCGCCCGGCCATGTTGGCGTATCGCACAACCATGAGCCAGCTAAACGGCGCAACCTTTATGCGCGAGGTCACCGATTACCCCGGCATCAAAGTGTTTGAGTTTGTAAATGGCAGCCGCAAAATTTGGGCGGCGTGGACATTGAACGGCGAGCCGCAATCCATCGCGCTGCCATCCCGCCCAAACAAAGTGACCATGCTAAACGGCAACGAGGACGCCCGCGACCAGCTCAACTCGGTCAGCTTTTCTGTGCGGTTTTTTGAGTGGGCTTGGACCGGCAACCGCGTGTATTTGCCACTCTTGGGTCACTGATTTGGAGAGACAAGGGTGACGGGGATGACAAGGATGAAGAGGATGACTTGGATGACGCATCACCCTGGTCACC
>DAORUN010000017.1:10708-37983 GCA_035433205.1 Thermoflexales bacterium | reverse complement strand
TGTCATCCAAATCACCCTTATCAAATTTTCAGCACCGAGTGCCAGCCGCCAAAGCCATCCTCGTGAATATCGGGGTTCTCCGGGTCGTTGACCCAGCTTGACCCATCCACCAGAAATTTGTAGTAATACGTGCCCTTGTCTAAAAGCGCGATGCGGATGCGCCACACGCCATCGCCCATTGAGTCAAACGTGTATTCGCGGGGAAGCCAATTGTTAAAGCTGCCCACCAGCGCCACGCGCGCGGCCTGTTTGTTGATGTAAGTGAACGTGATGCACGCGCCCACCTCTGGGTCTGGGCCGATGCACGGTGAGATGGGCGCGTGATGCAGTTTGCCGCGCCGCGTGCGCACGGCCATGGCAATCGCGTGCGCCCCGTTCACCACCCCCGCGCCTTGCTGATCCTCCGGCACGCCATCCAGCGGCGTGGCGGTATCGCACAAAATGCGCTTGACCTGCGCCGGGTTCAGGCTGGGGTTGGCCTCCAGCATTTGCGCGGCGATGGCGCTCACGATAGGCGCGCTCATCGAAGTCCCATCCACATGCTGGTAGTGCCGATGGATAAACTTCTCATCGTTCATGCGTGAGCGCAAAGTGCGGCGGATCAGGTCAACCGGCTCCTCGCCAATGTCTCGCGTGAGGCGGACGCGGGCAAAATCTGTTGCCAATTGAGCGCGCAGCTTCTTCTCGTCCTGCTCAATCAAATCCCACAAAAACAAGCTCTGCTCGTGCGTGGGCGTGTCATGCACCATTGGCGCGGCCACCCAAATGGCGGGGCCAATCAGATCGGGCTTGAGCGTGCCCAACGCGCCGTTGCCCCAGTTGGAGCGATACATGCCGTGCAGGCGGTTATCCAGCGCGTTCTGGTCATCCAGCCCGCCCACCGCAATAACCGATGGGGCGCTGGCGGGCGCGACAATTCTGCGTTCGCCGCCGTTGCCGCACGCCGCCACCACCACAATTCCCATCTCGGCGGCTTCTTCGGCCATGCGCTCCAGCGGGGTAAGCTTGCGCCCGCCGGGGCGGTCTCCGCCCAGCGAAACGTTAATCACGCGGATGTTAAAGCGCTCGGCGTTTTCCAGAACCCATTCAAGGGCGCGTTGAATTTCGGGGTCGCCAATTTTGCCGCGTTTGTTGCCGGTCTTCACAAAAACCGCGCGGGCCTCGCTGGCAATCCCGCGATACATCCCATCCGACAAACCGCCGTTGCCCATCGCAATACCCGCCACCATTGTGCCGTGCCAACTGGAATTGGGGGTGGGTTTTGGCAGGTCAAAAATATCCAGCTCAGCAGGGGGCGCGTCGGTCGCGTCCACATACGCCTCAATCCGGTTGATGGGTTTTACAAAATCCGGGTTGGGCGAAAAGCCAGAATCTAGAAAGGCGATGGTGACACCACGCCCCGCATAGCGCGGGTCTGCCCGCACGCGCAGAGGCGTGGGCAAAATATAGGCGTAATCTGGCGAGTGCACCGGGAACGGCAGGTTCAACTCGGCCTGCAAGGTAAAAGCGCGTTTTTTGTCCTCGGCGCGGGCGTACTCCAACGCGGTCAGGGCGCATTGCGGGCACACGACCTGCCCTTTGCTCCACATCGGCTGGGTAGATTGAAGAACACGGACTAATCTGGGTGATGGCTGCCCTTGCGCTTCACGCACACCGGGGTCTGTTTGTTTGCCACACAGGCTGCAAGATTTCATTGTTTCTTAGCGCCCGGAGCGCGTCCGAACAAGTTCGGCAGAGCGCTCCGGGCGCTCTTAATCTATTCCCGCCCGGTCTCCAGAGGGGGCGCCCAGTTCAAAAAGTCCTGGGCAAAACGATGGGTATACGTCTCAAGAAGGCTTTGCACGCGGTCGGCATCTGGCGAAGACACAATGAGGCCAGCGTGATACTCCTTGTTCATGCGATACACAATTTCGCCGTCCGTGTATCCGCTCATATCCGGGTGTTGCTGTTTGGCCAGGCAGATGGCGATGCCGGCGTAATTTGTCTTGATCTGCGGCAATTGATAAGGCACGCCGCGCAGGTTCGCCAGCTCAATCCGCGCCCATTCCTGCCACGGGTTCAAGCCAGAGGCGTGTTCGATCAAATCTGCGATGTTTGCGCCGCCCACGCGGGCCGCGATCTCCAAAAACACCAGCTTGCCCGTGCTGTGCTGGCGGATAAACTCCGCGTGGGTCACGCCGCGCCACATCCCCAGGGCCTTAAGCGTGTCTTTATTGATCTGCATCAACTGTTTGTGCACATCGCTCTCGCGGCTCAGGTTGCGGGTAGTGAACACGCCGCCATCGTGCGAGACGCTGAGCGGCGGGCGGCCATATTGCGAGGAAATGGCAAACTTCACATCGCCATCCCAAGTGATGGAATCCACGTGGAAAACATCGCCCGGCACAAAATGCTCCAGCAGGTAATAATGCTGGTGGTCGCCCAACTCATCCAACTTGCGCCACAACTCCTCGGTGTTGTTAATGCGCTTGATGCCCATGGAACCCGCCTCGCTGCGCGGCTTGAGCAAATACGGCGGCGGCACGCGGTCAAAAAACGCGCGGATGTCATCGTAATTGAACACGCTCGTAAAGTCTGGGATGGGAACCCCATGCTCGCGGGCGGCGATGCGCATCGCCAGCTTGTCGCGGAAGAAGTTGACCGCCGTTGTGCCCATGCCCTTCATGCGAAAGTATTCGCGCAAATGTGAGACCGTGTCCACCTCGTAGTCATCCAGCGGGACAATCAGGTCAATCTTGCGCGAGCGCATGAGATACCCAACCGCGTTCACCAAATTGTTGCGGTTTTGCAGCGAGTCCATGTAAAAAATTTCGTCAATCACATCGCCGGGCCACGGCTCATTGCGGAATTTTTCCACTGTTATCAAAATCGTATGACAACCTTGCCGCTTGCATTCCTGAATAAACGGAATACCTTTGTAGGCAGATGTGACAAACAAAACGGTGGGTTGTATTTCTGGCATGTTAAATTGTCCTCGCTAGGACGAAATTGTAGCGCAATCTTGACGATGGACGATAGACGATGGACGATTTATAGATTTTTCATCGTCCGTCGTCCATCGTCCGTCGTCCGTCGTCCATCGTCTTCTCAAAGGTAAAATACCCTCAGGAGTTCTCCATGACGAGCAAGAAAAAAGTTATCATCTTCGGCGCGGGCAAAATTGGCTCATCCATCGCCAACCTGCTTCATCACTCAAAAGACTACGAGGTCCTGGTCGCGGATAAAGACACGGCCTCGCTGGAGCGTTTGAAAAAACGCGTTCCCGTTCAAACAATTGAGCTGGACGCAACGAACGAAAAATCCCTCACTCAGGCGTTCAAAGGCTGGGACGCGGTGGTCTCGGCCGGGCCGTTTTTCGTCAACCAAACCATCGCCACCGCCGCGCTAAACGCGGGGATCAGCTACTTTGATTTAACCGAAGACCGCGCCACCACCCAAGCCATCCGCGTTTTGGCCGATGGGGCAAAGCCGGGCCAAATTTTTATGCCCCAATGCGGGCTGGCGCCGGGCTTCATTGGCATTTTGGCCTCAGAGATGTGCGGCGAGTTTGACGAACTGAACGATGTCAAGATGCGGGTTGGCGCTCTGCCCCAATACCCATCCAACATGTTGATGTACAACCTGACCTGGAGCACAGACGGGTTGATTAACGAATATTGCAACCCGTGCGAGGCCATCCACGAGGGCAAACTGACCGAGGTGTTGCCGCTGGACGGGCTGGAAATGTTCTCGTTGGATGGCATCACCTACGAGGCGTTTAACACTTCTGGCGGGCTGGGCACGTTGTGCGAGACGCTGGAAGGGAAAGTGCGCCATTTGAATTACAAAACGGTGCGCTATCAGGGTCACCAGTATTTGATGCAGTTTTTGGTGCAAGATTTGCGCATGTCCGAGGATCGCGGCACGCTCAAGCGAATCATGGAAAGCGCGGTTCCCATCACTTTGCAAGATGTGGTGCTGGTATTTTGCACAATTCAGGGCAAGCGCAACGGCCAGCTTGTGCAAATGAGCAACGCGCGCAAGATTTACTCGCAAGAGGTGCATGGCGAGTTGTGGAGCGCCATTCAGGTGACCACCGCCGCCGCGCTGTGCGCTGTGTTGGATATGCACACGCACGGCAAATTGCCCAGCCAGGGGTTTGTGCGCCAAGAGCAGGTTTCGCTCACCGAGTTTTTGGCCAACCGCTTTGGCAAATATTACGAAAGCGGCCACACCGCCTCGCTGGCGCGTTCGGCGCGCATTTCGCCCAACGTTGCGCGGCGGGTAGAGACGATTGCCGAACAACACATGTTGGTGGAAAACGACAAAGAGTGGGATTGATCTGGGCGCAAAATCCAAAGCGCAAAAAAAGCGATGGGTCTGGTTTATGACCCATCGCTTTTTATTTGCTGGATTTACGCAAAATGCATATCAAATAACCGATGCGCGGGAATGACGATTTTGATTTTTGCGTAAATCCAGTTTGAAATCCAACGAGTTTGCGCTTTCAGCTCAAAAGCGACATCTCGCGCAAAACCGTCTCGCGCCAGCCTTGTTCCAACGGGCGCGGGTTGTAACCCAGCTCGCGTTTGGCTTTGCTGTTATCGCCAATATAAGTCGTCCCGGCGACCTCGCGCAACCCTTCGGATGTGTATGAATCTGGCACGGGCGCAACCTTCTCCACCACGCCCATCACCCCAGACAACATTTTGATTATGCCGGGCGGCACAATCATTGGCATACGTTTGCCGCTCGCCTCGCTCGCCATTTTGATGGCCGCCACCAGTGTGTGGGTTGACCCGCAAACGATGTAGCTCTCGCCCGCGCGGCCTTTCTCCATCGCCAAAATGTGGGCGCGAGCCACATCTTGCACATGCGCCCAGCTATACGCCGTTTTGTTGGGAATGGTTGGCAATTGCCCTTTCAAAAAGCTCACCAGCATTTGGCGCACGCTGCTCGTATCGCCGGGGCCATAAATGAGACCGGGCATAACCACAACCAGCGGCAACCCCTGCGCCATAAACGCCTCGGCAATTTTGTGGGCCTCGGCTTTGGTGCGGTCATATTCGCTCAAATGTTTGCCCTCAAAGTGATACGTTTCATCGGCCAGTTTGCCGTGCGTATCAGAGTTGATCGCCAGCGTGCTGGTATACACGCCTTTTGGAATTTTCAAATCGCGCATCATTTCCAGCACGTTGCGCGTTCCTTCAATGTTTACTTTCACGCCCGGGCCGGGGTCTTTTGCGCCCAGCTTGTACCAACCCGCGATGTGAAACACGCCATCCACGCCGGTCATTGGCGCGCGCATCGTCTCTTTCTCGGTCACATCGCCCGGCGCAAGCTGGCAGCCCATTTGCGCCAATTCCTGCGCCTTGGATGGCGTCCGCACGAGCGCGACCACCTCATGCCCAGCGGCGCGGAGTTGCCGAGCCGCCTCGCCACCCACAAAACCTGTTGCGCCTGTTAAAAAATATTTCATTTAAATGTCACCAGCCTCACCACAAAAAGCGCCACCGCAATAAACGCAAAAATCACCGCGATAAAACTCAGCAACTTGTGCCAGCGGCTTTCTTCCTCAACCGGCCAGCTTGCCGATGCCAGAAACGCAATCGCCATCGCGGTGATGGTGTAGCCATCCAGCCATTGTTTTGCGCCAAGCAGCACAACGCCCAGCAAGAGAAAAACTACTCCGGCAATTGCCCTTAACACGTTTCACCTCTTTGATTACGGGTTAAACACAAATTGATCTGACCCAGTGCTTAACTTTAACCGCGAATTTGTGCCGCGCGTGTAAATGCCCAGGCGAATCTCATCGCCCGGCTTAATTCCGCCCGGAACAGACAAAAGATGTTTATCCACGATCTCATCGCCCACGCGCCAGGCGGGCATGGGCAAATATCCATCCGCCGGCGTGCCATCATGCTGAGAAATCACTTGCCCGCCGCGCACGTAATGCACAAACACGGCCAAATCATCGGGGATGGGCTGAGCAGTGGCCCAAGTCAAGTCCACCTCCACCCGGCCATCTTGAGTGGGCATGGCAATTGCCGAGCGCAGCGCGATGCCGCGCTCAAATTTGGCGCGCGGCCCTGCCCCATCCACCGGCAGCCCCAGCACAGAAATAAACGCGCGGTGCGGCGCGGTCTCAAAATCTTTTTGGGCCAGCGGGCCTTCGCGCACAATCAGGCGGATGGGCGCCGGGAGCGCGTTGCGCATGGCCGTCCAGTCGCGCGTGGGATCCACGATGAGCAACACCGGGCTGGCCGCATCCACCGGCGGTTTGCCGGTTAAGTCCGAGCCCACGATGCGCTCACTGCCATCATCCACAATTGGCGAGAGAAAGCGCAACGCGGGGTTATCATCGGCCAGGCGCACATCCAGCCACAAATTTTGCGCGGGGCGGGTTTTTACAAACTGGTTGATGTCGTACGCGAGCGCGACGTTTTGCTGCTCCAGCCAGTAGGCGGTCATATCGCGCTGAACGTAATCACCAAAATAATCTTTGGCGGTTAAATACCCAGAAAAGAGCAAGACGAGCATGGCTATGTTCAAACCGCGCCCTTTGAATTTCACCCGCTCAATCAGAAAATCCAGCCCCAGCGCGGCCAAAATGCACACGGCGGGCAACGCGCCAATGGCCCGCAAATAATGCGGCGTGTCCTCTGCAAGAATTGTTGGGACAAGAAAGAAGGCGAGCCAGAGAAGCAAAACGGCCCATGCCCAAACACGACCGGCGGGCGGGGGGCGAATGACCCGCCAAAGCGAAACGCCAATGCCCAACACAAAAACCACGCCCATCAACACATCAAACACAGGCCGCAAAGAAAGATTGTGCCGCCAAATGCGGTCGCCTTGCAGGTTGAACATGCCCGCCGCCTTGCCCATGTTGGCGATCAACGCGCCGAGCAAATTGCCATGATTGATCTCTGGGTTGAGGATGGACACCTGCCCCGCCCGCCCGGTTAAAAACTGCGGGTTGGCCGCGTAAAACGCCAGCAAAGGGGCCATCACCACCAGCGCCACGCCCACAAACAGCGCGGCCTGCGCCACGCGCGTTTTGGTGATGGCCGCCCGGTTGTTGAACAGCCAGAGCGCCATCCACACGCCCGCCAACGCCAAAACAAACTGGCCGGAGGTGTAGGTGTAAAAAGTGAGGCCAAAAAACAGCCCAGCCAGCGCGGTTAGCGCAAAATTTTTGCGCGGCGTGTTGGTTGGGCGGATGGCCGCCGCGCAAGCCACAAACAAGCACAGCATCAGCGGCAACGTGATGGCGCGATATGCCACGCGGCTGATGGCGAGATGCCAAAAGTTCACGGCCAGCGCGCCCGCGCCCAGCACACCCACGCGGTGCGAGAACAACGCGCGGCCCGCCAAATATGCCGCGCCCAGCGTGGCAATCCCAACCAGCGCGGCGGTCATGCGCAGGGCTTCGGGCGTTCGCCCCAGCGCTGCAATCATGGGCGCAAGCAGATACATAAACAACCCCTCGCGCCCGTTGTTGGCCGTGAAGAATGACGCAAATTCGCCGCGCAACACGTTCAGCGCGTCAAGGCCGTAAAAGGCTTCATCGCGGTAAAGGCCGGGCGGCGCTTGCCCAATTTGGCACAAGCGCAACGCCGCGCCAACCGCAAGGATGGCAACGAGCGGAAGATACGCACGGATGATTTTCACAATCCCTTATGATTGTAACCAATATATGCGGGTCAGCTTGTTATCCAAGGCGCTGGTGGTGGGCGCATACCAGCGCAAATGTGAACTCATCGCCCAACACGGCGCGGCGCTCACGGCGCTTGTGCCAGAGCGATGGGACACGCAACCGCTGGAAGCTGCGCACACCGCCGGGTATGACCTGCGCGCGCTGCCCATCCGGCTAAACGGCAACTTTCATTTGCACCACTACCCCACCCTGCCCGCCGAGCTGCGCCGCGCCGCGCCGCAGGTTTTTCATGTGGATGAGGAGCCGTATAACCTGGCGACTTTTCTCGCCATTCGTGAGGGGCTGCGGCGCGGGGCGAAGATTGTATTTTTCTCGTGGCAAAACATCAACCGCGCCTACCCGCCGCCGTTTCGCTGGTTTGAGCAATACGCGTTTCGCCGCGCTCACGCGGCCATTGCGGGCAGCGAAGATTGCAAACGCGTTTTGCAGGCCAAAGGGTGCGGCTTGCCCATCCATGTTTTGCCTCAGTTTGGCGTGGACGAAGCCATTTTTGCGCCATCGGCCAAAACAGAAAAAACCGGCGCGTTTGTGGTGGGTTTTGCCGGGCGGTTGGTGAAGGAGAAAGGGGTGGACGTTTTGCTCCGCGCGTGCGCGGGCGTGGCGGGGGCGCGGGTGCGCATTGCGGGGGCAGGCGCGGAACGCGCAAGCCTGGCCGCGCTGGCGCAGGCGCTGGACATGAGTGAGCGCGTGGAGTGGGTCGAGGCCACATCCACCCAAATGCCCGCGTTTTACGCCGGGCTGGACGCGCTGGTGGTGCCTTCGCGCACCATGCCCAACTGGAAGGAGCAATTTGGCCGCGTGATCATCGAGGCGATGGCCTGCGGCGTGCCGGTGATTGGCTCAAGCAGCGGCGAAATTCCAAACGTAATTGGCGATGCGGGCTTGATCTTCCGTGAGGATGATGTGGCTGGTCTGCAGGCGCAACTGCAAACGCTGATGGCCTCGCCCGCACTGCGCGAATCGCTGGGGCTGGCCGGGCGCAAGCGGATGATGGATAATTTCACCATGCGGCGCGTGGCGCAAAAAAGCGTGGAAATTTATCGGTCATTGGCCGCTAGTCGTTAGTTTTTTGCATTCCGACTTCTGAATTCTGAATTCAATCATGGAACCTGTATCAGACATCCCCCAAAGTTTTACCCCCAACACCGCGCGGCAAGATTACGACTTGCGCGAAGAAATGATCCCCATGCGCGATGGCGTAAAGCTGCACACATTGATCTTTACCCCGCGCGGTTTGCCATTGCCCGCCCCACTCTTGATGACCCGCACGCCGTATGGCGCAAGCGGCCCCATCACCCGCGCGTTCCCCAGCACCCACCTGGCCGCGCTGATGGGCACGGTGGAGCAGGAATTTTTTGACGCGGGCTACATCCGCGTGGTGCAAGACATTCGCGGCAAGTTCAAATCGGAAGGGGTGTATCAAATGTATCGCCCGCCGATTGGGCCAACCAACGCGCTGGAAGTTGACCACGCCACCGACACGTATGACACGATTGACTGGCTGGTGAAAAATGTGCCGGGCAACAACGGGCGCGCCGGGGTGATGGGCGTCTCGTATCCGGGGTATTTGGCGCTCACACCGCTGTTTGCGCCCCACCCGGCGCTCAAGGCGCTGGTTCCCATCAACCCGGTGGTTGACCTTTGGATGGGCGATGATTTTTATCACAACGGCGCGTTCCGGCTGAGCGAGCTGGAATATTTTTACCGCCAAACGATGTCCAAAGATAACTCCAAGTTGCCGCCATTTGGGGTGTATGACTTGTATGATTTTTATCTTCGCGCGGGAAACGCAGAGAACGCCGCCAAAGAAATTTTGGGCGACCAGCCCTTGCCCGCGTGGGATCGCATGGGGCGCGATGAAGCCTACTCTGCCCAGTGGCAATCAAACGCGCTGGATGTGCAACTGGCCCGGCTGAAGGCGCTGGATATTCCGGTGATGAATGTGCATTCGTGGTTTGACGCCGAGGACATTTATGGCCCGTTTGCCGCGCACAAAGCGCTGCAAGCCAAAGACCGCGATGGCAAAGCGCATTTGGCGGCTGGCCCCTGGACGCACGGCCAAAGTATGCGCGGGGATGGCTCGGCCAGCGGCAAAATCCGCTGGGATGCCGACACGAGCTTGTGGTTCAGGCAAAATGTGCTCATCCCGTTTTTGGATGAGCACCTGAAAGACATTGCGCCCGCGCAACCCATCCCCAAAGTGGTGGCGTTTGAGACCGGCGCAAACAAATGGCACTCTTTGGCCGATTGGAAACCGGCGGGCAAAATCTCATTGCATTTGGGCGGCGCGGGCGCGTTGGGGTTTGCCCCTTTGGCAGATGGAAACTCGTTTGGCGAATTTGTGAGCGACCCGGCCAAGCCCGTGCCGTATCGCGTCCGCCCCATCCTCTCGCGGTATCGAGATGGCTCAACCTGGAGCGCGTGGCTGCTGGATGACCAGCGGCCGTTTGCGGATCGCCCAGATGTGCTGACGTTTGTGACCGCGCCGCTGGCAGAACCCATCACCCTGCGCGGCAATGTGGCCGCAAATTTGGTGGCCGCCACCACCGGCACAGATGCCGACTGGATCGTGAAATTGATTGATGTGTATCCCGATGAATATCCGCGCCAGCCGGAGCTTGGCGGATATCAATTGATGGTCTCGCACGGAATTGCGCGCGGCCGCTACCGCCAGAGTTTTGAGCGCCCAGAGGCCATCACCCCCAACACGCCGCTGGCTTACCGTGTGCGCATGACACCCATGTTTCACACGTTCAAGCGCGGCCACCGGCTGATGGCACAAATTCAAAGCTCGTGGTTTCCGCTGTTCGACCGCAACCCGCAGACGTTTGTGCCCAGCATTTTCGCCGCGCCGCCAGAGGCGTATCAAAAACAAACGCATCGAATTTTCCTTTCCAGCGTGATTGAAGTTGGTCACTAGCAGTTGGTTGTGGGTAATTGAGGCGGTAATTTTTTGTCATTCGGGCGCAGGTCTTTCGCCCAAAATTTCTTACGCAATTTATACATAAACAGGGTTATGATGTGACCTGATAAAAGGAGATTAATACAGATGTATTTCAATTCGGGTTATTTTTTGTTTGCAATTCCGGGCCTGCTGCTGGCGATGTGGGCGCAATGGCTGGTAAAAAGCACGTTCTCAAAATACGCGCAGGTGCCAACCTCGCGCGGGGTGAACGGCATCACGGCGGCCAACTGGATCATGCAGCACACCGGGCTGAACAACATCGGCGTGAATAACATCGCCGGGCAACTGACCGACAACTACGACCCGCGGGCCAAGGTCATCAATCTTTCGCAAAGTTCTGTGCAAGATTCGGTGGCATCGGTGGCGGTTGTGGCGCACGAGCTGGGCCACGCCGAGCAAGACGCGCAAGGCTACTTCCCGCTTCGCTTGCGCGGGGCCATTGTGCCTGCGGTGCAAGTCAGCTCTTGGGTTGGGCCGTTGCTGTTTATGGCGGGCTACTTTCTGCAAAGCACCGGTTTGGCTCAGATTGGCCTGCTGGCGTTTATCGCGGGGGCGTTCTTCGCGGTGGTGACCTTGCCGGTGGAACTGGACGCCAGCAACCGCGCCATGCGCAATCTGGAGAGCTCTGGTTTGCTGGTTGGCGATGAGTTGAAGGGCGCGCGCAAAGTGCTGAACGCCGCCGCCATGACCTACGTGGCCGCCGCCGCGCAATCCATCCTGACCGTTTTGTATTACGTCTCGCTCCTCACCGGGATGCGCAGGAGAGATTAAACTTATTGCGAATTACGAATTTCATTTGTAATTCGCAATTTGTAATTTGTAATTTCAAGGGTCTATAATTTCAATTAATAAACCGTGAACACAGCCACCTCAACTTCCGATGCCATTCTGAGCGAGCTGACCCCGCCCGCCAAGCCAGTGCAATCCAAAACCGATTGGAAACTAATCATAATCGTGAGCCTTGTTGCGCTGGTTTTGGTCGCCATTTTGGTGGGTGTTGTGCTATTTTTGGCGCACGACCCCGCCCGCACCGCCAACATCCGCGATATTGTAATTATTCTGTTCGCTTTCGCGCTGTTTTTGGCGGTGGTGGTGCTGGGTGTTTTGCTCACCGTCATCGCATGGCAATTGCAAATGCTAATTGGCCTTTTGCGCACCGAAATAAAGCCAATGTTGGGCAATGTGAACGACATGGTGTCAAACGTGCGCGGCACAACCATGCTGGTCACAGAAAGCATCGCCAAACCCACCATGAAGCTCTCCAGTTTCTGGGCCGGGGTAAAAGGCGCGCAGAAGGCGGTCAAGACTCGCATTTCGAAGAAATAACTTGCAATGTGTAACTCAGGTGTTGATGATGCCCCGGCGAATTGCACCTTACACACCGCGCGTTATACGTCACTCGCTTAGGCAATCGCAGTTAAAATAACTACATCACTAAAAAGGAAAAGGTGTAATCATGTCAGATACAGATAGCGGCGCCGAAGTTGGCGCATTCTTCGCAGGCATTGTGATTGGCGGTCTGGTCGGCGCAGCCACAGCCCTGCTCCTCGCGCCCCAGTCGGGCGAGGAAACCCGCGCTCAGCTTGGGCGCAATACCGAGGACTTTCGCGACCGGGCGCAGGATTACCTGGGCGATGCCCGCGAACGCGCCGAGGCCACCGTGGCCGATGCCCGCCGCCGCGCCGAGCGGATTGTGGAAGACGCCCGCATCAACGCCGAGAAGATCAGCGAAGATGCCAAAAAGAAGGCCAACACACTCGCCAGCCAGGCCAAAGATCAGGCACAAAAGCTGGCCAAAACCGAAGGAACCTGACGACGCGTTTCAACCTTTCAGCCCTAAACTCGGGGAGCGAATTGCTTCTCCGGGCGCTGAATGTTGAACTGTTTGGGTCAGGGCATTCCAACGCAAAACGCCGCGCAGCCGCAACCGATTGATTGCCCGATCTGAGCCATTCAATCGGCTCCTGGCGGACCGCAAGGCCCATCAACACGCGCTACCCCGCGCCAAGGGGTGCGCGTGTTTTTTTTATTTTTCTCACTCGTGGTCGTGGACGCAGGCGCAAACAAAAACGCAAGCGTCTTAAACAATATTTTTTTTAAGGAGAACAATGTTTACCGATTTAGCCATTCAGGCGCTACCAATGGAAGACTTACTGATGCCTGCCGAGGAGCCATCGCCGGCACCAGCAGGCCACATGCCGCAGAGGGCCGCCTGGTTTGGGCGAGCCTCATCTGCCATGCCCTATGGGGTCTCGTCTAATTTTAGATATTGGGGAGATGAAGACACAATGATTGTGGCGCGCGGAAAAGGCGCGCGCATTTGGGATGTGGACGGAAACGAATATCTGGATTACCGGCTTGGGTTTGGGCCGGTCATTCTGGGTCATGCGTTTGATGAGGTCACGCGGGCGGTTACGCAAGCCATGCAAGATGGCAACTCATTTGCGCTCACCAACATCCACGAAGTTCGCGCCGCCGAGCGGTTTAAACGCCTGACCGGCGTGGACAAAGTGCGGTTCACAAACAGCGGCGCAGAGTCCACCATGCATGCGTTGCGCATTGCCCGCGCCCACACGGGCCGCGAAAAAATAATAAAGTTTGAGGGCGCATATCACGGGGCGCACGATTACGTGATGTGGAGCACGTCCAGCACCCCGGTGTCTGCGCTGGGGTCGCGCCGCAGCCCAAACCCGGTTGCCACCAGCAGCGGCATTCCAAAAGGCATCAACCAATACATCATTCCCCTGCCCTGGAATAATTTTGAAATTTTGGAACACGCCATAAAAGACCACGCGCACGATGTGGCCGCGATTCTGGTCGAGCCAATCATGGGCAACCTGGGCGGCCTGATGCCCGCGCCGGGCTGGCTGCAACACATTCGCAATTTGTGCGATGCGCACGGCGTGGTGTTAATTTTTGACGAAGTAAAAACCGGCTTTCGCGTGGCCCGCGGCGGGGCGCAAGAATTGTTCGGCATCCGCGCAGACCTGGTGGCGTATGCCAAGGCCATGGGCAACGGGTTTCCCATCGGCGCCATTGGCGGCAAAGAAGAATTTATGATGACGATTGAGCCGGGCGCGGTTGGGCAAGGCGGCACGTATTGCGGCAACGTTGTATCTGCCGCCGCCTGCGAAGCCACCCTGCGCGTGATGGAAGAGCAAGACGTGTTTGGCGTTTTAGCCCAGCGCGGCAACCGGCTGATGGCCGGCCTGAGCGAAATACTTTCACGGCGTTCCATTCCGCATGTCATCAGCGGGGCGCCTGCGCTGTTTGGCATTTTGCTGGGGGCCGATGAGACCACAAACGATTACAGATCCATCAGCAAGAAAGTGGATAAAGAGCGATACAACGCCATCGCCGCCCGGCTAAAAACGCTGGGCGTTTTGCCCGACCCCGATTTTGAAGAACCCTGGTTTCTGAGCTACTCGCACACCGAGCAGGACATTGACGAAACCTTGCAAAAGTTTGAAGACGCGGCAGGCTGATAAACAGCGCTCCGGCCGCTCTGCCCAGTATGTTGGGAGGCGGCCGGAGCGCTAAAAGTTTAGAGCAACGGCAAAACGGCCACCGCCACGATGTAAATCAAAAACAGCACAATCGCCGCGATCACAACGACCATCGCGGCGATGGCGAAGGGGACAATTTTCGCGTAGAGCGCCGAGTTTTTTTGCACGCGGGCAACGGGGGCGCGTTTTGGCGCTGGGGGTTTTGGCGATGGATTTTGCGCCGGGGTTTCCATCTTTTGCGCCGGTTTGATGGCGCGGTAAAACACATATACCAAAATGCCCCCCGCAATCGCCACGGGCGCAAACCCCAGCATCATGGCAAAACGCTCGTCTGGCCCAACGCCGGGGAAGATGAACGGCGCGAATATCCCCGCCAAGGTGATGCCCATGCCAAAGGCCAGACCAATTCGATTGCGCCAGGTGTGATCGTGTTTGCGCAGGAGCTTCTCGCGCATGTCGTTTGTAGATTGGGTCATTGGTTTGCTCGAAACCGCAGAATACACCATCAACGCGCCAATGATGCTGAACAGCAGCGTCATAATCAGCACATCTGAGCGGAACGCGCGGGGCGCGATGACCGGCACGATGATCGCCAGCAGAATCAGCATGACACCAAACGCCATCGAGATGCGTTTTTGATTTTGTTTTAACCACATAAGCAACGCGCAACCTGAAACGTGCAATCCATCAAGCTTACAAGATTCACACAATTTTTAGTTAAACTTATTTTACAGCGCGCAAACAATGTAGAATTTACATCGGTAAACATTAAGTTTCAGTCATATACCCAGCGCCTGGAGCGCTAGATGAACACATGAGCGCAAGCCATACCAAATCCGCCCCTGCGGCAGACCTAAATGAGGTCACGTTGCATTATCTGGATGTGATTTATCGGCTGACCCAAAACGGCGAGCCGGCCAACACAACCGATATTGCCGCGCGGCTGGAGGTCACGCCATCTGGGGCAAGCCTGATGTTAAAGCGGCTGGCCGAGCGTAAGCTGGTGCAGCTCACGCCGTATCGCGGGGCCATCCTCACCCCGGTCGGGCGCAAAGCCGCGCTGCGCACCATCCGCCGCCACCGCATTTTGGAGGCGTTTATGCACGACATCATGAAGTTCGAGTGGCATCAGGTGGACACGCACGCGCACGCGCTGGAGACGGCCATCAACGAGGAGTTTGAGGATCAGATGGATGTGCTGCTTAACCACCCCACCCGCTGCCCGCACGGCCACCTGATCCCCGATAAAAATGGGGTTCTGCCAAAGGTGAACGATGTGCCGCTGCTCAAAATTGGCGGGGGGGCGTCGGGCTACATCCGACTGGTGGACACAGACAACTCGGAGTGGCTCAAGTATCTGGGCGATCAAGGCGTGCGGCCCGGAACGCGATTTACGCTGAAAGATATCGCCCCGTATGGCGGGCCGATCACACTGGAAACCCCCAGCGGCACACACTCGCTGGGGCGCAACCTGGCCGAACTAATTGCGGTGGAGTTGGACTAAGGACGATTTGGCGCAGGTGAAAGAGGCAAACGGGATAGGGAGCAATATGATGGAAATCGCTCTCTGTTTTAAAAATCGTGCTTAAACCGCATCTTCGCTGGAATTTCTTTGCGTCATAGGGATAATTTTTCGTTATCCCAAACTAACGTTAAATAAAAAAACGGCGGACTTCTTTGCGAAACCCGCCGTTTTATTTTGCGCGTCGTGTTAGCTCTTCTTGGCCGCCGCGACTGCCTTGGCCTTATTGAGCGCCTTCACCAGCCGCGACTTGCGCCGCGCGGCATTGTTGGGGTGAATAACATTCTTGCCAGCCGCCTTGTCGAGGGCGCTGATAGCCTTGAGCGTCTCTTCTTCTGCGCCCTTGAGGTCTTTGCCTGCGATCAAATTGCGGGCGGCTTTTACCGCTGTGCGCGAGCGCGACTTGTGCAAGCGGTTGTGCACCGCCTTGCGGGCGCTGTTTCTAATTCGCTGTTGTGCCGAAAGTGTATTTGCCACGAACGTTCTCTCCTACTCTTCTATTCTTAAACTGTTAATGCTGCAACGGCTAATTTTACCAGAAACAACAAATGAGTAATTAAAAACAAAATAAATCTGCGTTACAAACTTCTTATTTCGCTACGCCTTTGCCCGCGCCACCTGCTCCTCGGCAACCCAGCACGCCACCATGTGGCCCGGCTTAAGTTCCTTGAGCTTGGGATCTTCAACGCGGCACTTGTCCATCGCCACCGGGCAACGCGGATGGAAGTGGCAACCCTTGGGCGGGTTAACCGGGCTGGGCACATCGCCCTGCAAAATGGTGCGCTCGCGCTTGATGGTTGGGTCTGGAATGGGAATGGCCGAGAGCAACGCCTTGGTATACGGATGCAACGGATCATCGAACAAAGACTTGCGGTCGGTCAATTCCACCATGCGGCCCAGATACATCACACCCACGCGGTCGCTGATGTGCTCCACCACGCTGAGGTTGTGAGCGATGAACAAATACGTGAGGCCAAAGTCCTTCTGAAGGTCTTTGAGCAGGTTCAACACCTGTGATTGAATCGAGACATCCAGCGCAGACACCGGCTCATCGCACACGATGAATTTGGGGCGCAAGGCAAGCGCGCGGGCAATGCCAATGCGCTGGCGCTGACCACCGGAGAACTCGTGCGGGTAGCGGCGGGCATGATAATCTTCCAAACCCACGCGTTTGAGCGCCTCCATCACGGCCTCGTTGCGCTGGCGCGAGTCGCGCATCCCGTGTACCAGCAACCCCTCACCCACGCTCTCGCCAATGGGCATGCGCGGGTCTAGCGAGGAATAGGGGTCCTGAAACACAATCTGCATGTCTTTGCGGATGGCTTTCAGTTCGGGGCCTTTCAGTTTGTAAACATCCTGCCCGTTAAAAATCACGTTGCCACCGGTGGCGGGGATAAGCCGCAGAATGGAGCGGCCAATGGTGGTTTTGCCGCAACCAGACTCTCCCACAAGCCCAAGGGTCTCGCCTTTTTTAACAGTGAACGAAACGCCATCCACCGCTTTTACCCACGCCACCGTGCGCTGCAAAAGACCGCCGCGAATGGGGAAATGCTTGTATACGTTTTCTACGCGCAGCAAATCCTCGGCGGTTGTGCCATCCAGCGCGCTGGGCTTTGTTCCATTTTTTTCGGCCATTGAATTTCCTCTGCTGATGAATTGATGGTAGAGCCTAAAGCTTTTGGAAATCTTTAGGCTCTAAAGAAATTTAATCGTAAAGCCACGAGCGAACCCAGTGACCTGGCTCAACTTCTTTGAGCTGGGGCATTTGGGTTTGGCACATCTCACGGGCATGACCCTGGCAAATTTCGCAGCGCGGCTCAAAGCGGCAGGCCGGCGGCGGGGTGAGCAGGTTTGGCACACTGCCCGGAATCACATCCAGCTTTTCGCGGATCTCGCCCAACACCGGGATGGAGCCGAGCAAGCCTTTTGTGTATGGATGCATTGGGCGGGCGAACAGGGTTTTTACATCGGCCTGTTCCACAATTTGCCCGGCATACATCACCACCACGCGGTCGCACATCTCGGCCACCACGCCCATGTCGTGCGTAATCAGCATGATGGACGTGCCGGTCTTGGAGCGCAGATCGCGCATCAAGTCCAGAATCTGGGCCTGAATGGTCACGTCAAGCGCGGTGGTTGGCTCATCGGCGATGAGCAGCTCTGGGGCGCAGGCCAGCGCCATGGCGATCATCACACGCTGAGCCTGGCCGCCGGAAATCTCGTGCGGGTAGGCATTGGCGCGTTTGGCTGGCTCTGGAATGCCCACCATGCGCAAAAGCTCGATGGCGCGGTTCCAGCCTGCCTCTTTGCCCAAATCCTGGTGAATGTTGAGCACCTCGGCGATCTGGTCACCAATTTTAAACACGGGGTTCAAGCAGGTGGTGGGCTGCTGAAAGATCATGGAGATGCGGTTGCCGCGAATCTTCGTCATATCTTTCTCCGGCAGATCCAACAAATTGGTGCCATCAAAAAATATCTTGCCGCCCACAATTTTGCCGGGCTGGCCTACCAGCCGCATGACCGAAAGCGAAGTAACGCTTTTGCCGCAGCCCGATTCGCCCACGATACCAAGCGTCTCGCCTTTTTTTACAAAGATGTCTACGCCGTCCACAGCTTTGATCACGCCATCTTCCGTAAAGAAGTGGGTTTGCAAGCCCTGAATATCCAGCATCAATTCATCTTTATTTTTTCCGCTTTTTGATGTGACGTTTGCCATATTTCTGTTTTTAACGGATAGAGTTTTTCAATGTGGCGCTTCAGCCCCCGTTGAATTCAGGCAGGTTTTGGCGCGGGCGTATTTCATCTTGCCGATGTGTCCGCGAACTGCTGTGTGAATTCATTGGCGATATTGTATCCGACCTTTTTACTTTTTCAAACGCGGGTCAAGCGCATCTCTCAAACCATCGCCAATAAAGTTAAAGGCCAGCGAGCACAATACCACCGGTATGCCCGGAATCAAGGTAGCCCATGGCGCCACCAGGATGTTGCGCGCGGTGAAATCCAGCATATTGCCCCAGGTCGGGGTCGGGTCGGTCACACCCAGCCCCAGGAAGCTCAGCGCCGTCTCGGACACCAGCGCCCCCGCCAGACTGAGCGTGAACGCCACGATGATGGGCGGCAGCGAGTTGGGGATGACGTGGCGCAAAATCAGGCGGAGGTCGTTTGCGCCCAGCGAGCGCACCGCGCTGATGAAATCCTGCTCGCGGATGGACAAAACCATCCCGCGCATCAACCGTGCCATGCCCGTCCAGCCAAACAGGGTGAGCACAAACACCACCACAATGACGCTGCGCGCCTCTTTGCTGTTTATCAACATCAGGTTAGACACCAGCGAGGCGACAAATGGCGGGATGGGTAATAATTTTGGATCGGAGTTGAGCACCGCCGCCAAAACAAGCAAAATGGGAAAGTCCGGCACAGTCGCCATAAATTCCAGCACACGCATCAAAATCGTGTCCACAATCCCGCGATAAAACCCCGCGACCGACCCAATGGTCATGCCGATGAGTGCGCTGCCGGATGAGACAAGCAAGGCGATGGTCAGGCTCACCCGCGCGCCATACAGCAAGCGGGTAAAGAAATCGCGGCCCAGGTGATCGGTGCCCAAAATGTGAATCCGCCCATCAACGGTGTCCGGGGTCATCAGGGGGGAATAGCGCATATCGGCATTGATGGCGTCTCGCTCAAATGGCGCGATCAGCGGCACCATCAGCGCCATCAGCAAAAAGAAAACGATGAGAAACGATGAAATCATCGCCAGGCGGTGCTTGCGAAACCGCCTAAAGACAATTGTCCATTGGCCCTCTGCTTTGTAGGGGTTTGCTTGCGCTTTCGCGCTGCTCAGGGCATCGGCTGCTTTTATTGCCATTATTGTCTCCGATTTTATGAAAGGCGAATGCGCGGGTCAACCATGGTGTAAAGCACATCGGTGAGCAAAAAGCCAATCAAAGTTAAAAAGGTCGAAATCATCACAAAGGCCATCGCCACGGGGTAATCGCTGGCTTGCAGCGCGCCAATAAATAATTTGCCCATGCCAGGCCAGCTAAAAATTGTCTCGGTAATGATGGCGCCTGCGAATAGCGTGGGCAGCACGTTGGCGAGCAACGTCACAAATGGGATGAGCGAATTGCGCAGGGCGTGCTTAAGAATGACCATGCGTTCGTTTAAGCCTTTGGATCGGGCGGTGCGCACGTAATCCTGGCGCAATACTTCCAACATGCTGCTGCGCACAAAGCGGCTCCATCCCGCCAGGTTGACCAATGTAAGAACGGTCACGGGCATGACCAAATGCCAAATGCGGTCACCCAGCGACCCAGCCACGATGTTGCCAAACAGCGGCACAACCGTGTCGCGGGCGGCCTCGGCCTGATTGGGCGGCAAATACGGCAAACCCGCATTTTGCAAGGTGAGCGAGAAGAAGATTACGCCCATCAAGCCCAAAAACAAGGTGGGCATTCCAGAAGTAAAAAATGAGAGTGTGGTCATGAAGTAATCGAAACGTGAATACTGCTTCACGGCCGAGAGAATGCCAATGGGCACGCCAATAAAGATGGCGAGAAATGTTGAAATCCCCATCAGCAAAAGCGTGTTGCCAATGCGAGAGCTAATCAAATCCGAGACGGGGCGGTCACGCAAAATTTGTTGAGATAAGCCAAAATCCAGCGCCAAAATGCCATTGCTGGCTGCGCGGCCTTTAAGATCATTTAAATAAACCGGGGTTTTGCAATTTGATAATTCCACGTGGCCATCCGGGTATTGCATCTCCACCTGCCCTTCTTCCAGACAACCAATTTTTGTCGCGCCAAAATATTCCTGCCCGCCAATGGTCAGCGGGCCGCGCGGCTGGCCAATCAGCCAGCGGGTAAAACGAGGCAATATATCAATATCAAGGTCGTAGCGTTTCATCACAAGCTGAACCGCATCTGTGTTCAACCTGCGGGTTGTATTTTGTTCTGCCTTTAGCTGCTGAATGGGACCGCCGGGCGCAAGATAAAGCAGGAAAAAAGTTGCGAAGGCGACCAGCAACGCAACAAAAGCCATCTGGATAATACGCCGAGCCAGAAATGCTGCCATTAACGCTCCTCCAAGAACTTTCTGGAATTCAGAAATTGCTTAACAGGTCTGACCGCAGCGCTTCTTTAATGCGCGCAGCCAGACCTGTTAGGCGTTCAGCTTTCAGAATTCAATGTTCAGAATTCTGAATTCACGATTCTTTTAGCGCACAAACATGTTAATGTCAATGTGCTCCCATGTTGGGCTGGCCGATGCGGTGCCGCTGATCTTGCCTTCGAGACCGGCCTTCACCACCTGCTCAAGCTCTGCGCCTGCGCCGATGGTTTCCTTGCCGACCACGTCAACCTGACCAGACAACAACGCGGCCACTGCACCCGCCGGGTTGCCTTCGAACATCTGAATCTTGATGGTCTTGACCTTTGGCTCACCCTTGTAGTAGTTCGGGTTCGCAACCAGCGTCATGCCCTGACCCTTCTTCCACTCTTTCAGGATATACGGGCCAGCGCCCAGCGGGACTTCGGCGATTTCTGGCAGCGTCTTGAAATCCTTGGCGGCCACTTCGCTCAGCTTCTTGCCCTTGTATGCGCCGGTCGAGGCGATCACCTGGTGCGCAGGATACGCGCTGAAGAACGAGCCGCGATAATACGCCGATGGCTGATACCCCGGCACGCCCATCCACTTGACCGTGTTGTCATCCACCACGTCATACTTGGCGGTGCGGTCGCAGAACGAATAATCCACCGCGCCAGAGTCGCGGTCGCAATCCACTTTGTAACCAAGCGCAAAGTCATCCTTGCTCACGGCCACGCCGTCGCTCCACTTGCGCGCGGCGAACTTGGTGGTCACGGTCAATTGGGGCAGCTTCACGCCGTCCTTGAACTCCATCTCCGCGCCCTTAATATCGCGCACCTTGATGGGGGTCTTGGCAGCGGTCTTGCCGTCATCGGTCACCCACTTGCCACCAACAAACTGCACCAGGTCGCCATCCGAGTTGAGGATCTTGACGCCTTCGGCAGCCTTGACTTCAACTTCCACGTTGGTCGCGCCGCCGTTCTCAATTGTTGGGAACTTGCCGCCATCCAAGCCGTAGGGCTGATAGTCGTAGTTGTACTTGGTCACATCCACGCCAAACACCAGTTGGGCCACCACGCGCTGAACCGCCGCGCTCTCTTGCAGCGAGAACATGGAGGCGGGTTCCTGACCCAGACCAATCACAACCGTGTCTTTGCCGGGGAGTTCCCACTGGTCGGCGCTGGCCGAGAAGTATTCGTTCGGGTCCAGCTTCAGACCCTTCAGGTTCTTGTTCGCGCCGGTGGCTTCCACACGCTGGAACACGGGGATGGAAATCATGTCTTTGGCGAACTCTTGCTGAACAAGGTCATACTGCTTCAGGCGCTCGTCCTTGCTCAAAGAGTTGTTCGCCAGCTTGATGGCGCTGCTGGCTTTCTCGTTGCACCAGCCCATGTAGTTCTGGCCAGACCAGTTGTTGGTGGGCAACGGAATCTGATCGCAGGCATACAGCGTCACTCCGGGGGGTTCTGGCTCGCCAACCCAGGCAAACGCGCCAAGCTCAAAATCGCGGCGAGTCAAACCAGAGGCGCTGCCAAACCAAATCGAGCCGGGGATGTATGACGGCAGCACGGTGATGCCGCACTTCGCCATTTGGCGCACAAACGCGCCGCCCCATGTCTGGCGGAAAGGAGCGTTGGTGGTGGTGAACTTCAACGTGAGCGGTTCGCCGTTGGCATTCGTGCGCGAGCCGCCGCCATCCACCGAGCCATCCGCCTTGAACTTTGTGCCATCTGGGAACTTGTAGCCAGAAGCATCCAGCAGCTTGTTGGCTTCGGTCATGTTATAGGCGTATTGAGCCAGTGGGGTCTTGGCGTACCAGGCAGAATCCTTGGGGATGAAGCTATCCATCACCGCGGCCTTGCGCTGATCTGCGGAAAGGAACGGGTACGAAACCTTGATCAATTCGTCGCGGTCTGTGCACATGGCGATGCCCTTGCGGACATCAGCCTTGCTCAGCACCGGGTGCGGGGTTGTCCATTCTGGGCGTGCGGTTGGCACAACCACGGGAGCGGCTGTCTCTTTAACAACCGAGGTCTGAATTTTCTCAACGATCTGTGTTGAGACCTTCTCTACCACAACTGTTTGCACAATCGGGGTGACGTTTCCACCGCACGCGCTCAAAAGCATGGCTGCGGCAGAGGCGATGCCAAAAACGGCAAACTTCTTGTTCTGCATATCTCCTCCTAATAAAACTTGAATTGAAACAGAAACGTGAAAAACAAAAACGGCGCAGATTCCCTCACACACAGGCCATCTTGTGCCGTCATTGCCAACTCATTGGGCTACGTGGCCCAGGTAACATAAAAGGCTTGGTGTTTCGCATAAACCTGCGAAAATATTATCGCACGAATGAGAGAACGTCAAGCTTATACCGTATGCTTAAAAATGCCGGTATTTAGCGCGTATCAACTCAAATGCGGCGAAATCTTTTTCATCAGGTCGGCTTTGGGGCGCATACCCACCAACCGCTCCACCACTTTGCCATCCTTAAACAGCAAAAGTGTGGGAATGCTCATCACGCCAAATTTCATGGCCGTGTTTTGGTTGTGATCCACATCCAGTTTGCCCAGCGTCAGCTTGCCGTCATTCTCGTTGGCAATCTGGTCCAGGATGGGCGCAATTTGCTTGCATGGCCCGCACCACTCTGCCCAAAAGTCCACCAGCATCACGCCTTTGGATTTGGTCACATCGGTCTCAAAATTTGTGTCTGTAATTGTCACTGCCTTGCTCATATTTTTGTCTCCTGTTCTTGTTATTGGTTGTCGCTTTTGGGGTGATGGGTTTTCTTGCGCTCTTTGCCCCTCACCCTTTCTTCACTTTTCCCGCCAGTCTTTCTGCGTCGCTCACCAGCCGCGCCAGCTCGTCAAAACCCACCTGCCAGAAGCTGGCATCGTGAATATCAATCCCCATCATCGCCACCAGATCGGCAGGGGATTTGCTGCTGGCCGCCGAGAGCATGGCGGTGTAGTTGCGTTTGAACTCTTCGGCTGTGCCATCTGCCTTTGCCCGCCGATACATGCCATACAACGCCAGCACCAAAAGCTCGCCAAAGGCGTAGGCGTAGCAATAAAACGGCGTGTTTATAAAATGCGGGATGTACGACCAGCCCCGCTCATACCCGGCGGTGAGATTGACATTTTTGCCGTAATACGGCGCATTCGCCTTCATCCACATCTCGCCAATGCGTTCCGCACTCAGCCGCCCGCCCGCCCGCGCGGCATACACCAGCTCCTCAAAGCGGGTGAGCACCGTTTGGCGGAACACGGTGGCAAAGCTGTCCTCCAGCTTGCCGCAAATCAGGGCCAGCCGCTTGTCTGGCGCGGTGATGCGCTCCAACATGCTGTCAAACACCAGCATCTCGGCAAACACGCTGGCGGTTTCGGCCACCGGCAGCGAAGGGAAGTAATTCACAATGCTCTGCCCGCGCGAAAGTTCGCCGTGTATGCCGTGCCCAATCTCGTGCGCCACCGTGGCCGCATCGCGCATATCATCGTTGTAATTCACCAAAATATACGGATGATGCTCTGGCCCAACGCTGGCGCAAAACGCCCCACCCCGCTTGCCCGCGCGCGGGTCGGCGTCAATCCAGTTGCCATCAAAAAACCGCTGGGCGGTCTCGCCAAACAATGGCGAGAAACGATTGAGCGCATCCAGCACCAGCTTGCGCGATTCGTCATACGTAATTTTTTCGCTGGCGTTGAATAACGGCGCATACTGGTCAAACAGTTCCAGCTTCTTCAGCCCCATCAATTTGGCTTTCAACTTCCAGTAGCGGTGCGCCACCGGGTAGTTTTGCTCCACTGCGGCCAGCATCGCCTTCACCGATGACTCGTCAATTTCATTCGCCAAATTGCGCGGCTGCATTGGGTTTTCGTATCCGCGCAGGCGGCCAGAGATCAAATGATCGCTAAACCGCGTGTCATAAACAAACGAAAGCACATCCGAGTGTTCACCCAGCTTGCCGTAAAACGCCTGCCACGCGGCTTGGCGGGTGGCGCGATTGGGATTGCGCAACAAAGCCAAAACTTCGCTCTGGTTTAGCTCGCGCATCTTTCCGGCCACTTTCACCTTAAATTTTGTGGCGCTGCTAAATTCCGAGAAAAACCGCTGCCACGCCGCGATCCCGGTCAGGTCCTTCTCGTTCATCAACCTTTCCTCGGCCTCGCTCAACGTGTGCGGTTTGAACCGCCGCGCAGAATCCAGATAATGCCGGTAATTTTGCAAAGTTGGATGGCCGGCCACACGCGCAGCGTCATCATCACTCAACGCCAGCCATTCGAGATCGGCGAACAGCGTCTTATTCCGCAACGCCGATTCCGCCTCATCCATCTTGCTCACCAAACCGCGGTGCAATTCGGGCGTGGTATCTGCGGCAAAAAGCAAATGGGCGTAATACGCAATCTTGGTAAAGTCCTGCTGAATCGCTTCCGATTCGCGGAGCATGTCAAACACATGCTCGGCATCTGGTCCGCCCGGCACAGAAATGGTGCCGCGAAATTCCTTCTCAAACGCATCGGCCCTGGCCATCACCGCGCTCAGTTTTTGCTCAATCGCCGGGTCGGTTGGGCCGCTGAACAACTCGCTCAAATCCCAGGCGATATTTTTCGCGCTGGTTTTTGCGGCTTTGTTGCTGGTTAATCTTTTGTTTTTTACCGCCATAAATTTTTCCTAAATAAGATGATTATAGGTACAATTAAGAGGATACAATCCGATCATGAATGCCGATGTCATATCGCGCAAAGAAGTATTGCGCCAGCTAAGCGCATTAAAGTAGCCCCTGCGATTTCGTTTCGGCGTAACGCGTCTTGGCATTTTTGGGTCCGTTGCGCGTGGCGATGCCAACAACCAAAGCGATATTGATGTGGTTGTGGAGATGGCACCCAACTTGTTTTTGCGGGCAGCGCTCAAGGCCGAACTTGAATCACTTCTTCATCATCCGGTGGATGTGGTGCGCTATCGCCCCGGCATGAACGCTTTTCTCAAAAGCCGGATTGACCAAGAGGCGGTGTATGTATGACCGCGCTTTGGTTTTCGACGAAATCACCGAGATTGAGGAAGCCATCCGCCGAATTGAACGCCGTTTTAAGGGAATTTCTTCTGCGCAAGATTTAACAGCAACCGACGAGGGCCTTGATCGGCTGGATTCAATTGCCATGATGTTGATCGTCATCGGCGAAAGCATCAAGAAGATTGATAAAATTACGCAAGGCAAGGCGCTTAATAAACACCCAGAAATTCACTGGCCCGGCGTTAAAAAAGCACACACGATATTTTGGCTCGCGATTACGCGCATATAGACCCAGAGGAAATTTATACCATTTGCGAAAGCGATATTGCGCCGCTAAAGCGTGTTTTACAAATGATCAAAAAAGAAGTGGATCAGAATTAATTGCCCCACTCGCTCTGCGGCGCAATAATGCCGCCGCCGATCACTTCATCGCCAACATACGCCACCGCCGCCTGGCCGGGCGTGGCATCGCGCGATGGCTCATCAAACTCTATCACCGCCCCGCCATCGGCGCAAGGCCGCAACGTGGCGGGCATCTCTTTGGCCTTGTAGCGCACCTTCACCATGCACTGCATTTCTGCAGATGGAACCTCGCCGGACACGTAATGCATCACCCGCGCCCGAATGCGCCGCACCCCCAGCTCCTCGGCGGGGCCAACAATCAGCGCGTTGGTCGCGGCATCCATCCGCAAAACAAACATGGGTTTTGTGTTGGATGAGGTTGCGGCGATGCCAATGCCCTTGCGCTGGCCGACCGTGTAAAACGGCAAGCCTTCGTGCGTGCCTAGTTTTTCACCGCGCGTGTTAATAATTGCTCCCGGCGCGGCCACGTGCGGCGCATTGCGCGTCAAAAAACCGCGGTAATCTCCTTGAGTAAGAAAGCACAAATCCTGGCTCTCCGCGCGTTCGGCGGTGGGCAAGCCAAACTTTCGCGCCAGCTCGCGCACCTGCGGCTTGGTATATCCCCCGCACGGGAACATCGCCCGCGCCAAATCCTTCTGCCCCAGCACATGCAGCACATAGCTCTGGTCTTTGCGGGGGTCAAGCCCTTTGTGCAGACGATAGACGATGGACGATGGACGATCTTCCGCCATCGTCCATCGTCCATCGTCCATCGTCTGCGTGACTTTCGCATAGTGCCCCGTCGCCAAAAAATCCGCCCCCAGCGCCAGCGCCTTTTGCATGAGAAAGCCAAAACGAATGCTCCGGTTGCAATTCAGGCACGGGTTGGGCGTTTCGGCGCGGGCATACGCCTCCACCCAGGAGTCAACCACGCGCTGCTTAAACACGCTCTCGGCGTGAATATCGTAAAACGGTATGCCAAGCTGGTTGGCGATGGCCCGCGCATCGGCCACGGCTTCTGGGGCGCAACACCGGTTTGTGTTGGGTTTGCCCACCTCATTCAAGCCTTCCTCGGCCCACAAACGCAGCATGATGCCGATGACCTCGTAACCCTGCTCTACCAGCAAGGCCGCCGCCACCGAAGAATCCAC
>DAORUN010000017.1:6314-10608 GCA_035433205.1 Thermoflexales bacterium | reverse complement strand
CGATGACCTCGTAACCCTGCTCTACCAGCAAGGCCGCCGCCACCGAAGAATCCACTCCGCCGCTCATCGCGACAACTACTCGTGCTTTTGTCATATCTCAATGACGGAAGACGGAGGACGGAACCGAGTCCGTCTTCCGTCCTCCGTCTTCCGTCTCATTTCCAGTCCGCCGCTTTCCGCACCCGCTCCACGCACTTTGGAAGAACGGCCAAAAATGCGTCTACATCGGCTTGGGTTGTGCCATACCCCAGCGTAACCCGCAACCCGCCCAGCGCCCACTCACGCGGAACACCCATCGCCACCAAAACCGATGACGGCTCCGGGTCGCCGGAGGTGCACGCGCTGCCCGTGCTCACCGCGATCCCCTCAACGTCCAGCGCCATCAGCAACGATTCGCCATCCACATTTTTGAACACAAAACTGGCGTGATGGGGCAGCCGTTGGCGCGGATGCCCGCTCAGCATCGCCTGGGGAACGCTGGCCTGAACTCCCGCGATCAACCCATCCCGCAAAGTCGCAAGCCGCACGGCCTGCGCTTCTCGTTCGCGCGAGACATATTTGATGGCCGCCGCCGTGCCCACCGCGCCCGCCACATTCACCGTGCCCGCTCGCCGCCCGCGCTCGTGCCCGCCGCCGGTGAGGGTGGGCACAAAGGGCGTGCCCTCGCGCAAATAAAGCACGCCCACGCCCTTCGGCCCATAAATTTTGTGCGACGACATCGAAAGCGCATCGCAATTCAACTCGTTCACATCCAGCGGCAAATACGCGGGCGCTTGCACCGCGTCGGTGTGCAGCGGCACGCCGCACTCTTTGCAAATTTTGCCAATGGCGCTCACCTCGTTGAGAGAGCCGACCTCGTTGTTCGCCAGCATCACGCTCACCAGCGCGGTATCTTTGCGGATGGCCGCCGCAATGTCATCGGGGTTCACCTGCCCGCAGCCATCCACCGGGATAAATTGCACGTCAAACCCAAACAAGTCACGCAATTGTTCGACGGTTGTCTCCACCGCGTGATGTTCGGCGCGGGCAATGACCAAATGGCCGCCGCGTCCATTTTTGCGTTGCGCCAAAGCGATACCGCGCAACGCCATGTTGTCGGCCTCGCTCCCGCAGCCGGTAAAAACAACCTCGCTGGCGCGGGCGTTGATGGCGCAACCCACCACCAGATGAGCCTCATCCAACGCCCCCGCCGCCGCGCGGCCAAACGCGTGAATTGAAGCCGGATTGCCAAACGTCTCAGAGAAAAACGGTTGCATGGCGGCCAAAACTTCGGGCGCAACTGGCGTGGTGGCCGAGTGATCCAGGTAAATGTGGGGCTTGCCCCCATTACGATTCATGAACGGGCATTTTAGCCGCACTGGATTTAGAAATAAGAAACGAGAGCTAAGAAAATAGCGTTGGCTTAGTTTTCTTACTGGGCTTACCGAAGATTAAAACCTCGCAGGTTGGCCTGCGAGGTTAGTGGGTTCAAGGGGCATGATGCGCAAGGGCAGTTCTTATTTCTCATTTCTTATTTCTTGCGGGTACACTTTCCCCATCAACACAAAACACCGCATCGCCGCAATTGTTTTAGCCGCTGGGGCATCCACCCGGTTTGGGGCCAACAAACTGCTTCAGCCCTTTGGCGATGAGACCGTGATTGCCCGCGTTCTGCGCGAGGTCGCCGCCAGCGGTTGTGCGCCGATTGTTCTCGTCACCGGCCACGACCGTGAGCGCGCGCAGGCGGCCATCCCCGCGCCTCTGCGCGAGCGTGTCACGCTGGCGCACAACGCGCATCACGCACAGGGTGAAATGCTTTCATCGGTCAAAACGGGGTTGATCGCTTTGGGGCGGTCTGACCTGTATGACCAGTTAAAAGCCACGCTCATCATCCCCGGCGACATGCCGCTGCTCACGGCGGGCATTTTGCAAAACGTGATGAACGCCTGCGACCCGCGCGAGTGCGAGATCGTCGTCCCCAAGTTCAAAAGCCAGCGCGGTCATCCTGTGCTATTTGCGCGTTCGCTCTGGGCAGAGTTGCTCGCGCTTGGGCCAAAGCAAAACCCCCGCGATGTGCTCATGGCCCACCCGGACGCCATCCACCAGATTGAGATTGACGACGAGGCAATTTTGCTGGACGTGGACACGCCGGAGAAATACGAGATGGCGCTGAAGAGACGATGGACGATGGACGATGGACGATAGAGTTCGCACATCGTCCATCGTCTATGGTCTATCGTCCATCATTCGCTTAAAAATCTTGCACCCCAACTCCACCCTATCCTCCACCGAGCGCATGATGGTGTTCGTGACCAGCGTGCGCAAACCCAGCGCGTCAATCGCGGGCGCATGCTCGGCGTCCAGCCCGTCCAGCACAAACACATCCAGCAGGTCGGCATAATGCCGCGCCACCGCCACCGGCGATGGCTCAATCCCCAGCTCGCGCATAATTTTGGCAGCTGGCCCTTTGATGGCTTCCCCGCCCACGATGGGCGAGACCGCCGCGATTTTTGCGCGGGCGTTCCTAAGCGCCTCGCGCAGGCCGCGCAAATTCAAAATTGGGTCAAGGCTCAAGTAAGGGTTAGACGGGCAGAACACAATCAAGTCCGCCGCGCCAATCGCCTCTAACACGCCGGGCGCGGGCACGGCCTTCTCAATTCCATCAAAGCGGATGGCTTTTGCGACCGGCTGCCAGCGTTGCTTTACAAAATACTCCTGAAATGGCAAAACCCCATCCGGCGTTTCAACCATTGTGCGCACGCGGTCATTGGTCATGGGCAAAATGGCCGCCGCCACACCCAGGCTGCCCGCCAGCATCGCGGTAGTTTGGCTGAGTGATTTTCCTTGCGCCAAAAGTTCGCTGCGCAGCACATGCGTGGCCATGTCCAGGTCGCCGATGCGAAACCAGGGGGCTTGCCCGTATTTCTCGCGCATGGCAAAATTCTGAAACGTGTCACCGGCCAGCCCCCAGCCGGTCTCGGTGTTCGCCAGCCCAGCCAGCGTATACATCACCGTGTCCACATCCGGCGAAATATGCAGGCCATACAACGAGAAATCGTCGCCCGTGTTCACAATCACGGTGAGGTCTGCATCCACGCCTTTCGCCAACCCATCCGCCAGCTTTGCGCCACCCACGCCGCCAGCCAGCGCCACAATTTTCTTTCTTGAGTTACTCATTGTTTTTTGTTGGTTATTGGTTGTTGGTTGATGGACAAATTTATCAACCAATAACCAACACCTCACATTTCTTTGAGCGCCCGCACCAACTCATCAGTGTGCTCTGGCCTGCCCACGCTGATGCGCACGTATTCGCGCAAACCCTCGCGGTCAAAATAGCGCGTGAGGATGCCGCGCTGGGCAAGATAGGCGTGCACTTCTTTGGCGTTGCCATCCACCTTGCACAACAAAAAATTTGTATAACTGGGCAGCGGATGAATCCAGCCCAACTCGCTCAGCGCCTCACCCATGCGGTTGCGCTCCCCAATGATGACCCGCGCGGCGGCCTGCATGTGCGGCTGATCTTGAAGCGCGGCCACCGCCGCCGCCTGCGCATATGCGTTTGGCGTGAAATATTGCTTGATCTTCCACACATGCGGCGCAATCTGCGGCGAGAAAATGCCATACCCCACGCGCAAAGCAGCCAGCCCGGCCAGTTTGCTAAACGTGCGCAAAACGATGAGATTCGGGTGCGCCATCACCCACCCTGCCAAACTTTTTTGCCCGCTAAACTCAATATACGCCTCATCCAACAAAACCACCAGCGGAAGTTTTAACACCCTTAAAAGTGTTTCTTCGCTGGTGATGGAGCCGTCTGGATTGTTAGGGTTGCACACATACAAAAGTTTTGCGCCGGGGTTGGCCTGCACCGCGCGTTCAATCGCGTCCACATCCAACGAAAAATCGGCGTGGCGCTGAACCGGCACATACCGCGCATTCAGCGCATCTGCCAGCGCCTTGAACACGCCAAAGGTGGGCGGCGTGTCCAACGCCACATCACCCGCGCTCAAAAACAGCCGCGCGACCAAATCCAAAATCTCATCGCCACCCGCGCCCGCAAGAATAAGCTCTTTTGGAACGCCCACAAACTCGCTCAGCGCCTCGCGCAATTCGTTCTGGTCTGGGTCGGGATACAAATTTGGCGGCGTGGTGGCGATGGCCTCCAGCACGCGCGGCGAGGGCGGCAACAAATTTTCGTTCGCGTCCAGCTTTATCTGCCCCGCCCTCGCGGGCGGCGTGGGCACATACGGGCGCATACTGCGCAGGTGCGCGGGGATGAGAGTGGTGATGTCCATGAAATGTAGCGCCCTGAGCGCTT
>DAORUN010000017.1:0-6214 GCA_035433205.1 Thermoflexales bacterium | reverse complement strand
GTGATGGGTGTGACCACCACGCCGCTCCCGCCGATGCCGCGCATTTGCTGAATGGCATCGGTCAGCCCGCTGCGGCCCACCACGATATTGACCGAGAACCACTCGCCCGCGTGGTCTTGCACATGCGCGGGGTTGGGGTAAATGCGCGAGATGGTTGGCCCTTGCAAGCCGCCCAGCGTGGTCTGGGTCGTCACGGTGTGGCCCACCGCCTCAAACGATTCGCCGCGCACGTTGGCAAAAATCATAAATTGATCTTCGGCTCGCAAGTGCGCCTCGATGTATTCCAGCACGGTCTCGGCCACCCGCATCACCTCTGGCCGCTTGAGCGATTCGCGGTTGGCGATGAGGCACGATTGCGTTTTAAGAATCGTGCCATCCTCAATGGCGCGCAGGCGGTTTTGCGCCAGCGTTGCGCCGGTCTCCACCACGTCCACAATCATATCGGCGTAGCCAATCTCTGGCACCACTTCCAAACTGCCCTCGGCTTCAATCAGGCTGATGGGGTTGACGCCGTGCGAACGCAAAAATTCTCTGGTGAGGTGCGGGAAAACCGAGGCTACCCGCAACGGATGCGGCAACGTGCGGGCAAAATCGGCCAGGTCGGCCATCTTTTTTACCGGCCAGCTTTCTGGCACCGCGGCCACGATGCGGCACCGGCCAAAGCCAAGCGCGTCGTGAATCACGCGCACCGCGCCGTTCACGTTTGCCTCTTGCACCACATCAAACCCGGTGATGCCAAAATCCACGCCGCCGTTCGCCACGCTCACCACGATGTCTCGTGGGCGTTGCAAAATCACGGTGACGCCGGGCAAAGCCGGAATGCTGCCAACATAGCTGCGCGTCACAGATTGTTTTACGCCCAGCCCGCACGCGGCCAAAAATTCAGACGTGGAAAGTTGCAACCTGCCTTTGGATGGCAGGGCGATTCGTATCTCTGTTCTCATCATGCTCATGACAAGCTGAAGGGGTGACATGACGACTTGGTGATGCGATCACCTTGTCAACCCGGCCACCCCTTCAGCTTGTCAGTTTGTATTTACTTGGAGAGTTCCACCACTTTCTGCGCGGCTTCGCCAAGGGTGCTGGCGGTAGCCATGTTTGCGCTGGCAAGGATGCGGTTGCCTTCTTCCTGGTTTGTGCCAACCAGGCGCACCACAATTGGCACGGTTGGCTTCACAATGTTCATGGCCTCAACCACGCCTTTTGCCACTTCATCGCAGCGGGTGATGCCGCCAAAAATGTTGATCAACACACCGCGCACTTTCTGGTCAGACAGAATCAAGCGCATGGCGCTGGCAACCTTATCGGCTTTTGCGCCGCCGCCCACATCCAGGAAGTTGGCCGGTGTGCCGCCGTAAAAATTCACGATGTCCATCGTTGCCATGGCCAGCCCCGCGCCGTTCACCATGCAGCCAATGGTTCCATCCAGCGAAATAAAGTTGATGCCCGTTTCGCGGGCGGTTTTCTCAGCGGCGGTTTCCTCGTCTGGGTTGCGAATGGCCTCCAGTTCGGGATGGCGATACAGCGCGTTGTCCTCAATCACCATCTTGCCGTCCAGCGCCATCAGTTTTTGCTTGCCGTCTTGCTCTACGATGGCTAACGGGTTGATCTCGGCCAGCGAGCAATCTTTTTCGGCGTAGCACTTCACCAACCCCAGCGCAATCGCCACAAAGTCGCTCCAAAGCTCTTTGGGCAAGCCAAGGTTAACCGCCACGTCTCGCGCCAAATAATCCGGCATCCCAATGAAGGGGTCAACATGCACGCGAATGATTTTTTCTGGTGTGGTGGCCGCCACTTCCTCAATATCCATCCCGCCCGCGGCAGAGGCCATGAGCAAAGCGCGGCGGTTGGGGCGGTCCATCGTCACGCCCAGGTAAATCTCGTGCTTGATGTTGGCGGCGGGGTCAATCAGAACTTTCTCCACCGGAATATCTTTGATGCTGAGCGCGAGGATGTCTTTGGCTTTGGCCTCAACCTCATCCAGCGTTTTGGCAACTTTTACGCCACCAGCCTTGCCCCGCCCGCCCGTGAGCACCTGCGCTTTGATGACAACCGGAAGACCGATTTGCGCGGCGGCGGCGCGCGCCAGAGCAGGTGTGTCTGCAACCACGCCGCGCGGCACCGCAATGCCGTACTCACCGAAAATGCGTTTGGCTTGATATTCGTGTAGTTTCATGATGTTAGTTGCTCGTTATTGGTTGTTGGTTATTGGTCGTTAGTTAATGCCAGACAATTGTCTTCAGACAATGGGCGATTCAATTGAGCGCTCGCCGCTCCATCAACCAACAACCAACAACCAATTATTTGTTTGATTTTACACGTCTCAAGCGCCGCATCGGCCATATTATTTTGCGCCGAGTTTTGCCAGGGCAGATTCGGCCATATTCTTGAGGCCGGTGGTTGTGCTGTATGTCCGGCACAGCCGATAATCTGATATGGCCTGCGGCTTTCGATTCATTTGCGCGTTGATGGAGCCACGCATACAATAGGCATAGGCATATTTTGCATCTATTTTGAGCGCCTGATTGATGTCATCCAAAGCAAATGTCAGATCGCCTTTGGCCAAACGAATGCTTGCCCGCAAAACCAGAACATCCTCATTTTTAGGCTCAAGTTGAAAAGCTTTTTCGGCATCCATGCTGGCCTTGTCAAGCTGGTCGTCATCCAAATACCAATACCCCCGGTCTAGCAAAGGCGCAACCCACTTAGGATTAAGCCGGATGGCCTGAGTCATATCACCCAAGCTCCGGTTGCGCATTTCCGGGGTTCCCCTGCTCGAAGTGAGAAACCCGCGCCAATAATAATATTCGGGCCGAAGCGGGTTATAGGCAATGGCAATTGTCAAATCGTCTTCTGCGCGGTTCAGCGACATGCCAGATGTGGCCTGGGTGGAATTTGGGTCGCGGGCGTAGGCTATTTCAAGCAAGGCAAAGACATAGTGAACCGCCTCGTTTTCAGGGTCAATTTTTCTGGCTCTTTCAAGGTCTTTTCGCGCATCATCAAATTTGCCCATGTCTGCCAAAAAGCCGGCTCGCACGGTTAGCACGCGCGCATTGTTTGGCGCAATTTCCACCGCCTTGTCTAAATCTGCCAACCCGCCTCGCGTGTCTTTCAGCGCAAATTTAACCGCCCCGCGCATCAGGTAATTGCTTATTTCTTTTGGCATGACCTGAACTGCGCTGTCCAAATCTGCCATCATGCGCCGCGCATCGCCCCGCGCGATATACACCTGCGCCCGCAAAGAATATAACTTATCACTTTGGGGGTCCAGTTTGATGGCTTTTGTAAGGTCGGCGATGGCTCGCTCGTATTGCTTTTGGGCCAAATACGCTTGCGCCCGCTCTGCCAGCAAACTCGTATCGTTCGGAGAATTCGTCAGCCTGTCACTCAAATCCTTGATGACATCTGCAATGCTCACAGAGGCATCCAAACCTGTATCCAAATTGTTCAAACCGCGGTTATAGACATATTGGTCATAGCTTGCCTGATTCAAGCGCAAACATTCACGCGCATTTTGCGCGCTCTTTTTTGTTTCTTTCTCATTTTGATACAAAACAGCAAGCTCGCAATAATAGGCGGCCTTGTTTGGCAAAAGCTCGGTCAATTTCTCGTAATCTGGAATGGCGTTTTTTGCAAAAGTCCCCAATTGATAAATCAACGCTCGCAGCGCATGCGCGTTCACATGGCCGGAGTCGCGGTCAATCGCCAGAGTTAAATCATCAACCGATTTTCCCCAGTCATTTTGAATAAAGTTGGTCAGCCCGCGCGCATAATACGCGTCTGCAAAGGTGTCATCCAATTTCACGGCTTCATCAAAGTCGTTGATGGCCATGTAATAAAACCCGCGCCGTATTTGCAAATTTCCGCGCTGGTAATAGGCAAACGCATTTTGGTCATCCAAGTTGATCGCCTTGTTCAGGTCGTTCATGCCCATGAGCGATTCGCCACGAATTCCCTTGAGCAAACCGCGCCAAATAAAGGCAGAGGCATATTTGGGGTTCAGGTCAACGGCTTTATCCAAATCGTCCGCCGCTTTATCCCACTCTTTTTTGCCCATATACAAACGGGCGCGGCAAACATAGTCTTCGGTCATATCGGGGCTGCTGCTTATTTGCTGATCGTAATAAGCCACCTCGGTGGAAACACAGCTCAACTGAGGGTCATGATTGGGCGGCGGGTTTGTTTGCGCGTGAGCCACGCCCGGCGCAACGGCCATCTGTAAACCAGCCACGCAAATGAGCGCCCCAGCAACCTGCGCCATCTTCTGCAAACCAATATTCATCCATATCCTCCCCGATCTCGCCAGAGTGCCTTTTAGAAATCCACGATCTTCAAAAGAACATACCCCAGTTTGATCAATCCAGCGGCAAGCCTGATTTTTCAAACGCGCTTTTTCAGTGCGCTCCCCGCAGGATAGCACAATTCCGATCTTTCGACCATCCATTGCCAGCTATGGGCGAACAAATTACAATTACGCAACGCGCATGAACACCACAAACGATTTTCTTGAAAAGATCAAGCAAGGCAAGACCGAGGCAGTTCTGGAAATGCTAAAGGCCAACCCCGGCCTTGTCAACGCCAAAACGGCAGATGGAACCTCGGCTGTGTTGATAGCCACCTATTACGGCCAGAGCGCCATCGCCCACCTGCTGATTGAGCGTGGCGCGGCGCTAAACGTGTTTGAAGCCAGCGCCACCGGCCAGCTTAAACAACTCCGCGCTTTGATTGAGGCGCATCCCGATCAACTCAACGCCTATGCGGGTGATGGGTTTTACCCGCTTGGGCTGGCCGCGTTCTTTGGCCACACCGAGACCGCGCGGTATCTCCTCGGCAAAGGCGCAAATGTGAGCCAGCGCGCGAACAACGCGCAAAAAGTGCAGGCCATCCACGCCGCCGCCGCTGGGAATCACGTGGAAATAGCCAAACAGCTGCTCGCTCATGGGGCGGATGTGAACGCGACGCAGGAAGGCGGCTTCACCCCGCTTCATGCCGCCGCCCAAAACGGCAACCCAGAGATGACGCGGCTCTTTTTGAAGCATGGCGCAAACAAAGCCGCCAAAACCGATGACGGCAAAACCGCCCGCGATTTTGCGCTGGCAGGCGGGCACACCGAGGTAGCGGAAATTTTGTAACGTGTAAGGTGTAAGACGCAAATTACACATTACACCTTACCCATTACAATCGCATCTATGCAAGCCCTGCTTTTAACCGATACCGGCCCCCAATTCACGACCAACCACCCCAAACCGCAACCCGCGCCCGGCGAGGCGCTCATCCGCATCACCCGCGCGGGAATTTGCAACACAGATCAGGAATTGGTCAAAGGCTACAAGGGATACCGCGGTGTTCTAGGGCATGAGTTTGTGGGCGTGGTGGAAGAAGTCCGCGCCAATGACAGCCCCATCCAACCGGGGATGCGCGTGGTGGGCGAGATAAACACCACCCCGCCCGGCTCACCGGCGCGCAATTGGTTTGAGCGGTCGCAAGACCCATCGCGCAGCACGCTGGGCATTTACCGGCTGGATGGCGTTTTTGCCGAGTATGCCCGCCTGCCGCTGGCAAATTTGCACATCGTGCCAAATTCTGTCAGCGATGACGAGGCCGTGTTTACCGAGCCGCTGGCCGCCGCGTGCAATATCCTCGAACAGGTTCACATCAAACCCACCGACCGCGTGGCGGTGCTGGGCAATGGCAAGCTGGGGATGCTGTGCGCGATGGCGCTCAACACCATCCCGTGCGACCTCACCGTGTTTGGCCGCCACCCCGCCGGGCTAAAAATTTTGGGCGAGCAAAACATCAAAACAACCCGGCTGATGGCCGACTCGGAGTTGGCGGATCTTTCGCGGCTGAACCTTTTGCGCGGGTTTGATGTGGTCGTGGAAGTCACCGGCTCTGCCAGCGGCTTTGAGACCGCCCGCCAGCTTTTGCGCCCGCGCGGAACAATGGTTTTGAAAAGTACCTACTTTGGAATGCCGCAGGTAGACATGACCATGATCGTGGTGGACGAAATCACAATCGTTGGGTCGCGGTGCGGGCCATTTGCGCCTGCGTTGCGGCTGATGGCGCAAAAACGGGTGAACGTTCTGCCCATGATTCACGCCCGCTACCCATTAAAAGACGCCCTTCTCGCCATGAAAAAATCGCACGAGAAGGGCGTGTTGAAGGTGCTGCTGGAGATGTAGAGAGACGAGGGACGGAAGACGGTTTAGAGTGC